>NZ_JBARMY010000156.1:0-4798 GCF_049802695.1 Mycobacterium sp.
CGCCAACCGCACAGCCTTCGCCGGCTACACCGTGCTGCGGCCACTGGGCTCGGGCGGGATGGCCGACGTCTATCTCGCCAAGCATCCCCGGTTGCCGCGTCGCGACGCGCTCAAAGTTCTGACCAGAGACATGACCGCCGACGGCGAATTCCGGGAGAGATTCAACCGGGAAGCCGACCTGGCGGCCACGTTGTGGCATCCGCACATCGTCGCGGTGCACGACCGCGGCGAGTTCCATGGCCAGCTGTGGATCGCGATGGACTACGTCGAAGGCACCGACGCGGCCCATGTCGTCAAAGAGCGCTACCGCAAAGGCATGTCCGTCGAGGACGTCTGCGCCATCGTCACCGCCGTCGCGAGCGCGCTCGACTACGCGCACCATCGCGGGCTGCTGCACCGCGACGTCAAACCGGCCAACATTCTGCTGACCCATCCAGAAGCGGGGGAGCGGCGAATCCTGCTCGCCGACTTCGGGGTAGCCCGCCAACTCGCAGACGTCAGCGGCATCACGGCCACCAACGTGGCGGTGGGAACCGTCGCCTACGCCGCACCCGAGCAACTGCTGGGTCAGAAGATGGACGGGCGGGCCGACCAATATGCCTTGGCGGCCAGTGCATTCCATCTGCTCACCGGGGCGACGCCGTTTCCGCACGCCAACCCGGTCGAGGCCATCAGCATGCACCTCAACTGCCCGCCGCCGCGGCTCAGCGATCACCGGCCGGAGCTGGCACACCTCGACGACGTGCTGCGCAAGGCGCTGGCCAAAGAGCCCGACGAAAGATTCGACTGCTGCCGCGACTTCGCCACCGCGTTCAGCGACTGCCTCGCTGGCGTCTCGAAGAGCCGGCGCCGCAGCAAGCCCGTGCTGGTCGCGGCCATGCCGTCGGTCGCAAAGGGGTTGTCCTGGGAGACGATTCGCGGCTGGACTCTGCGGGCCAAGGTCGCGACCGCGGTCGTCGCCACCATGCTCATCGCCCTGGCGATCACCTGGGCGACTTCCTGGTTCTTCTGGCCGGGACCGTCTGCCGCGCAACAGACGCCACCGCCGCAGCTGCACGCGACGTCGGCCGATCAGCGTGCCGGCAGCTCCGGAGGAGCTGCTCCGCAGGCGGTGCTCGACGGGATCTACCGGTTCGACTACGACCGGGCCAAGCAGACGTCGAACGGTGTTATCGGGAACGACGGCGCCCCGAGCAGTTGGTGGGCGTTTCATTCGTCGTGCACCTCAACCGGATGCTCCGCCACCGGGACCAAGCTGGACACGGTCAACCACCAGATCGCGAAGACCACCGGCAGCGGTAACACCAGCGTGCTGACCTACGTCAACGGACACTGGCAGAGTGCGCCCAGGGAGGTGCAGGTGGAGTGCCGCCAGAACCGGACGGTGACGGCCAGCCAGGACGAGATGGTGGTCTGGTCGTTGACGCCACAGGCGGACGGCACGCTGCGGGGCGTGCAGATCCAAACGGTGAAGAGCAGCGCCTGCGGCGCGCAGGGCGCTTCGCTGCGGATTCCCGCCGTGGCGACCAGGGTAGGGGATGTGCCGCCGAACGTGGCGGTGGCCGACCCGACGACGGTCGCCGCCGTCCCGGGTGCGCCCGGGCCGGGTTCGTCGCCCGCGATGCTCGGCGGAGCCTGCAATGACGTCGACAAGCTCGCCTACGACTCCAGCGCCAACGAGCCGGTCGTCTGCGAAGACAACACCTGGGACAAGGCCCCGCTGACGACCGGCGTCCACCCGGCCGGGACCTCCTGCGACGAGCCGGAGACCCCGGTGTTCGCTATGTCGAAATCCGACGATGGTTACCTGATCCAGTGTGACCCGGCCACCAAGGTGTGGACCCGACAGCACGCCTGAGCGACGTCGCCTCTGGTCCGGCTCCTTCTCGGGCCGTGCCGGCCCGCATCGTCGCCCGGACGGCCTCTGGTCCGGCTCCTTCTCGGGCGGTGCCGGCCCGCATCGTCGCCGGGACGGCGTTGTCGGTGGCCGGGATTAACCTAGACGCATGGCTTTCGCTACCGAACATCCGGTGCTCGCGCACTCGGAATACCGCGCCGTCGACGAGGTGGTGCGCGCCGGTGGCCGTTTCGAGGTGGTCAGCCCGCACAATCCCGCGGGCGACCAGCCGGCCGCCATCGACGAGCTGGAGCGCCGGGTCCTCGCGGGTGAGCGGGACGTCGTGCTGCTCGGTGCCACCGGCACCGGCAAATCGGCCACCACCGCTTGGCTCATCGAGCGGCTGCAACGGCCCACCCTGGTCATGGCGCCGAACAAGACACTGGCCGCCCAGCTGGCCAACGAGCTGCGAGAGATGTTGCCGCACAACGCGGTCGAGTACTTCGTGTCGTACTACGACTACTACCAGCCGGAAGCCTATATCGCGCAGACCGACACCTACATCGAGAAAGACAGCTCGATCAACGACGACGTCGAGCGGTTGCGGCACTCCGCGACATCGTCGCTGCTGTCGCGGCGCGACGTGGTGGTGGTCGCGTCGGTGTCGTGTATCTATGGCCTCGGCACACCGCAGTCGTACCTGGATCGCTCGGTGGAACTGCAGGTCGGCATCGAGGTGCCCCGCGACGCGCTGCTGCGGCTCCTGGTCGACGTGCAGTACACCCGCAACGACCTGTCCTTCACCCGCGGCTCGTTCAGAGTGCGCGGCGACACGGTCGAGATCATCCCGTCCTACGAGGAACTGGCCGTTCGCATCGAGTTCTTCGGCGACGACATCGAGGCGCTCTACTACCTGCATCCGCTGACCGGTGACGTGATCCGCAAGGTCGAGACGCTGCGGATCTTCCCCGCTACCCACTATGTGGCCGGCCCGGAGCGGATGGCTCAGGCCATCTCCACCATCGAGCAGGAACTCGCCGAGCGGCTCGCCGAATTCGAGCGACAGGGCAAGCTGCTGGAAGCGCAGCGACTGCGGATGCGGACGAACTACGACATCGAGATGATGCGCCAGGTGGGGTTCTGCTCTGGCATCGAGAACTACTCCCGGCACATCGACGGCCGGGGGCCGGGATCACCGCCGGCGACCCTACTCGACTACTTTCCGGAGGATTTCCTGCTCGTCATCGACGAGTCGCACGTCACGGTGCCGCAGATCGGCGGCATGTACGAAGGCGACATGTCCCGCAAGCGCAACCTGGTCGAGTTCGGGTTCCGGCTGCCGTCAGCGTGTGACAACCGCCCATTGACCTGGGAGGAGTTCGCCAACCGGATCGGCCAGACGGTGTACCTGTCGGCCACCCCGGGCCCCTACGAGCTGAGCCAGTCCGGTGGGGAGTTCGTCGAGCAGGTGATCCGGCCGACAGGCCTGGTCGACCCGAAAGTCGTGGTCAAGCCGACCAAGGGCCAGATCGACGACCTGATTGGGGAGATCCGCAAACGCACCGAGGCCGATCAGCGGGTGCTGGTGACCACGCTGACCAAGAAGATGGCCGAAGACCTCACCGACTACCTGCTCGAGATGGGCATCCGGGTGCGTTACCTGCACTCCGAGGTCGACACGCTGCGCCGGGTGGAGCTGCTGCGCCAGCTGCGGCTCGGCGAGTACGACGTGCTGGTGGGCATCAACCTGTTGCGGGAAGGGCTGGACTTACCGGAGGTGTCGCTGGTTTCGATTCTCGACGCCGACAAGGAAGGCTTCCTGCGCTCCTCGCGCAGCCTGATCCAGACGATCGGCCGGGCCGCCCGCAACGTCTCCGGTGAAGTTCACATGTACGCCGATACCATCACCGACTCGATGAAAGAGGCCATCGACGAGACCGAGCGGCGCCGCGCCAAGCAGGTCGCCTACAACGAGGCCCACGGCATCGATCCGCAGCCGCTGCGCAAGAAGATCGCAGACATCCTCGACGTGGTCTACCGCGAAGCCGCGGATACCGATGCCACCGGGGCTGTTCAGGTTGGCGGGTCGGGTCGCAACTCATCGCGCGGCCGGCGTGCCCAGGGTGAACCGGGCCGGGCGGTCAGCGCTGGAGTGTTCGAGGGCCGCGACACCGCCCACATGCCGCGCGCCGAACTCGCCGACCTCATCAAGGACCTCACCGCGCAGATGATGGCCGCAGCGCGAGATCTTCAGTTCGAGCTGGCGGCGCGGTTCCGCGACGAGATCGCCGACTTGAAGAAGGAGCTGCGCGGGATGGACGCTGCCGGTTTGAAGTGACGCTTCCCCGGCCACTCGGCCCTGTGCAGCATCGGCCCCGTTAACCCGACGACCCCGGATCGTGATAGACGTGAATTCCGTGACAAACACCATCGAGGCGCCCCCCGAGGGTTGGCGCGACCTGCTGGGTCGCGAGTTCCTGGGTACTTCGACGCTGTTGGCCGGCGGGGTAGCGCTCTACGCCACCAATGAATTCATCACAGTCAGCCTGTTGCCCAGCACCGTCGCCGATATCGGTGGCGAGCGGCTGTATGCCTGGGTGACGACGCTCTATCTGGTCGGGTCGGTGGTGGCGGCGGTCACGGTGAAACCGGCGCTGCTACGCATCGGCGCCCGGTCGTCCTACCTGCTGGGAGTGGCGGTGTTCGGGTTCGGCAGCCTGGTTTGCGCGATGGCTCCCAGCATGGAGACGCTGCTGATGGGGCGCACACTGCAGGGCGCGGCGGGTGGTCTGTTGACGGGTTTGAGCTACGCGATCATCAACACCGCACTGCCGCGGTCGCTCTGGACGCGGGCGTCGGCGCTGGTCGCCGCGATGTGGGGCGTCGCGACGGTGGCCGGGCCGGCCATCGGTGGGGTGTTCGCGCAATTCGGGCTCTGGCGCTGCGCGTTCGGCGCAGTGG
>NZ_JBARMY010000157.1:0-1943 GCF_049802695.1 Mycobacterium sp.
ACCTCGCCGGCCCACTTGCTGTTGCCGTAGCCGTTGGCGTAGCTGTCGTTGATCGCACGCGTCGCGCTGATCTTCCGGATGTCGGCGTCCTCGACGAACTGGCCCGGCTTGATCTGGTCGCCGACGCCGATCGTCGACACGTAGGTGTACGACTTCAGCTTCGTGGTCAGCGCGATCCGGATCAGCTCCGCGGTGCCCAGCGCGTTGGGGCCGAACAGCTCGCCGTACGGCAGCACATGGTTGACCAGCGCCGCGGGATCGACGATCAGATCGATGGTGTCAGCCAGCCGTTGCCAGGCCTGCGGGTCCAGCCCGAGGTTGGCCTCGCCCTTGTCGCCGGCGATGACCTCCAGGTGGTCGGCGGCCAATTTCTGGTAGTGCGCCAGCAGCTTGGCATCTCCGCTGTCGAAGGTGCTGTCGAGGCGGGCCCGGGCGGCCTCGTCGTCCTTAGCCCGGACCAGCGCAATCACCTTGCCGTCGACCAGCGACATCCGCTCCAACCACTCCAGCGCCAGGTAGCGGCCTAGAAAACCCGTGGAGCCGGTCAGCAGCACAGTGCGCACCTCGCCGGTCGGCTGCGGCAGATTCGGCGCGGCCACCAGCGTCGCCGAGTCGAGGAACTTGTCCAGCGTCAAGTCCCCGGCATGCACCTCAGTCGCGTCCCGACCGTGCACCGCGGCGAAGGTGGGCCGCTTGGTGCCCTGGCGCTCGGCCTCGATGTAATCGGCGATGGCCTGCAGGTCGTTGGCCGGGCTGACGATCACGCCCACCGGCACGTCGACGTCGAAGATCTCTCGCAGCAGGTTGCCGAAGCTCAGCGCCGACAGCGAGTCGCCACCCAGGTCGGTGAAGTGCGCATCGGGCGTCAGGTCGGAGCTCGTCGCACCCAGCATCGCGGCGGCGGCCCGGCTCACCGTCTGTAGCGCCGGCGCCTGGGCGCCGTTGCGGCGCAGTTCGGTCAACTCGTTGGCCTGGCCCTCGGCCAGATCGGCGTACAGCTCCTCCAGGCGTTCGCCGTAGTGCTGCTTCAACTTCGGCCACGCCAGCTTCCGGATACCGGTCAGCAGCCCGTTCTCCAGGGTGAACGGCTCCGTCTCGATGATGAAGTCGCGCGGCACCTCGTAGGACTGCAGGCTCGCCTCGCGAGCAACGTTCTGCAGCGACTCGGCGATGCGCGCCTTCAGCGTCGCGGCGTCCCCATCGGCGGCGTAGCGCTTCAGTGCATCTTCGGTCGGCACCACGACCGCCAGCAGATAAGGCTGCGCGCTGTTGCCGTAGACGTAGATTTGGCGAACCAGCGGGCTGTTGCCGAACACCGCCTCCAGCTTGGCCAGGGTGACGAACTCGCCCTGTGCGAGCTTGAGCACGTTGTTGCGGCGGTCGACATAGACCAGGTGGTCGGGTGCGGTCTCGGCGAAGACGTCGCCGGTCCGGTAGTAGCCGTCGGCGTCGAACACCCCGGCAGTGGTCTCGGCCCGCTTGTAGTAGCCGGGGAACATGTTCTCGGTTTTCAGCAGCAGTTCACCGCGCGGATAGGGCCGGTCGGTGCTGAAGTAGCCCAGGTCCGGAACGTCGTCCAGCTTGTAGTCGACCACCGGCGGGCGTTGAATCTGCCCGTCGAAGAGCACCATGCCGGCCTCGGTGGAGCCATAGCCGTCCAGCAGCGGCATCTCCAACAGCGACTCGACCCAGGACTTCAGCTCCGCGGAGGTCGGTGCCGACCCGGTCATCGCGAAGATGAACCGCCCGCCCAGCAGCTCGCGGCGTATTTCCTGCAACACCTGCGCCTCGGCGGCGTCCCGGCTGAGCCCTTCAGCTGTCCGCCGGTCCACTTCGCTGCCGTATTCGTGGTACAGCATCTCCCAGATGCGCGGCACAAAGTTCAGCTCGGTGGGCCGCACCAGGCGCAGATCCTCCAACAGCGTCGACAGGTCGCTCTTGGC
>NZ_JBARMY010000158.1:0-3616 GCF_049802695.1 Mycobacterium sp.
TTCCTAATTTGTCGCCGTCGACTGCGCGTCGCTGACGCTCGCGCAGCGCGTCGACAATCAGCAGGATGACGCCGAGCACACTGGCGGCGATGCAGATGTAGGCGATGAACTCATTGCTGGTGACGACCGCGAACACCAGAGCGGCGAGACCTATGACTGCCAGCACGAGCGCGATAAGCAGCATCCTTCATCCTCCAGCGGACGCGGCACACTGCCTGCGTACCGACTGGGTACCGACTGAGCGTGCGGCGTACTCTCTGCTAGTTGTTGCCCCGGTTGAACTGGTTGAACCCACCAGCCTCATTGTTCGCGCTGGAGTCGACCGGCGCAGCAGAGCCGCGCTGACCGAGTTCTTCGAGCTGGGACTCCAGGTAGGTCTTCAGTCGGGTGCGGTATTCGCGTTCGAATGTGCGTAGTTGCTCGAGCCGGCCCTCTAGCACGGTGCGCTGCTGATTGATCGTGCCCATGATCTCCGAGTGCTTGCGCTCGGCGTCAGCCTGCAGCGCATCGGCCTTCTCCTGAGCCTGCCGCAGTTGTGTCTCGGAGCGATTCTGCGCATCGGACAGCATCGCGTCGGCGCGCTGGCGCGCCTCGGTGACCGTGGTCTCGGCTTCGCGCCGCGCGTCGCCCAGGATCTGGTCGGCATTGGCGCGGGCATCGGCCAGCAGCTTGTCGGATTCGGCCTTGGCCGTGCCGGTCAGCCGGTCGGCGGTGTCCTGGGCCAGGCTGAGCACCTTGGCGGCTCTGAGCGCATGCTCTTCGTTGGACCCCGTGGACACCGCAGGTGCCGCCGGCTCCGGCGCGGCCCTGACCGGCTCCGGTTCGGGTTCCGGTTCCCGTTCCGGTTCCGGTCGGTACAGCGGGATGGCCTCCGTGGTCTGGCTCGCACCGTTGCCGGCGCGGGCGCCGGCCAGTTCCTGGTCTAGCTCGTTGACGCGCTGCCGAAGATCGGAATTCTCCTCGATGAGGCGAGTCAGCTCGGTTTCGACCAAGTCGAGGAAGGCGTCGACCTCATCTTCGTTGTAACCCCGCTTACCGATCGGCGGCTTACTGAACGCCACATTGTGGACATCGGCTGGTGTAAGCGGCATTTTCTGCCCCCTCGGGTCTGGTACTTCAAACAGATCAGCAAAGTGTAGAACGGTGAGCTGGCCGTACTGCAACTGGCGTCCATCCTGTCACAGCAGAACCGCAAGTCGCCGATATGCCCTATAAATAAGACCTAATTTCAAAATCTAAGGCGCGACAAATCCGCGTCCTAACACCATTGTTGTCTCCGAAATCGCTTGACCCACGTGTCTTTACCAAGCCGGGACCAAGCCGATGCAAAGCCTTCAGCCGCGAACGTTGAGGGCCACCTGCATGCCGATGAACGCGACCAGCAGCAGCACCATGATCGACAGGTCGAAACGAACCGCACCGATGGTGAGCTGGGGTATCAGCCGGCGCAGCAGCCTCACCGGCGGGTCGGTCAGCGACATGATGACCTCCAGGATGACCACGGTGGCTCCGCGCGGTCGCCAGTCACGGCTGACCGAGCGGATGAATTCGACGACGACCCGAGCGATCAGCAGCAGCCAGAAGATGAACAGCGCGAATCCAAGGATGTGGAAGAACTGCGCCAACGAGAACCCGACCTTACCGATGAGGATGTGACATTGCCGACATCGCGAGCCGACATCGCGACCGGCCGACCAGCGCGACGACCGCCAGCCTACCGAGTGCCGCGCCCGGTCCTCATCCGGCTTACCGTCGGCTACTGGTAGGCGTAGAAGCCCGTCTCAGCGATCCGGCGGCGCTCCTCGGGCGTCACGTCGACATCTGCCGGCGACAGCAGGAAGACCTTGGTCGCGACCTTGTCGAACGAGCCCCGCAGGGCGAACGCCAAGCCCGCCGCGAAGTCGACCAACCGTTTGGCGTCGGCGTTGTCCATCGTCACCAGGTCCATGATTACCGGGGTGCCGTCGCGGAAGCGCTCACCGATGGTCCGGGCTTCGCTGTAGTCCTTGGGCCGCAGCGTGGTGATCTTCGACAGCGGGCTGCCCTCTTCGAAGAGCATCGCCATCCGGCGCGGGTCCATCGCCAGAGCGCCGCGGGTTGAGTTCCGCAGCATCCCGAAACGCGGCCGGGCCAGGTCACTGCGCTCGAAGTCGCGGGAGCGGAAACGCTGGTCGTCGCCGTAACCACCGCGGTAACCGGCCGCTCCTGGGTAATCGGGCGCCTCACCGCGCGGGTCGTCGTACTCCGGTCCGTCGTACTGGCGGTAGCCGTCGTCGAATCCCCGCTGCCGGGGGTAGCCGGCGCGGGCGGGCGCACGGTCGTCGTAGTACTCGTCGTCGTACTCCTCCATCGGCGCCATTCCGAAATAGGCCTTGACTTTGTGCAGTGTGCTCATCGCGTGATCCTTCTGGGGGAACTCGTGATCCGGTGTCTGTGATGAAGGTGTGACTACAGTGACTGTTCACGGTGACCGTAACGGTCGAGAACCCATTAGCGCGGTACCGACACGCACACACGTCGAACCGTGTTTTACCGCGACTTCGAGGTCGTCGGACATCCCGGCAGACAGCCCCACCGCGCCCGGATGCGCTTGGAGCACCCGCGCATGCTCGGCCTGTAGACGTGCAAAAGCTGCTTCGGCCGCCCAGGTCAGCGGCGGAATGCTCATCAGCCCGACCAACTCCAGATTCCGGGAGGCGGCAACCTGGGCGCACAGTTCGTCGACTGCGCCGGGCAGCGAGATGTCGACGCCGCCGCGGGACACGTCACCGTCCAGACTGAGCTGCAGATAGACCCGCAGCCGACCCGTTCGCTCACCCTCCTGCAGGGCAGCGCCCACCGCTCGGTCGAGCGCGCTGACCAAACGGACGCTGGCGGCCGAGTGCACTGTGTGCGCCCACCGCGCCAACGACCGGGCTTTATTGCGCTGAATCTGACCGACCATGTGCCAGTGAATCGGTCGAGCATCCGTGCCTGCCCAGCGCGCCACGTCGGCGACCTTCGCCGACGCTTCCTGCTCGCGCGATTCGCCGAACGACGAGCAACCCAATCCGAACAGAATTGCGACATCGGTCGCCGGAAAGAATTTCGTGACCGGCAGAAGTGCAATTTCTTCGGCATTGCGTCCGGCCGCATGCGCGGCCGCCGCAAGCCGACTGCGGACCACGTCCAAGGCGTTGGCCAATTCGGATTCCCGGCTGGTTCGGGCTGCAATGTCGGCCACCACGCCAGTCATTCCATCCACACCAAAGACGCCAGCCGCCCCGTCGGTGCGTTCCGGCGATGGCTGAACAACGCCCGGTCGGCCACTGTGCAGCGCGGGTCGACATCGATTGTGGTCACGCCCAGAGCCTCGAGCTGCCCGGAGATTCCGGCCCGAAGATCAAGCCCGGGGGTGCCTCGGGCGGTAGTGGTGCGGCTGCCGGGCAACGTCGCCTCGACCTCGTCGGCCATCGCGGCGGGCACTTCGTAATTCCGGCCGCTGACCGCAGGCCCGAGCAGCACCGAAATGTCGGAGCGCTGCGCGCCGAGTGACCGCATCACTTCCACAGTCCGGGCGACGACGCCCTGCTGCGCGCCCACCCGACCGGCGTGCGCCGCGGCCACCACCCCGGCC
>NZ_JBARMY010000159.1:0-10336 GCF_049802695.1 Mycobacterium sp.
GCCTTACACCCTTGCGGCGCTTGAGCACGGGCTTCTGTCGGAATGGCGGGCCACCCTGATCGTCCGGGAAAGCGCGTGCCTCGATGTCGAGGAACGTCGGGCTTTGGATGCCGAGCTGTGCGGCGAGCCGACCGATCTGGACGGCATGGGAGATGCGCGGGTGGCCGCCGCAGCCAGGGCCATCGCTTATCGGCTTGATCCGCACGCTGTTGTGGGGCGCGCGGCCAAGGCGGAGAACGAACGGTGCGTCACAATCCGCCCGGCGCCCGACACCATGACGTATCTGACGGCGCTTTTACCGGTCGCCACAGGCGTGTCGGTGTATGCGGCGTTGCGCCGCCAGGCGGACACCACCTTCGATGGGCGGTCGCGCGGGCAGGTCATGGC
The DNA here is from genome assembly GCF_049802695.1 of Mycobacterium sp. Lineage (GTDB taxonomy): Bacteria > Actinomycetota > Actinomycetes > Mycobacteriales > Mycobacteriaceae > Mycobacterium. Next base: position 388 of record NZ_JBARMY010000159.1, read on the forward strand.
AGACGCCCTGGTCGAACGCGTCACCGGAAGAAGCGCAGCAACGGCGGCGCCGATCGCGGTCAACCTCGTGTTGTCGGACGCCACGTTGCTCGGCGGCGACGACACGCCGGCTGAAGTCGGCGGCTACGGCCCGATCCCGGCCGCGGTGGCCCGTCACCTGGTGGCGACCGCGGTCGACGACCGCCGTTCACAAGCGACGCTGCGCCGGCTCTACGCCCATCCTCAGTCCGGGGCCCTGGTCGCCCTCGAATCGCGGGCGCGGCTCTTTCCTCGTGGGCTGGCCACCTTCATCGGTTTGCGTGACCAACGTTGCCGCACGCCGTACTGCGATGCACCGATTCGGCACACCGACCATGCGCAACCGCGCGTTAAAGCCGGCCCGACCAACGCGGTCAACGGAATTGGCTTGTGCGAGCGGTGCAACTACGTCAAAGAGTCCGCCGGCTGGCGGGTCACCGCGTCTGTCGACGAATCAGGACGACACACAGCGGAATTCACCTGCCCGACAGGTGAGCACTACCGCTCCAGCGCTCCATCGCGCGGCCCTACCATCACCGTCAGCAAGCTCGAGTTCCGCATCGGCATTGCCCTGGCCCGTCACGCCGCCTAACGCCTGCCTAGTCGGCGGGCGGCTCGGACCGGGGCGGAGGCTCTGAGGGCGCGAAGACCCAGTGGCTCGGGTTCTTTGGCGAGTACATGACCGGGATCAGCTGCCCGACGGCCGGCCAGTCAGCGACATTCACTGCCATCCGCTGATAAACGGTGTACTCATCGACCGTGGGCCCGTTGATCACGCCGGTGATCGTGACGTACTGCTCGCCGGTGGCATCGGGTCGGGGACTCACACCGGTGAGCAGCAGGGTGCCGTCCACAGTGTCGACCGGCTTACGGCGGAAGAACCGTGGCGCCAGAAATAACGCGAGCGCCATCACCAGCAGTAGCAGCACACCGGTACTCCACACGTACGCCATGGTAGGACTGCTGCCGTGAGCCGACATGACCTTGCATTCGCGCTGGGTTTGGCCGACGAAGCCGACATGGTGACGCTCGCCCGATTCGGCGCGCTCGACCTGCGCGTCGACACCAAGCCGGACCTGACCCCGGTGACCGACGCCGACCGGGCGGTCGAGTCCGCGTTGCGTGCCGGACTGGCCCGCGAACGCCCCGGCGACAGCATTCTCGGAGAGGAGTTCGGCGGACAACCGATGTTCAGCGGCCGGCAGTGGATCATCGATCCGATCGACGGCACGAAGAACTTCGTCCGCGGCGTGCCGGTGTGGGCAAGCCTCATCGCGTTGCTTGACGACGGGGTCCCTGTCGTCGGGGTAGTCAGTGCACCCGCGCTACACCGCCGGTGGTGGGCGGCTGCCGGCGAGGGCGCATTCGCTGCTGTCGACGGCTCCCCACCGCGTCGCCTCTCCGTATCGGCAGTGGCAGACCTGGCCTCGGCCAGCCTGTCTTTTTCCAGCCTGTCGGGGTGGGCCGAACGTAATTTGCGTGAACGATTCATCGGACTGACCGACGCGGTGTGGCGGGTGCGCGCGTTCGGTGACTTCTTGTCCTACTGTCTGGTCGCCGAGGGCGCCGTCGACATCGCCGCCGAACCGGAGGTGTCGGTCTGGGACCTGGCACCGCTGGACATCCTCGTCCGCGAGGCCGGCGGCGCTTTCACCGGCCTCGACGGCATCGCCGGCCCGCACGCCGGCAGTGCCGTGGCAACCAACCGTCTGCTGCACGACGAAGTGCTCGGCGCTCTTCGACCTGCGCGCTCCTGAGATCGGTGAGTGTGAACTATCTAACAGTCAGCGGATCTTACTCCGGAGTAAGGTAGCCGTATCGCATCAGGCATCGACCGAGGCTGCTGACATGACAAATACTCTTTCCACCACCGACGGAAGTGCCAAGCGGACCGGCCGCGGATCCGCCGTCGGTGCGCACAAGCACAAGCGGACCGGCATCGACATCGCGATCGGGCTGCTCACTCCGCTCGTCGGCCAGGAATTCCTGGACAGGCTTCATCTGCGCGATCCGCTGAACCGGACCCTGCGCTACGGCGTCAAGACCGGCTTCTCCGTCGCCGGCGCCACCAACCGCCAGTTCAAACGCGTTCCGGGACGTCGCAGCGGCCCTACCCGGCTGAAGGCCAGCGGCCAGGACTACTTCGACCTGACCCCCGACGAGGACCAGAAGCTCATCGTCGAAACCGTCAACGAGTTCGCCGAAGAGATTCTGCGACCCGCCGCGCACGACGCCGACGAAGCCGCGGCCTACCCACGCGACCTGATCGCTAAGGCCGCCGAATTGGGCATCACCGCGGTGAACATCCCCGAAGACTTCGACGGCATCGCCGCGCAACGCTCCAGCGTGACCAATGCGCTGGTCGCCGAGGCGCTGGCCTACGGCGACATGGGCCTGGCGCTGCCGATCCTGGCCCCCGGCGGCGTGGCGTCAGGTCTGACGCACTGGGGCAGCGCCGAGCAGCAGGCCACCTACCTGCCCGAGTTCGCCGGTGACAACGTGCCGCAAGCCTGCCTGGCCATCGCCGAGCCGGCGCCGTTGTTCGACCCCACCCATCTGAAGACGACGGCAACCCGCACACCGAGCGGCTACCGGCTCGACGGGGTCAAGTCCCTGGTTCCCGCGGCCGCCGAGGCCGAGCTGTTCATCGTGGCCGCCCAGCTCAACGGCAAGCCGGCGTTATTCATCGTCGAGTCGTCGACCTCAGGCCTCACCGTCAAGGCCGACCCGAGCATGGGCATCCGCGCCGCCGCCCTGGGCCGCGTCGAGCTGAACCGGGTGTCGGTGCCGCTGAACGCACGTCTGGGCGAGGACGACGCAAGCGACACCGACTATTCCGAGGCGATCGCGCTGTCCCGCCTCGGCTGGGCAGCGCTGGCGGTCGGCACCAGCCACGCGATGCTCGACTACGTCGTCCCCTATGTAAAGGAGCGCTACGCGTTCGGCGAGCCGATCGCGCACCGTCAATCCGTTGCGTTCATGTGCGCAAATATCGCCATCGAACTCGACGGTTTGCGGCTGATCACCTGGCGTGGAGCCGCGCGAGCCGAACAAGGCCTGCCGTTCGCACGGGAAGCGGCACTGGCCAAGCGCCTGGGCGCCGACAAGGGCATGCAGATCGGCCTGGACGGCGTGCAACTGCTCGGCGGCCACGGCTTCACCAAGGAACACCCGGTCGAGCGCTGGTACCGCGACCTGCGGGCCATCGGCGTCGCCGAGGGCATTGTCGTCATCTAAGTCGTCATCTAACCGGTCACCTGACTCCCCTACTTCGTTACCGAAAGACACGTCATGGCAATCAATCTGGAACTGCCCAAGAAGATGCTCGCCGTCGTCGACAAGGCGCATCAAGGCGCCGCGGAGATGATGCGGCCCATCGGCCGCAAATACGACCGGCAAGAGCATGCCTACCCGGTTGAACTCGACACTTTGTCCGAAATCTTCGCCGGAGTCACGGAGTCTGGCACCACGGGCATGGCCGGGGCCGAAGCGTTCCGCGCCGGTGATGATACGAAAGAGAACCGCAACGGCGCCAACATGGCGGCGGTCTTGTCAGCACTGGAAGCCGCCTGGGGCGATGCCGCGATGCTGTTGTCCATGCCCTATCAGGGTCTGGGCAACGCGGCGGTCTCCGGGGTGGCCACCGACGAGCAGCTGCAACGGTTGGGCCGAGTCTGGGCCGCGATGGCCATCACCGAGCCGGAATTCGGATCCGACTCGTCAGCCGTGTCCACCACCGCCACGCTCGACGGCGACGAATACGTCATCAACGGCGAGAAGATCTACGTGACGGCGGGTTCGCGCGCCACTCACATCGTGGTGTGGGCGACTCTGGACAAGTCGAAAGGCCGTGCGGCGATCAAGTCGTTCATCGTCCCGCGCGAGCACCCCGGCGTCACCGTCGAACGGCTGGAGAACAAGCTGGGCATCAGGGGCTCCGACACCGCCGCGATCCGGTTCGACAACGCTCGGATACCGAAGGAGAACCTGCTCGGCAGCCCCGAGATCGAAGCCGGCAAAGGGTTTTCCGGGGTCATGGAGACCTTCGACAACACCCGCCCGGTGATTGCCGCCATGGCTATCGGGATCGGCCGCGCCGCGTTGGAAGAGCTCCGCAAGGTTCTCACCGACGCCGGCGTCGAAATTTCCTACGACAAGCCGTCGCACGCCCAAAGCGCCCCTGCGGCCGAATTCTTGCGACTCGAAGCCGATTGGGAAGCCAGCTATTTACTGGCGCTGCGCTCTGCCTGGCAAGCCGACAACCGCATCCCCAACTCCAAAGAAGCATCGATGGGCAAGGCCAAAGCCGGCCGGGTGGGTAGCGACATCACCCTCAAGGCCGTCGAATTAGCTGGCACGACAGGATATTCCGAACAGACGCTGTTCGAGAAGTGGGCGCGTGACTCCAAGATCATGGACATCTTCGAGGGCACGCAGCAGATCCAGCAATTGGTCGTCGCGCGCCGCTTGCTGGGCCTGTCATCGACTGAGCTGAAGTAGCTGCTATTCGACGACCCCGTGGTGCAATTCGGCGAACAGCTCGGTGTTGCGGCTGTAGTCGACCGGCACGTCGATGATGCTGACACCCGGCGCGGTCAGCGACTCGTGCAGCGCGGCGGTGAATTCTGCGAGGCTGCCGACGCGAATTCCGTTGGCGTCGAACGCTGCTGCGTATTGGACGATGTCGTAATCGCCTAATTGCACCCCGGACTTGCGTCCGTACTTCAGCAGCTGTTGGAAGGCGACCATGTCATAGGCGTTATCGCGCATGATGACGTGGGTGAACTTCAGCCCCAGACGTGTAGCGGTCTCCAGTTCTTGGGCACTGAACAGGAATCCGCCGTCACCAGAAACCGAGACCACCTGCGTACCGGGACGCACCATCGCGGCGGCCATGGCCCACGGCAGCGCCACACCGAGCGTCTGCTGCCCGTCGGAGAACAGCAGGCGCCGTGGCTGGTATACCCGAAAGTGCCGGGCCATGTAGATGTAGTGCGAGCCCACATCGCAGGCGATGGTCGCGTCGTCGTCTAGCAGGTCGCGAATCGTGAGCACGAGAGCGACTGGGCTCACGGCGCCACTGGCTTCCGAATCAGCCCGTGCATCGTCGTCGATCTGCTTCAAGGCCGCGCGTTGGTCGGCGACGGCCGCACTCGCCGAGGCTGACAACCGCAGGCCCGAGAGCAGCCGCGTCAACGCGGTCACCGTCGCCGCGATATCGCCCCGCAGTTCGATACTCGGCTGGTAGTGCTCGTCGATATCGGCGGGCACTTCGTCGATGTGGACCACCGTCCGCGCCGGATCGGGATTCCACAGCACGGGGTCGTATTCCACCGGGTCGAAGCCCACCGTCACCAGCACATCGGCTTGACCTATCAGGATGTCACCCGGCTGGTTGCGGAAGAGCCCGACACGGCCGACGAAATGGTTCTCCAGTTCGCGCGACACCACGCCGGCGGCCTGAAACGTCTGCACGACCGGCAGGTCTGTGACGGCCAGCAGTTCACGCAGCGCCGCACACGGCGCCGGGTCGCCGGCGCGGATACCGACGAACAACATCGGAAACTGCGCAGCGCGAACCAGATCGGCGACCTTTGCGATCGCCTCTGCCGGCGCGGGACCGAGCGGCGGCACCGGCGCCGGTCGCACGATCGCATTGCTGGTCGGTGCGGCAGAGACGTCGGCCGGCAGCACCACTGCGGTGGCACCGCGTGGGACCGTGGTGGCTATCCGGATCGCGTTGGCCACCGCCTCCGGAACGTTCCGGGGATCGTCGACCTCACCGGTGTACTTGGTGAAGGGTCGCAGCGCCGCGACGGCGTCCATCGACTGGTGGGTGCGTTTGAGGCGGTCGACCCTCGCGACGGCGCCACAGATCGCGATCATCGGGTCCTGCTCGGTGGTCGCAGTGACTAATCCGGTGGCCAGATTGGTGGTGCCGGGACCCGAAGTCACCACAACTGCTCCCGGCGTGCCGGTGAGCCGACCGACGGCCGCCGCCATGAACGCTGCGTTCTGCTCATGGCGGCAGACCACCGGCTCGAGACCGCTGTCGAGCAGCGCGTCGAACACCGCGTCGATCTTGGCCCCGGGCACGCCGAACACGTGCCGAATACCGTAGGCGCGCAACGTCTCAACCACCCGCTGAGCCGAGCGGACCGCCTCCTCGCTCATCAGTCGCCCTCGGTCTGGCGGATCTGGCTTTCCAGGTCAGCCGGATTCAGGTCGGCGTCGAGGAATTCCGGTGTGCGCTGTAAACTCAGGTGCAATTCCGAGCGCACACCGATCTCGACGGTTCCGTGGTCGAGCCGGTAGTCGAGGGTATGCCCGCCGTGCCGGCGGTCGGTGTCGATGAAGTGGGAGTGGTAGCCGGCCACCGAGATGCCTTGCTCGTAGTCCGGCATGCGGAAACCGGCCAGCGTGCCGTCGACGTCGACGAGCGTCACCTTCTGCTGGTCCTGGGTGGCTTCGGTGAACGGCCGGTAAGGCCGGTGTTGCTCGGTGACCGTGCGGGTGCGAATCATGCTGAAGTGGCCGGTGATTCGCACGGCGATCATCAGGTTTGCGCTGCCCAGCGCATCGTCGATCAACGCTTTGAGCGCGGCGCGCTCGTGCGGATCCGACACCGCTATAGTCCGGTCCGAACGAAACCAGGTGACCGCGGCGAACGGGGTCAGTTCGTCGGGATCGGCGACCGTCGCGCTGCCGTCACCCCGCAGTTGGTAGCAGGCCCCGTCGAGCACCAGCATTTCACCGTCCAGACGGTTGAAGGTACCCAAACCAAAATCCCCGTGCCTCAACAACTCTCTAATCGTGACGTTTCCCTCGTACACGCCACCGAGCAGCGCGCCCATCGTGGACGTCTGAAAGATCTCGCTGCCATGGCGGTGCGCGACGGCCGCGTGAGCCCACCGGCGGAAAGCGGCTGCGCCGGTGTGGCGTGGCCTCGAAGCGGCCATCTAACTCAGCCGGCGAGCCCGGTCAAGCTGGCACGAGTGTCCTCGTCCAATTCGATGTCGGCGACGGCGAGATTCTCCTCCAGGTGTTGCACGGATGACGTACCGGGAATCAGCAGGATGTTCGGCGCCGCGTTCAGCGTCCACGCCAGCGCGATCTGCGCCGGCGTGTATCCGAGCCGCTGAGCTGCTCGTTGCACCGATTCGTTGCCCAGCACCGGATTCGGCTGTGCGAAGGCCGATCCCAGTGGGAAGTACGGCACGAAGGCGATGCCGCGGGCCGTACATTCCGCCAACAAGGGACCCGACGAACGTTGCGCGATGTTGAAAGCATTCTGCACACAGGCGATCTCGGTGCGCTCGAGCGCGCGCAGCAGGTGGTCGAGAGTGATCTCGCTGAGCCCGATGCCGCCGATCAACCCTTCGTCGCGGGCGGCGATCATCACCGAAAGCTGCTCGTCAAAGTACTGGTCGGGCGCGGAGCCTTCCATCAGCCGCAGATTGACTGCGGCCAGCTGATCGACGCCCAAGGCGAGCAGATTCGCCTCGATATCCCTCCGCAGATCGGCGGGTTCGTCGAGCGGCAGCCACGCCCCGTTGTCGTCACGACGAGCACCGACCTTGCTCACCAACGCCAGGTTCTCCGGATACGGGTGCAGCGCCTCCCGGATGAGCTCGTTGGCCACGTCCGGGCCGTAGAACTGCGCGGTGTCGATGTGGTCGACACCGAGTTCGACAGCTCGCCGAAGTACCGCCAGCGCCTGCTCGCGGTCGCGGGGCGGCCCGAACACGCCGGGGCCGGGCAACTGTATCGCGCCAAAGCCGATGCGGTGGACGGAGTACTGACCAATCGGGAAGGAATCCATCCGAAAAGGCTATCGGGCTGCCGATAGGCTGTGGACGCTCCGGCCGGAAGCTCTCCGGCCGCTGACGGGCGGAGGCGGCATGCGCGCGGCACAGGTGACTCGGTTGGACGGTCCGGACGCGGTCGAGGTGACCGAGGTCGACGAACCGACACCCGGGGGCGTGATCGTCGACGTCCATGCCGCTGGCGCGGCGTTCCCGGACGCGTTGCTCACCCGCGGGCTCTATCAATACCGGCCGGAACCCCCGTTCGTGCTCGGCGCGGAGATCGCCGGGGTGGTGCGCTCGGCACCCGAGGACGCCGGTGTGCGTCCCGGCGACCGGGTCGTCGGTCTGACGATGCTCATCGGCGGCATGGCCGAGGTCGCGGTGCTGACGCCGGACCGAACCTTCAAGTTGCCCGACAACGTCAGCTTCGAAGCCGGCGCCGGTCTGCTGTTCAACGATCTGACGGTGTATTTCGCGCTGACCACCCGCGGCCGGCTACAACCCGGCGAGACGGTGCTGGTGCATGGCGCGGCCGGCGGGATCGGCACGTCGACGCTCCGGCTGGCGCCGGTGCTCGGCGCGTCCCGCACCATCGCGGTGGTCAGCACGAAGGAGAAGGCCGAGGTCGCCACGGCGGCCGGCGCGACCGATGTGGTGCTCGCCGAGGGGTTCAAGGACGCGGTCAAGGAGTTGACCGGCGGGCGCGGGGTCGACCTGGTACTCGACCCGGTGGGCGGTGACCGCTTCACCGACTCGCTCCGCTCGCTGGCTCCGGGGGGTCGGCTGCTGGTGGTCGGCTTCACCGGCGGCGAGATTCCCACCGTGAAGGTCAACCGGCTGTTGCTGAACAACGTCGACGTGGTCGGTGTCGGCTGGGGCGCCTGGACCGGGAAGCATCCCAACGCGCTGGCCGAACAGTGGGCCGGGCTCGAGGAGCTGCTCAGCTCCGGTCGACTGTCTCCACCGGAGCCACTGGTCTACCCACTGGAGGAAGCGGCCGCGGCGATCGCGTCGCTGGAGAACCGCACCGCCAAGGGCAAGGTCGTCCTGCGTATCCGGGACTGACCGTCGCCGTAGGGTAGTTGGATGAGCGCCACCGGGCCGTTGCAGGGCGTGCGGGTGCTCGAGCTGGGCACCTTGATCGCCGGACCGTTCGCCGGCCGGCTGCTCGGCGACATGGGCGCCGATGTCATCAAAATAGAAGCGCCCGGCGCGCCTGACCCGCTGCGCACCTGGGGCCAAGCCGAACTCGACGGGCACCGCTTCTTCTGGACGGTGCACGCCCGCAACAAGAAAGCCGTCACCCTCGACCTGCGCCGGCCGCAGGGTAAAGAGCTCTTCCTCGAACTGGTCGAGAAGTCCGACATCGTGGTGGAGAACTTCCGTCCCGGCACGCTGGAAAAATGGGATCTCGGCTATGACGTGCTGTCGTCCCGTCACCGCGGCGTCATCCTGGTCCGGGTGTCCGGCTACGGCCAGACCGGTCCGGACGCGCAGAAGGCCGGCTATGCGTCGGTGGCCGAAGCGGCCAGCGGGCTGCGTCACCTCAACGGTTTCCCCGGACAGCCACCGCCCCGACTGGCGCTCTCGCTGGGTGACAGCCTGGCCGGAATGTTCGCCGCCCAGGGAGCGCTGGCCGCGCTGCACCGGCGCGCCCGCACCGGCGAAGGTCAAGTGGTCGACGTCGCGCTGACCGAATCCTGCTTGGCCATCCAGGAATCCACCATCCCCGACTATGACGTCGGCGGCGTGGTACGCGGGCCGTCGGGGACTCGGCTGGAGGGCATCGCTCCGTCCAATATCTACCGCAGCGCGGATGGCACCTGGGTGGTGATCGCGGCCAACCAGGACAGCGTCTTCGTGCGGCTATGCGGGTTGATCGGCCGGCCTGAACTGGTCAACGACGAGCGGTTCGCCAACCACGGCGCCCGCGGCCGCAATCAGGACGAGCTGGACAAGATCATCGGCGACTGGGCCGCGCAGCGACAGCCCGGCGAGATCATCGAGACGCTGTCCGCCGGCGGCGTGATCGCCGGACCGATCAACACGGTCGCCGACGTCGTCGAAGATCCGCAACTGAAAGCCCGCGAGATGATCGCCGCCCACTACGACGAACGAATACA
>NZ_JBARMY010000160.1:0-10788 GCF_049802695.1 Mycobacterium sp.
CCCGCAGCCGGCTGGTCGCCGCCAACGCGGCCGCCGTGGCGTTCTACGCCGAGGCGCTAGCATCCGCCGAAGCGGCCCCGGCCCGCCGCTACCTGACCGAACGCAACTTCGACGCCGACGCTGCCCGGCAGTTCGGCTGCGGATTCGCGCCGTCGGGCTGGGACTCGTTGACCAAGCACCTGCAGCGCAAGGGGTTCGACTTCAAAGAGCTGGAAGCCGCGGGTCTGTCCCGGCAGGGCCGGCGCGGCCCGATCGACCGGTTCCACCGCAGGCTGTTGTGGCCGATCCGCACGTCAGCCGGCGAGGTGATCGGATTCGGGGCGCGGCGGCTGTTCGACGACGATCCGATGGAAGCCAAATACGTCAACACCCCCGAGACGATGCTGTACAAGAAGTCCGCCGCGTTGTTCGGCATCGACCTGGCTAAACGCGACATCGCCAAAGGACACCAGGCCGTCGTCGTCGAGGGCTACACCGACGTGATGGCGATGCATGCAGCGGGGGTCACCACGGCGGTGGCCTCCTGCGGCACTGCGTTCGGTGACGAGCACCTGTCGATGCTGCGGCGACTGATGATGGATGACAGCTTCTTTCGCGGTGAGCTGATCTACGTGTTCGACGGCGACGAAGCCGGGCGGGCTGCCGCGCTCAAGGCGTTCGACGGCGAGCAACACCTGGCCGGCCAGTCTTTCGTCGCCGTCGCTGCCGACGGCATGGACCCCTGCGATCTGCGGTTGGCGTCCGGTGACGGCGCGCTGCGCGATCTGGTGGCGCGGCGAACCCCGCTGTTCGAGTTCGCCATTCGCAGCGCGCTGGCCGCGGTCGACCTGGACAGCGCGGAGGGCAGGGTGGCCGCGCTGCGGCGCTGCGTGCCGATGGTCGCCCAGATCAAGGACCCGACGCTGCGCGACGAGTACGCCCGGCAGCTCGCCGGCTGGGTGGGCTGGGACGACGTGGCACAGGTCATCGGCCGGGTGCGCGAGGACGCCAAGACTGCCAAGAACCCAAGCCGGGCCAAGCCGCGCCGCCCGAGCGGAACGCCGGACCAAAACAACGCCGGTAACGGCCGCGACGCGTCGGTGTCCACCCCGCTGCGGCCCGACCCGCGCGACCCGACATTGTGGCCGCAGCGGGAGGCGCTCAAGTCGGCCCTGCAGTATCCGGCGCTGGCCGGCCCGGTGTTCGACGCGCTGACCGCGGAAAGTTTCACCCACCCCGGCTACGCTGCCGTACGCGTGGCGATCGCGGCAGCGGGCGGCGCAGCAGCCGGGATCACCGGTGGCCAGTGGATGGACATGGTGCGACGGCAGGCCGCCTCGCCGGCGGCAGCCGGGCTGATCGGCGAACTGAGCGTCGAATCGATCCTGGTCGACGACGACGAGAGGCTGGCCCGCTACATCGCCGGGGTGCTGGCCCGGTTGCAGGAGGTGTGGGTGGGCCGGCAGATCGCCGAGGTCAAGTCAAAGTTGCAGCGGATGTCGCCGGTTGAGCACAGTGACGAGTACCACGCGCTGTTCGGCGACCTGGTCGCGATGGAGGCGTATCGGCGCAGCCTGCTGGAGCAGGCCAGCGGCGACGACCTGACCGCCTGACTAGTTCGTGCTGCCCCGGTGCTGCGGCTCGATAACGCTGGTGGTGGTGTCGATCTCGGCAAGGGTCACCATTTGCGCGTCCGGCGAGACCCGTTCCGCAACCTTGCGCCGACCGGCGTCGACCAGCGATTTGGCGGTTGGGCTGGCGGTGACGGCGCGGTAGGTGCCCATGATCTGCTCGTAGCGACGACGGCCGGCTTTCGCGCCCAGCACGTAGCCCAGGCCGAGCACGACGGCATACCGGATCAAAACAGTCCTCCCATGGCGGTTCGGTTGGGTTCCATCCTGCCTCAAGCGGCCGGGCAGGCGCTCGGTGGCGGGGCACGTATCGCCCGCGCGGGCGTCGGTACGCTAGAGTCATCCCGCGATCCGCGCAGGGTCGGGCAGTCCCCTGTAGCTCAATTGGCAGAGCGTTCGGCTGTTAACCGATAGGTTCCTGGTTCGAGTCCAGGCGGGGGAGCAGATCAGTAGACGTCGCGCTGGTAGCGCTTCGTCGCGGACAGCTCACGCACATAAGCCCTCGCCGCGTCGAGGTCTAGATTTCCGTGCTGCGCCACCACCTGGTGGATCGCGCAGTCGACTTCCTTCGCCATCTGCTGGGCATCGCCGCAGACGTAGACGTGTGCGCCGTCCTGCAGCCATCGCCACAGCTCGGCACCGCGCCTGCGCATCAGGTCCTGCACGTAGACCTTCTGCGGCTGATCGCGGGAGAACGCCAGGTCGAGTTCGGTGAGGAAGCCGTCGGCGTGCATCGCGGTGATCTCGTCGCGGTAATAGAAATCGGTGGCGGCGTTGCGTTCGCCGAAGAACAGCCAGTTGCGGCCGCGGTGGCCGAGCAGACGGCGTCGATGCAGGAAGCTGCGGAACGGTGCGATCCCGGTGCCGGGGCCGATCATGACCATCGGTGTGTCGGGGTCGGCGGGTGGCCGGAAGTGATCGGCGCGTTGCACGAAGATGCCGATCTTGTCACCGTCGGCGTGGTCGGCCAGATAACTGGAGCACACTCCGCCGCGCGGGACACTGCGGCAGCGGTATCGCACGGCGTTGACAGTCAGGTGGACCTCGCGTGGGTTCTCCAGGAAGGCGGAGGAAATCGAATACTGCCGCGGCTGAAGCGGTTTGAGCACAGTCAGCCAGTCGTCGAGGCGGGCGCTCACCGGCTGCTGCGCGAGCAGGTCCACCGACTGGCGGCCCCACATCCAGTCGGCCAACGCGGCCTTGTTTTTCGGTTTGACCAGCCCGGCCAGGTCGTCGTCGCCGCTGCGTTGCGCGACGAAACGCAGCAGTTCACCGGTGATGCGGGCGATTTCGAACCGCTCGCTTAGCGCGACCCGCAGCGACATCGACCCGTGGCCGGGGACGTGCACGACCTTATCGCCGTCCAGTTTGGTCAGGGCCAGCCATTCGTCGACCAGGGCGGGGCTGTTACGCGGCCATACTCCGAGAGCGTCACCCGACTCATAGCTCAGCGTGCCCTCCGGAACTGCGAAGGCGATTCGCCGCACCTCTTTTGTGGAGCCGGGACCGTTGAGCACGGTGTTGCACGTCAGGGTGGTGATCAGGGGGTGTGTCTTGGTGTACTGCGGCGGTTCGGCTTTCGCGCCGACGCCCGAGCCATTGTCGGCGCTGCGGCCGTCGGACCGGTCGGCGGTGCCGGTCAGCGTCTGACGCACGGCGGCCAGCCACTGGGCGACCGGCTCGTCGTAGTCGGGCTCGCAGTCCACGCGGTCGGTGATGCGAGTGGCGCCGAGCTCGGCGAGCCGGCTGTCGAGTTTGCGTCCGAATCCGCAGAAGTCGTCATAGTTTGAATCACCGAGCGCCAGAACGGCATACCGTGTGCCGTCGAGTCGCGGCGCGCTGTCGGCGGTGAGCGCATTCCACAGCTCGCGGGCGTTGTCGGGTGGGTCACCGTCGCCGGTGGTGCTGGTGACCACCAGCAGCCGCTGCACCGGCGACAGGTCGCCGACCGCGAAGTCATCCATGCCGTGCACCGCGGTCGGTAATCCGGATTCGCTCAGGTGCGCCGCGGCGTCGGCGGCGACGGACTCGGCATTACCGGTCTGCGACGCCCACAACAGCACCACTTCGGCAGCGGTAACCGGCGGTGCGGGTCCGGGCTGCGGGACGCGGGAGAACAGTCCGGCCAGCAGCCCGTCGACCCACGTCCGGGTGCCCGGCTCGAACGGGGCGTTGACGGGCAGCGTCGGCACCCCGCATCCGCGCCGGCCGACGTCTGATCGCAGCGCGGTGACCAGCCCGGAGAGGTAGCGGCGCCCCACCGGGTCGAAGTGCGGCGCGGGTTCGTCAGCGATGCCGAGCAACTCGACCAGCGCGTCGACTTCGGCCGGGCCGGAGGCCGCCGCTTGGCGCGATTGATGTGCTTTCGGCTCGGTGGTGCTGGCGCTGCGGGTGTCGCTGACGGCGACCTTGGTCAGGGTGACCGCGCACGCCTTGAACTCTGGTTGCCGAGATATCGGGTCGACGGCGTCGTTGGTGACGGCGTTGATCGACAGGTATTCACCGAAGGCGTCGTTCCAGTGGAACGGGGCAAAGCAATTGCCGGGCCGCACCCGATCGGTGATGACCGCGGGCAGCACGGCACGGCCACGGCGGGAGGCGACCTCGACCGCATCGTCCTCGCGGATGCCGAGCCGGGCGGCGTCCTCGGGGTGGATCTCGACGAACGGGCCGGCATTGAGCTTGTTCAGCTTGGCGACCTTGCCGGTCTTGGTCATCGTGTGCCACTGATGCGGCAGACGCCCGGTGTTGAGCACGAACGGATAGTCATCGTCGGGCATCTCGTCGGGCAGCAGATGCGGGCGGGCGAAGAAAATGGCGCGGCCGCTGGCGGTCGGGAACGCCAACCGCGGCACGCTGGCGTCCTGGTGCACGAGGCGGTGCTGGCTCACCCCGTCGTTCAGGTAGCGGATCGGGTTGCGGTCGTCGGTGCTGTCGGACGGACACGGCCACTGCACTGGCCTGTGCCGCAGCCGGTTATAGCTGATGCCGCGTAGGTCGTAGCCGGTCTTGGGGTTCCAGAACCGCCTGATCTCGTTGAAGACATCTTCGGCTGACTCGTAGCTGAAGGAGTCGGCATATCCCATCGCACAGGCGATTCGCGCGATGATCTGCCAGTCCGGCAACGCCCGGCCCGGCGCGTTCACGGCCGGCTGGAACAGGGTGAGGTTTCGCTCCGAGTTGATCATCACCCCCTCGAACTCCGTCCACAGAGCGGCCGGCAGTAAAACGTCGGCGTATTCGTTGGTTTCGTTGTCGAAGAACGCATCCTGAGTTATCACGAGCTCAGCGCGTTCCAGACCGGCCAGCACCTGCGCTCGGTTAGCCATGCTGGCAACGGGATTCGTGCAGATGATCCAGCAGGCTTTGATCTGCCCGTCGGCCATCCGGGCGAACATGTCGACGGCGCCGCCGCCGACGTCGGTGCGCAGCGAGCCCCAGGGGATGCCCCACTGTTGTTCGACGAATGCCCGGTCGTCGTCGGATGTGACGGTCCGTTGGCCCGGCAAACCTGGCCCCATGTAACCCATTTCGCGTCCGCCCATCGCGTTGGGTTGTCCGGTGAGGGAAAACGGGCCGCTGCCCGGTTTGCAGATCGCGCCGGTCGCCAGATGCAAATTGCAGATCGCGTTGGTGTTCCAGGTTCCGTGCGTGCTCTGGTTGAGTCCCATTGTCCAGCAACTCATCCAGTTCGCGGCTGCACCGATCCATCGTGCCGCGGTGCGGATGTCCGCTTCGGGGATGCCGGTGATGTCGCTCACCTTGTCGGGCGGATACTGCGCGAGGAAACTCGGCATCACCTCCCAGCCTTCGGTGAACTCGGCGATGAACTGCGGGTCGGTGTGCCCTTCTTCGACGATCAGATGCAGCAGCCCGTTGAGCAACGCGAGGTCGGTGCCGGGCGCGATCTGCAGGAACAGGTCGGCCTTGTCAGCGGTGGCCGTGCGGCGTGGATCGACGACGATCAGCTTGGCGCCGGCTTTGACGCGGTCCATCATGCGCAGGAACAGAATCGGGTGGCAGTCGGCCATGTTGGCGCCGATGACGAAGAAAACGTCGGCCCGGTCGAAGTCCTGGTAAGAACCCGGCGGCCCGTCGGCGCCCAGCGATAATTTGTAGCCGGAGCCGGCGCTGGCCATGCACAGCCGGGAGTTCGATTCGAGCTGGTTGGTTCCGATGAAACCCTTGGCCAGCTTGTTGGCGAGATACTGCGCTTCGAAGGACATCTGCCCGGACAGGTAAATGGCCACGGCGTCGGGCCCGTGCTCGTCGATGATCGCGCGTAACCGGGTGGCACACCCCTGGATCGCGTCGTCGACGTCGGCTGCATCGGGCGGCTCACCGCGGCGGCGCCGCAGATATGCCGAGTCCATCCGGCCCGGCGCGGCGAGCATGTCAGCGGTGGTGGCGCCCTTGGTGCACAGCCGGCCGAAGTTGGCGGGATGGCTCTTCTGTCCGAACGATCTGGCCACCCGACTGCCGGTTTCCGGATCGGAGCTGACCTGCAAAACCATCCCGCACCCGACACCGCAGTAGGCGCATAAGCTGTCGACATGTTTTGCGCCGGACTGCGCAGCCACGCGAACTCCCTCCTCGTGCGCAGGGCAAACACCATCGTGCGGCGGAGATGTTTCGGTATCAGTTATGGGATGTTGCGGGCGATTTGCGATCTACTCGCACAGGCACTATTCACTCGGGTGCGCTGCCCGAAACATGCGGTTAACCAACCGAACCGGTCCTCATTGACCAAGCGAGCCGGTGCCAGGCTAGCCCCACTCCGACTTGGATAGCCGCTCAGCGCGACGGTTTCAAGCAACCTTGCTCGAGTTCACAGCGGGCGCCAAGCCGACACTCATGCCGTGCTGGAAAAGAAGTTGTCTTCCAGCGGTTTTCGTCGCGCGGCTGTCAGGCAGCTGTGCGTGCGCCCGGCGTGCCAGCTGATCATGATGAGGCGCTGCTGGGTTCGCGACGCCGCGGCGCAGCCGGATCGCCGAGAACTGCGCGAACGTCGGTTAGCGGTCCAGCCGCGGGATCACCGAGGGGCCCTGCGGCTGCTGCGGCTGCTTGTTCTTCGCCTGCTTCTGGTTGGTTGCCTGAGCCTGGGCTTGGGCTAGGGCGCTGACACTTGCGGCCGCCAGTTCTTGCCGTTCCTGCTCGCTCATCTCATAGAACGCCCACGCACCCCAGGCTGCGGGCCGGACGTAGAGCGTCACCTCGCGGCGGTTGTGGAATAGCACCGGGATGGGAACGGCGCGGTCGATCGTCGCCGAACTACTCAGCTCCTGCTGGATCTGGTGAACATTCGCCGATTCCTGCAGTTCGTAGCTCAGCGACTGGCCGATCCGGTTGGGCGGACCCTGCAATGCCAAGTACCACGCCATCTGCTACCCCCTTGCTTGGTGACGGACACGCCGCCAGGCCGGTTGGCGGCGACCCGCTGCGCCCGGCTGTGCCGCGCTTGCGATCGCCGCTACAGGCTGGCGTCGCGACAGCTTAGCCGACTGATTATTAAGGCGAATGGCCCGTACTCACGTCGCTCGGCAGGTTCTCCGGGTGCAGCATCTCGGCGTAGCGCAGCGGCTCGGGGATGCCGAAGCCGTCGACCAGTGTCTCGGCGTGCGGCCGCAGTTTCCGGCAGCGGTCGTTGATCCCGCGGGTGACTGCCTTGGCGCGGTCGGTGGACAGGAACTTGTGCTCGACGTACCACGCCTTGTCGTCTTCGATCACCGACAGCGCGTACAGATCGCAGAGCATCCCGAGGATCTTGCCGGCTTCGTCGTCCTCGCACGATTCGATGCCCGCGACGAACCCCTCCAGCACCACCCGGTCGACGTGCGCTTGCGCAGCGTGCAGCACGTGATCCTGCACGCCGTTGAACGCGTCGAAGGGTGACATCTCGTCAGAGCGGGACTGCAGCCGCCGCGCGACCGACGCGAGCAGGTATTCCTCGCGGTCTTCGAACATCTGGATCTGGGTGCCGCGGTTGAACAGGCTGCCCTCTTCTTCGTTGTCCTGGCGGGCGTCGACGATGGTCTGGATGATGGTCTCGGCCGCGGTGCGTTTCAGCACCCGGGTACTGACGAAGTTGGCCCCGAAGCGCACCCAGTCGACGGGGCTCATGCTGCGGATGTCGTCGGCGTAGGCGGTCAGCAGCTCTTTGGCCACCAGTTGCGTCAGCACATGGTTGTCACCTTCGAAGGTGGTGAACACGTCGATGTCCTGCCGCAGCGCGATCAGCCGGTTCTCGGCCATGTATCCCGCTCCGCCACAGGCCTCCCGGGTCTCCTGAATCGCCCGACTCGCATGCCAGGTGTTGGCCGCCTTCAGTCCGGCGGCGCGCGAACCCAGCTCGCGTTGCTCCTCGAGGTCGGGCGATTCTGCGGTCTGGATGTCGTGACATTTGGAAACCAACTGGTTCTGCGCGAACTGCAGCGCATACGATTTGGCGATCAACGGAAACAGCCGCCGCTGATGCACCAAGTAGTCCATGATGACCACTTCGTGGTCGTCGTCCGGTGCGCTGAATTGCCTGCGCAGCAGCGCATACCGGGTGGCGATGTCCAACGCGACCCGCGCGGCCGCACCCGCGCTGCCGCCGACGGTGATGCGTCCGCGCACCAGGGTGTCGAGCATGGTGAAGAACCGGCGGTTGGGATTTTCGATCGGGGAGCTGTAGGTGCCGTCCGGCGCGACGTCGCCGTACCGGTTGAGCAGGTTCTCCCGCGGGACGCGGACCTTTTCGAACAGAATGCGGCCGTTGTCCACGCCGGGCAGCCCGCCCTTGTACAGATTGTCCGACGTCGTGACACCCGGCAGGTCGTTGCCCTCGTCGTCGCGGATCGGCACCACGAAGCAGTGCACGCCGTGTTCCTCCGGCTTGCCGTCCTTAGTCGTGATCAACTGGGCGAAGACGGCTGCGACGGTTGCCGTTTCAGCTGCGCCACCGATGTAGTCCTTGCGCGCTGTGGGGGTGGCGGAGTCGATGACGAATTCTTGGGTTTCCGCGTCGTAGGTCGCAGTCGTCTCCAGTGACTGCACGTCACTGCCGTGTCCGGTCTCCGTCATCGCGAAGCACCCGCGCAGTTCGAGATTGATGATCTTCTGCACGTAGGCCTTGTGGTGTCGTTCGGTGCCGAGGTTTTCGACGGCCCCGCCGAACAAACCCCACTGCACGCCGGCTTTGACCATCAGTGACAGGTCCGACATGGCCAGCATCTCGATGTGGGTGATCGCCGCGCCCAGGTCGCCGGTGCCGCCGTGTTCTTTGTTGAAGGCATCTTCAGATGCGCCCTCGGCCGCCATGATCGCCATCTGCTCGGCCACCTTGGTGCGCGCGATCATGGTGTTCGGTGTGTAGTGCGGCCGAAACACCTGATTGGACAGCGAAGTTCGCATGCGGTTCTTCGCGTCGCGCCAACGGCCGTCCAACGTGTTACGCAAATGATCGGCGGTGGTGGTCATACCCGGGCCTTTCGTTTCGTCGTGACTGCGGTCGAGTCGGTTGTGGGCTCGCGAAGCCGCCAGCGCAGCAAAGCGATGCCGGCCGCGCCGAAGGCGACGAGGATCGCCAGATCTGACAGCCAATGGCCGGTCGAGTGGGTCCACAGCGGGTCATGGGGAGCCAGCACGTCGATGCCGTTGAGGTCGACGCTGGCCGCCGAGGCGGCGAATCCCCAGCGGGCCGGGACGAACCAGGAGAACACGTTGAAGCCGTAGTCCCCGGCGAGCGGGAACATTGCGCCGCAGAACACCATCGACAGCAGGATCACCAGCACCGCGATGAGCAACAATTGCTCGGGATGGCTGGCCAGCGACGCCAACGCCAGCGCGAGAATCACCGACACGATGGCCGTGGCAGCCACGGCGACATACAACTCCACCACCGGGTCGCCCAGCAGCAGCGCCCGGTTGGTCGGCGCCCCTTTGCCGACCACGGCGGCGGTGGTGACGATACCGGTCTGAACGATCGCGACCACGCTGTAAACCAGCACCTTGGCCGTCACATACGCCGACGGTGACAACCCAAGGGACCGCTCGCGCGCGAAGACGCCACGTTCGCCGGCCAGGTCGCGAATCGTCAGCGCGGTGCCCATGATCACGGCGGCCACGCTCAGCAACGCCAGCAGCTCGACGGCTTCGTCGGGACCGTCACCGAACAGGTCGCTCTTGCCGAATCCGGTGTGGCCGGGCACCGTCAACGCCAACGCGCCGAACAGGATCGGCAGGATGGTCAGGAAGATGAAGTAGCGCTGGTCGCCGACGATCAGCCAGGCCTGCCGCCTTGCCGCGACGGCGATCTGGCGGCGCTTCGGCAGACGCGGCGCCGGGGCGGCGGGCTGGACCGGACCCGCCGGTGGGGGCGCACTCTGGCGAGCCAGAGAAATCTGGTGCGCGGCGTCGGGCTCGGTGGCCAGCCGGTGAAAGATCTCCGACCAGTCGGCAGTGCCCAGCGCTGTGCCGAGTTGGGCGGGCGACCCGGCGAACGCAAGGGTGCCGTTCGCGTTGAGGAGCACCACCTGATCGCAGAGCTGCAGGTTCGCCGGTGATGCGGTGGCCACTACGACGACGCGGCCGGTGTCGGCGAGCCGGCGCAGTGTCTCCATCGCGTGGTATTCGTGCACCGGGTCCAGGCCGGCGCCCGGCTCGTCGAGCACCAGCAACGACGGCCCGGTGACCAGTTCGGCGGCTATCGACGCCCGTTTGCGCGCCTCGCGGGCCAGGCTGCCGATTTGGATGGTGCGCCGCGAGCTCAGCTCCAGTTCCGCGAGCACCTGGTGCACCACGCGGTCGCGCTCCTCGGCGGAAGTGTCCGGCGGCAGCCGCAACTCGGCGGTGTACCGCACGGCTTGCTCGACGGTCAGCTGACGGTGCACCACGTCGTGCTGCGGAACCATTCCGATCCGTGAGCGCGTCGCTGCGTCGAGTTCGTGGCCGTCCAGCACCACCGAGCCTCCGCTGGGTTGGCTGAGGCCGGCGAGGGTGTTGATCAGCGACGTCTTTCCGGATCCGGCCGGCCCGACGACGGCGGTCAGCGTGCCCGGGCGCGCGGTGAATGAGACGTCGGTGAGCATCTGGCGCCCGTCGATGGCGACCTCGAGCTGCTGCACCCGCAGGCCGTGGTTCCTCGCCGGCTGTGGTGCCGGTGTGGGTTCTGCCGGCTCCGGGCGCGGCGGCGGCG
>NZ_JBARMY010000161.1:0-14301 GCF_049802695.1 Mycobacterium sp.
CACCTCGGCCGTTGTACCCGAATCGGGGTCGCCGGTCGCCGAGCCGCGCAGCCGGACCCGCAGACCGTGCCGATCCGCCAGCCGGCCCACCACGAAGAGACCCATGTGACGGGCGTTCTCCGGGCTCACTTCGCCGCCGGCGCGCAACCGCATGTTCGCGATGCGGCGATCGCCGTCGGTCATGCCCAAACCGGAGTCGGTGATCTGGATCAGCATCCCGGCAGCGGACGGCCGCACCACGGCGACCCGTACAGGTGCCGTCGGGGGTGAGTAGCGCAGCGCGTTGTCGATCAGCTCTGCGAGGAGGTGGATGATGTCACCGGCCGCGGCACCGCTCACCGCGGCGTCGAGCATTTTCACCGTCTCGACGCGCCGGTAATCCTCGACTTCGGACGTGGCGGCGTCGATCGCCGTGGACAGCGGAACCGGCCCGCGCTGTCCGCCGGCGAGCTGCGAGCCCGAGAGCACCAGCAGATTGGCGCCGTTGCGCCGCATTCGGGCGGCCAGGTGATCCAGCCGGAACAGGCTGTCGAGCCGGTCGGGGTCTTGCTCGTTGCGTTCGAGCCGGTCGATGAGCGACAACTGCTGGTCGACCAGCGAGCGGTTGCGCCGCGACATAGTCTCGAACATGTCGTTGACGAGTATGCGCAGCCGCGCCTCGTCTCCGGCCAGCAGCAGCGCCTGGGTGTGCAGTTCGTCGACCGCGTGGGCGACCTGGCCGATCTCCTCGGTGGTGTGCACCGGCAGTGGGTCGGGCGGACGCTCATCACCGGCGCGCACTCGGGCGATCTCTTGCTCGAGGTCTTCATGCGCCACTTTCAGCGCGCCGTCGCGCAGTACCCGCAGCGGCTGCACCAGCGATCGCGCCACCAGCAACACGACGATCAGCGCCGCCGCGATGGCCGCGAAGATCAGCGCACTGTCGCGGATGGCGGCGTCGCGCCGACTGGCGGCCTGGTCCTCGACCAGCTTGGTCACCGATGCGCTGGTGTGGTTGATGACTTGGCCGGCGATCTGATCGGTGGTTTGGATCGAGCGCAGCAGCCCGGGGTTGTTGACCAGCGAAGCTGTCGGATCGGACATGATCGCCATCCGGGTCACCAGCTGCTGCTGCAGCGTCTTGGCATCCGGTGACCCGACGCCGAGCACCTCGCTCATCCCGAACAGCGTCGACGGTTCGGTGCCCGCCAGCGTGATCATCGAGGTACGCAGTTCCGGGTCGGGCAGATCCCCACCGCGGGTCACCAGCAGCTGCTGCATCAGCATCTGGCCGCGCGCTCCGAGCGCACGGCTGAGCCCCTCGGCCTGGGCGCGGATCTTCTCGCTGTCGATGCGCACTGAACCGTTGACGGCGTTCTCCGCGGTCAACAGGATGGGCGCGTACCCGGTCACCCGCTCGCGCAGGCCGATGCTGTTGGCGGCCACCTTGTCCAGCAACGCCTGCCCGCCGTTCAACAAAGTGCCCACGCCGGTTCGAACGTCGGAGGCCACTTCGGTGCCGGCCAGCCGCGACTGCAGCTCGTAGCGGCGCGCGTCGTAGTTCTTCCGCGCGCCTTCGACGTCAGCTCCGGTCGAGTTGGCGACCAGTGCGACGTCGAGCGCCGACATGTATTTGGTGATGACCGGAACCATCTCTGCACGGTCGGCGGCCAGCCGCAGATGACCGGCATCGGTGACCGCGGTGTAAATGCGCAACCCGCCGAAGACCGTGGCCAGCAGCAACGGGAACAGCGCGATCGCGAATACCTTCCACCGGACAGGCCAATGCCGCATCGACCATTTGGGCGGGCGTCTGGCGGTTGCGGAGGGTCTGGCTTCGGCCCTGGCGGTGTTGGCGATACCGTCCTTGGCTGCGGGCCGGTCCGCCCTGGTGGGGCGGGCAAACATTGTCACTGGCCCGCGGCCGTGCTACCGACCGCTTTCCTGGTACGCAGCGTTAGCGCGTCGTTCATAGGACTTTCCTGGTATTCGCCCGCGCCGAGGGCGAAGGACACCCGCATGGCAATTCGACGAGTATGCCAGCCCCTGACCGCGCTCACCACAATTCTTACTGAACAGACAGAGTTCGGCCCCGGTTGAACCCGGCCCGACCGGCGACGCCGAGCAAACTGCTGCACTGCCGCCTGCCATGATCGACGGATGTTCCGGTTGCTGTTCTATTCGCCGCGCATCGCACCCAACACGGGCAACGCGATTCGGACCGCGGCGGCCACCGGATGTGAGCTTCATCTGGTCGAACCTTTGGGCTTCGACCTGTCCGAACCGAAGCTGAAGCGGGCCGGGCTGGACTACCACGACCTGGCCTCGGTCACCGTGCATCCGTCACTGAAAACTGCATGGGCCACGCTGTCGCCGACGCGGGTGTTCGCCTTCACCGCGCACGCCACCCCGCTGTTCACCGACATCGAGTACGGAGTCGGCGATGTGCTGATGTTCGGTCCGGAACCCACCGGCCTGGACGCTGCGACGCTGGCCGACACCCACATCACCGAGCGGGTCCGAATTCCCATGCTGGCCGGCCGGCGGTCATTGAACCTGTCGAACGCCGCGGCGGTCGCCGTCTTCGAGGCATGGCGGCAGCACGGCTTCGCCGGCAGCACCAGGTGATGTTCGCCGGCTTCACCAGTTGTTCCAGTGCGTCAGGGTTTCGGCGGGGAGCCGCTTGGCCGGCCGGAAATCGGTGCCCTTGGTGTAGGCGATCGGGAACAGCCCGGCCTGGCTGTACTTCTGGTAAGGAATGCCGAGCACATCAGCAACCTGTTGCTCGCCGTCTTCGAGCAGGTGCAGTGTCGTCCAGCACGAGCCCAGCCCGCGGGAACGCAGCGCCAGACAGAAACTCCAGACTGCGGGGAACAGCGACGCCCAGAACGACACACCGCCCAGCGGCGAAGCATCTGGCCGGCCCTCCAAACAGGGGATCAGCAGAACCGGCGCCTCGTGCATGTGTTCGGCCAGATAGGTCGCCGAATCGCGGACCCGTCCCATCCGCTCGCCACGGGTGTCCCCTTCCGGATACTCCCACCGGGCCCGGCCCAGATAGCGCCGGGCGTGCGTCAGATAGATGTCGCCGATCACCTTCTTCTTGTCGGCGTCCTCAACGAACATCCATTGCCAGCCCTGCGAGTTGGAGCCGGTGGGCGCCTGCAACGCCAACTCGAGACACTCGGTCAGCACCTCCCGGGGCACCGGCTTGTCGAAATCGAGGCGTTTACGGACCGAGCGGGTGGTGGTCAGAAGTTCGTCGACGGACAGATTCAGGGTCATGCCTGGAGACTATCGCCCTGATTCCGGTTCACCGGAAGTCGCGGGATTTCGAGCCGACAGCGAGTTTGATACTGCCGATTCGTTCCGCCACGACCGTGATGGCGCCGCTGGCGTTTTGGAGTTGACCGCGGATCAGCAGCGCCGGCGCCGTCTGCGCCAGCCTGCGGTGGCGGGCCCACACCGCCGGCATACAGAGCACGTTGACCATCCCGGTCTCGTCTTCGAGGTTGACGAACGTCACCCCTTGGGCCGTGCCCGGACGCTGCCGATGGGTCACCGCCCCGGCGATCAACACCCGAGCACCGTCGGGCACCGACTGCAGTGCACCGGCGGGCAGCACACCCATCGCGTCTAGGTCCGCCCGCAGAAACTGCGTCGGGTAGCTGTCCGGGGAGACACCGGTGGCCCACACATCGGCGGCGGCCAGCTCCAGATCGCTCATCCCGGGCAACGCCGGGACATGCGATGACGAGCCCACGCCGGGCAGCCGTCCGGGCCGTTGGGTGGCCGCGGCCCCCGCCGCCCACAGTGCTTCCCGCCGCGCGAGCCCGAAGCAGCGTAACGCTCCAGCGGTGGCCAGCGCTTCGGTCTGCGGCACGCTCAACTGCACCCGGGTCGTCAGATCCAATAGAGAAGCGAACGGGCCATGGGCTTTTCGCTCCGCAACCAGTGTCTCGGCCAGATCTTCACCGATATGGCGAACGCTACCCAGACCGAGCCGGACGGTGTTTCCCTCATCTTCTAAAGTGGCGTGCGCCAAGCTGGCGTTGACGTCCGGCCCGTGTACTGTCACGCCGTGCCTACGGGCGTCGGCCACCAGCGACTGCGGTGAGTAGAAACCCATCGGCTGTGCGCGCAGCAGCGCGGCGCAGAACGCCGCCGGGTGGTGCAGCTTGAACCACGACGAATAGAACACCAGCGAGGCGAAGCTCAGCGAGTGGCTTTCCGGGAAGCCGAAGTTGGCGAACGCGAACAGCTTTTCGTATACCCGGTCGATCACCTCGTCGGAGGCGCCATGCAGTTGCCGCATGCCGGCATAGAACCGATCGCGCAGCCGTCCCATCCGTTCGGCCGAGCGCTTGGACCCCATGGCACGCCGCAACTGGTCGGCTTCGGCTGCGGAGAAGCCGGCGCAGTCGACCGCGAGCTGCATCAGCTGTTCCTGAAACAGCGGTACTCCCAGCGTCTTCCGCAGCGTCGGCTCCATCGAGGGGTGGTCGTAGACGACCGGGTCGAGACCGTTGCGCCGCCGGATGTAGGGGTGCACCGAGCCACCCTGGATGGGTCCGGGCCGGATGATGGCGACCTCCACCACCAGGTCGTAGAACACCCGTGGTCGCAACCGCGGCAAGGTGGCCATCTGCGCCCTTGACTCCACCTGGAACACCCCGACCGAATCCGCCCGTGACAGCATCTCGTACACCGCAGGCTCGGACAGGTCCAACTTGGCCAGGTCGACCTCGATCCCTTTGTGTTCGGCCACCAGGTCGATGGCATAGTGCAGCGCCGAAAGCATGCCCAGACCGAGTAGATCGAATTTCACCAAGCCGATTGCTGCACAGTCGTCTTTGTCCCATTGCAGGACGCTGCGATTTTCCATGCGAGCCCATTCCACCGGGCAGACGTCGGCGATCGGGCGATCGCAGATCACCATGCCGCCGGAGTGGATGCCCATGTGCCGCGGCAGGTTCTGGATCTGGGTCGCCAGGTCGATCACCTGCTCGGGAATGCCCTCGATACCAGGCTCGGTGCCGTCCGAATCGCGGCCGAGCCCCGACCAGCTGTTGAGCTGTTTACTCCACGCATCCTGCTGGCCCTGTGAAAAGCCCAGGGCGCGCGCCATGTCACGCACCGCGATCCGCCCCCGGTAGGTGATGACGTTGGCGACCTGCGCGGCGTAGTCACGGCCGTGTTTGTCGTAGATGTATTGGATGACCTTCTCGCGCTGGTCCGACTCGATGTCGATGTCGATGTCAGGTGGCCCGTCGCGGACCGGCGACAAGAAGCGTTCGAACAGCAGGTCGTTGGCCACCGGGTCGACCGCGGTGACGCCCATGGCATAGCAGACCGCGGAATTGGCCGCCGATCCCCTTCCCTGACACAGGATGTTGTTGTCCCGGCAGAACCGGGTGATGTCATGGACCACCAGAAAGTAGCCGGGGAATTTCAGGTCGGCGATGATCTTGAGCTCATGCTCGATCTGTGCGTAGGCCTGCCGGGCCCGGGTGCGGGGCCCGTAGCGGTCGCGGGCACCGGTGATAGCCAGCTCGCGCAGCCAGCTGTCTTCGGTGTGCCCGGGCGGGACGTCGAACGGCGGCAACTGCGGGGCGATCAACGTCAGTCCGAAGGCGCACTGCTCGCCGAGTTCGGCTGCCGCAGTGACGGCTTCAGGACACCAGGCGAACAGCCGTGCCATTTCCGCACCGCTGCGCAGATGTGTGCCGCCCAGCGGGGCCAGCCAGCCGTCGGCCGCGTCCAGGGACTGCCGCGCCCGGATGGCGCCCATGGCCATCGCCAGCCGACCACGGGACGGCGCGGCGAAATGCGCACCGGTGGTGGCCACAGTGCCCAGCCCGAATCGTGCTGCCAAGCCGGCCAACGCGGCGTTGCGCTCGTCGTCGAGCGGGTGACCGTGCCCGGTCAGTTCAATGCTGACCCGGTCACGGCCGAACCGGTCCACCAGGTCGGCCAACGCTGCCGCGGCCGCATCCGGCCCACCGTCACGAAGCGCTTGACGGACATGACCTTTGCGGCAGCCGGTCAGGATCTGCCATTGCCCGTCCGCCGCTTCGGTCAGGGTGTCGAAGTCGAACCGCGGCTTGCCCTTCTCGCCACCGGTCAGATGCGCCGCGGCCAGCTGCCGCGACAATCGTCGATACCCTTCCGGTCCGCGGGCCAACACCAGCAGGTGCGGGCCGGGCGGATCAGGCTGGTCGGTGCGGGCACCGGCGCCCAACGACAATTCGGCGCCGAATACGGTACGCATGTCCAGCTCTGCGGCTGCCTCTGCGAACCGCACCGCCCCGTACAGGCCGTTGTGGTCGGTCAGCGCAATAGCGCGCAGATCCAGCCGCGCCGCCTCTTCGACGAGCTCCTCCGGTGTGCTGGCGCCGTCGAGAAAGCTGAACGCCGAATGCGCGTGCAGCTCGGCATACGCAACCGACGAGCGGATCGCCCGGGCGTCGTTTTCCTTGCCGGGCGGCTCGTACTTCCCGCGCTTGGTGGACCACGGGCCGTCATCTGCCGGCCCCAGCACCAAAGGCATACCAGAGCGGCGCGGTTTGCCGTCGAGCACCCGCTCCATCTCCGACCATTTCGACGGTGGATTACTCCAGCCCATGCCGGCCAGTGTATCGAACATAGGTTCGATAGGGTGATGCGGTCGTCCACTGTCGGCCGGAACGCGGGGACCGTCGCTCGAAGACACCCGATCGACCAGAGTTGTTTACAAGAATTAATGTCGCTGCCACCTCCGGATTTCATGGCGCCGGAATACTCATCCCAAGTTCAAGAAGCGGACGGCGGTACTGGTCATGGAGCAACTCAACACGCTCGATGCAGGTTTCCTCATGGCGGAGGACTCGGATCGGCACGTGAGCCTGGCGATCGGCGGCATCGCCATCGTCGAAGGCGCACCACCTAACTACGAGCAGTTCAAAACGATCCTGGCAGAACGAATCCGGACGATACCGCGATGCGCCCAGGTGCTGCGCAGCCAGCCTTTCGATGTCAGCCCGCCGAAGTGGGTCGATGATCCGGAGTTCGACCTGGCCCGTCACGTGCGGCGGATCGCCGTCCCCCGGCCCGGTGACGACTGCGAACTGTTCCGGGTCGTCGCACGTGTGCTGGAACGCCGCCTCGACCGGGATCGGCCGCTGTGGGAGTGCTGGGTCATCGAGGGCCTGAAGGGCAATCGCTGGGCCATGTTGACGAAGGTTCACCATTGCATGGCCGACGGGATTTCGGCGACCCGGATCTTGGCCCGGCTCTGTGACGACATCGACGGTGACGCGTTCGCGCCGGCAGCACCGGTGCGTCGGGCCACCGCAGCCCATCCGCATCTGCGGCCGGTCCCGAACCCGCCCGCCCGCAACCCGGCCGAAAACCTGTGGCGCGCCGCTACTGCACTCACCAACGCCGCCACTCGAACAGTCGGCGGAGCTGCGGAAATCGCCGCCGGTGTGATCCGGCCGGCCGCCGGCTCGTCGCTGGTCGGCCCCGTCACGGCTATGCGGCGTTACCACGCGGTGCGGGTTCCGTTGGCCGACATCGAACAGATCTGCCGCAAGTTCGACGTAACGGTCAATGATGTTGCGCTGGCGGCGATCACCCAGGGCTTCCGCTCCGTGCTGTTGCATCGAGGCGAGGAGCCGCGTCCGGATTCCCTGCGCACTCTGGTGCCGGTTTCGGTCCGCCCACCCAGCACCCCGGACGCACCGGGCAACCGCATCTCTTTGCTGTTGCCGTATCTGCCCGTCGATCAGCACGACCCGGTCCAGCAACTGCGGACTGTGCACAGCCGATTGAGCCGCGCCAAAGGCGGGGGCCAGCGGCAAGCCGGCAGTACCTTGACGTCGGCGGCCAACTATGTGCCATACATGCTGTCTTCCTGGCTGATTCGGTTGATCACGCGGTTACCGCAGCGCGGCATCGTGGCCTTGGCGACCAATGTCCGGGGACCGCGCCGGCGGCTACAGCTGATGGGCCACAACGTGCAGCGGATTCTGCCAATCCCGCCGATCGCGATGCGGTTGCGCACCGGTGTGGCGGTGCTGAGCTACGCCGACGATCTGGTGTTCGGTATCACCGCCGACTACGACGCCGCCCCCGATGTGGAGCACCTGGGCACCGGAATCGAGAAAGCGGTGGCACATCTGGAGGCGCTCAGTCAAGATTCGGTGCTGCTGTTCGCCAGATGATGACGCGTGACCGTTTCGCCGGGGTCAGTCCGCAGTAAGCAGGGCCGAACGGCTCACATAGTGCCGACGAACTGCAGTTGGACGAACAGTCAAGTAGTCGTAGCATTCGAAGCGGCGGCGGATTTAGGACGGTTGCTCCTGCTCCCATGCAAGGCGACAGAGTGGACGCAACCGCAGTGTTGAAGAAACAGCATTGACACGAGTCGCCGCCCACTACTACGGCTGCTGTCTTCAGCTGCTTCAGACGCTTACCGCAGCCTCGGCTAAACCGGTGATCGATGTGATGGTGAGGCGATGATCGTTGGACTACTTCGACGGAGTCAGTGAGCTGAACGATGTGCTCCGCACTATCTATTCAGCGGAGGCGGAGGATTTCCCCACGGTGCTTGACGCGCTGACTCAGGCAGCGGCACGCTGCGTAACCGGTGCAGACCACGCCGGGATCACCACCAGCAGCCGGGAGAACGAGGTCAGCAGCCCGTCGGTCACCGACGAGTGCGCCAAAGTGCTCGACGAGATCCAGCAACGCCACCTGCAAGGGCCCTGCCTGGAAGCGGCCTGGACCCGTAAGGCGGTCGAAGTCGAGGACCTTGCCACGGATTCGCGCTGGCCCAAGTACCAAGCAGACGCGCTCGCGGAAACCCCGATCCGCAGCGTGCTATCGCTGCCGCTGTTCGCCGACGAACTGAGCATGGGAGCGCTGAACTTCTACGCAGAACGCGCGGGCGCCTTTTCCGAGTCCTCGCGTCGCGTTGCCGCCACGCTCGCCACGGTCGGCGCCATGGCATGGAGTAACGCTGTGCGCGGACAGCAATTCGCAGCGGCACTCGGTAGTCGCGACACCATCGGACAAGCCAAGGGCATCCTGATGGAGCGCTACGAGCTCGATGAGCAAGCAGCTTTCAACATGTTGGTGAAACTCTCTCAAGGCGCGAACATCGCGGTTCGCGACATCGCGCGTCGGCTCATCGACGACGCCGGTATCTGAGCAGGGTGTCCAGCACCATCGACCCACGCCGGCACGACGCCGTGCTGTTTTGCATCGATGCCGACCCAGCCGCACTCGTCGCGCAACTGGCCGGCGTCGGCGTGCGCGGCGTCGAGCTGCCCAGCACTGAGAACCTTGACTCTGCGGTGCTCACCGAGGCGGTCGGTCGGCTGCACACCCGGCCGGGCCGATGCGTGCTGATCACAGACTCGGCAGCCGCCGTCAAATTCGCCCGGGCCGGCGGGTTCGCGCTGATCGTCGGGCTCAACCGGGCCGAAGGCGGCGACGACCTGCGTTGCCGCGGCGCCGACGAGATCGTCCGCGGGCTCGGCGAGATCGTCGTGCGAACCGGAAACCAGCGGATGTCGCAACTGCCCGACGCCGCCGAGGCTTTGCTGGGCGCTGCCGACAGCTTGCTGGGCGACCGGCAGCCCGCGGTGTTCTTCGACTTCGACGGAACATTGTCCGACATCGTCGACGATCCCGATACGGCCGCCTTGACTGCCGGCGCCGCCGAGGCGCTGCAGTCGCTGACCGCACAGTGCCCGGTCACGGTGCTCAGCGGCCGCGACCTCGCCGATGTCCGGCAGCGGATAGCCCTACCAGGCATCTGGTACGCCGGCAGCCACGGCTTCGAGTCCGTCGGACCAGATGGCGAACACCACCAGAATGACGCCGCGGCATCCGCCATCCCCCTGCTGGAAGACGCCGCGGCGGAACTACGCGAACAACTAGGCACGATTACCGGCGTCGCAGTGGAACACAAGCGATTTGGAGTTGCGGTGCATTACCGCAACGCCGAACGCGACCGGGTCGGCGAGGTGCTGGCGGCGGTGCGCGGCATCGGGCAGCGCGCCGCGCTGCGGGTCACGACCGGACGGGAGGTCATCGAGCTGCGACCCGACATCGACTGGGACAAGGGCAAGACGCTGCGCTGGGTGGTCGACCAGATCAGCGATGACCAACCGGCCCGGCTGCTACCGATTTATCTTGGCGACGACATCACCGACGAAGACGCCTTCGACGCCGTGCTCGGCGACGGTATCGGGATCGTGGTGCGGCACAGCGACGACGGCGATCGCGCCACCGCCGCGCGCTACGCATTGGACAGTCCGGCCCAGGTGAGCGACTTCACCGGACGACTGGCGCGGCGAATCGCCGCGAACCGCTGAGCTCAGCTAGACGTCAGCTGTCGTCATCGTCATCGTCATCGTCATCGTCGTCGTCACTGTCGTCGTCACCGTCGTCGCCGTCTTTGCCTTCGTCCGGCACCAGCTCGACAGTGGCCCAGTGACTCGGCGAGAGCAGAACGCTCCATTTCCCCTCCTCACGTCCCAACTTGAGCACGCCGTCCTCGACCACCCACTTGGTTCCGTCGTCGTAGTCGTTCTCATGTCCGTCGCTGTATGTGAGTTTGAACGCCATGGTCTCCAGAGCCTGCCATGAGAGCGGCTCACACGGGAGTGAATTCGACCGCGCCGTCCTCGAGGACTACCCGCGCGGCCCCGCTCTCAGACGCGTCAGACGCGTCAGCTTCGGTGCGGAACACCGCCCGGCCCGGGTCAGTCCGCCAAACCAAAGTGGTCAGTGTCTCGCCGGGAAACACCGGGGAGGTGAACCGTGCGGCGATCGAGGTGATGTTGGCGGCGTCGCCTTTGCCGAGCTCGGCCACCAGCGCGCGGCCCGACACGCCGTAGGTGCACAGGCCGTGCAGGATCGGCTTGGGGAAACCGGCCAGCTCGCGGGCGAACCAGGGATCGCTGTGTAACGGGTTGCGGTCACCGGAGAGCCGGTAGATCAACGCCTGATCTTCGCGTGTGGGTAATGCGATGCGGGCGTCGGGCTCACGGTCCGGAACCTCCGGCGCGACCGGGCGCTGACCGGGCTGGCCGCCGAAGCCGCCCGCGCCGCGGATAACCAGCGTGGTGAGCGTTTCGGCGACCAGCGCCGACGTGTGCGGGTCGGTGCCGCTGCCGCGCAAGACGACGATCGCGTTCTTGCCTTCACCCTTGTCCTGGATGTCCACCACTTCGGAGACCACCGAAAGCTTTCCGGCGACCGGCAGCGGCGCGTGCAGCCGGATGGACTGTGAACCGTGTAGCAACATTCCCCAGTTGAAGTCACCGATCTTTCCCGCAGCGCCGAAAGCGGGACAACAGATCACCGCGTAGGTCGGCAGCGTCTGCAATGTGATGCCGTGGCTGTTCTCGGTGGTGAAAGACAGATCATCGATGCCTGCCCCGACGCCGAGCGCGTACAGCATGGTGTCGCGGTCGGTCCACTCGAACAGCGTCGGCTCCGTCACCGCGCCGATGGCATTCGGGTCGATCGCCATTGCGAGTCTCCTCTCAGTTCGATTCGCGCCGTTTCTTCACCCAACCATCGCAAACCCGCCACGCAGCGGCCTTCGGCAGGGCAGGCTATCTCCCATGGGCAACCGCACTCGCAGCGTCGTCTGGAAGGCAGCAGCGGCAATCGTCGCGACCCTCGTCATCGGCGCCTGCTCGGACACAGCTCACGCTCGCATGATCACGCTGACCTTCGTGCGGCATGCCGAGTCCCAGTCCAATGCGGACGAGATCATCGACACAGACGTTCCGGGCCCGGGTCTTACTCCGCTCGGCCAGGGCCAGGCCGAGCAGATTGCCCACCAACTTGGCCGCAACAACTACGACGGCATCTACGCCTCGACGATGGTCAGAACGCAGCAGACCGCCGCGCCGCTGGCCGAACGACTCGGCAAGCACGTTCAGATCCTGCCCGGCCTGCGAGAGATCGGCGCCGGCTGGTTCGACGGCAAACCGAAATCCATGGACAAGTCGACGTATCTGTTGGCGCCGGCGGACTGGCTCAACGGCGACCTCGGCGACGCGATTCCCGGCTCGATCAGCGGAAAACAGTTCAACGACCAGTTCACCGCCGCGGTGCAGAAGATCTACGACAGCGGGCTGAAGAACCCGGTCGCTTTCTCGCACGGCGAGTCGATCATGTACTGGACGCTGCTCAACGTGAACAACCCCAACGACAATCTGGTCAACGAGCATCCGCTGCCCAACATCGGCCGGGTCGTCGTCAAAGGCAGCCCCGTAACCGGCTGGACGCTGGTCGACTGGGACGGCATCCGCGAATTCAATTACTGACGCCTCAACCGCCTGCCGCCGAAGCGGCGTATCGACCGCGTCACAGACCGTTGACGCCGACCAGCGGCGCGACCACGATGACTGGCATGCGGTATCTCGTTACCGGCGGTACCGGGTTTATAGGGCGCCGAGTGGTGTCACGACTGCTGGACACCCGACCTGACGCCGAAGTCTGGGTGTTGGTCCGCCGCCAGTCGCTGGGGCGGTTCGAACGTTTGGCCACCGACTGGGGTGAGCGGGCCACGGCGCTGGTCGGCGACATCACCTGTCCTGAGCTGACCGACGATGCGCTGGTCGAGCTCGGCCATGTCGACCACGTAGTGCATTGTGCCGCAATCTACGACATCAAAGCCGGCGCAATCGAGCAATGGGCCGCCAACGTGGAGGGCACCCGCGCGATCGTCGGGCTGGCGCGCCGACTGGACGCCACACTGCACCACGTGTCGTCCATCGCGGTCGCCGGAACATTCCCCGGCGAGTACACCGAAACCGACTTCGACGTCGGCCAGCAGCTGCCAACGCCGTATCACCAGACAAAATTCGAAGCCGAGTCGCTGGTGCGCTCGACGCCGGGACTGCGTTACCGGATCTACCGGCCGGCCGTCGTGGTGGGCGATTCGCGCACCGGCGAAATGGACAAAATCGACGGTCCTTACTACTTCTTCGGCGTGTTGGCCAGGCTGGCGCTGCTACCCCGCTTCACCCCGATCCTGCTACCGGATTCTGGGCGCACGAACATCGTCCCCGTCGACTATGTCGTCGAGGCACTGGTCGCCTTGCTGCACGCCGACAGCCGCGATGGACAAACCTTCCATCTGACCGCGCCGGAAACAGTCGGGCTGCGCGGCATCTACCGCGGGATCGCCGACGCGGCGGGTCTTCCGCCGCTGCGCGGGTCACTGCCGCGCAAGATGACCGCGCCGGTGCTGAACACGCGTGGCCGGGCCAAGGCGGTGCGCAACATCGCGGCCACCCAGCTCGGCATTCCCGCGCAGGTGCTCGATGTGGTTGACCTGGCGCCCACCTTCATCTCCGACGAGACGCGAAACGCGTTGGCCGACCACGCGATCACGGTGCCCCGCTTTGTCGACTACGCCCCCGCATTATGGCGGTACTGGGCTGAGCACCTGGATCCCGACCGGGCACGTCGGCACGATCCGCGAGGACCGTTGGTTGGACGCCACGTCATCATCACCGGCGCTTCCAGCGGCATCGGCCGCGCCTCCGCAATCGCGGTGGCCGAGCATGGCGCGACGGTTTTCGCGCTGGCCCGTAACGCCGCGGCGCTGGACGAGCTGGTCGCCGAGATCCGCGCCCGCGGTGGCCGAGCGTATGCCTTTACCTGCGACGTCACCGATTCCGCGTCGGTGGAGCACACCGTCAAAGACATCCTTGGCCGCTTCGACCACGTCGATTTCCTGGTGAACAACGCCGGCCGGTCAATCCGACGGTCGGTGGTCAACTCCACCGACCGGTTGCACGACTACGAGCGCGTCATGGCGGTCAACTACTTCGGCGCGGTGCGAATGGTGCTGGCGCTGATCCCGCACTGGCGGGAACGCAGATTCGGTCACGTCGTCAACGTGTCCAGCGCCGGTGTGCAGGCCCGCAACCCCAAGTACAGCTCTTATCTGCCGTCGAAGGCTGCCCTCGACGCGTTCGCCGACGTGGTGTCGTCAGAAACGTTGTCCGACCACATCACTTTCACCAACATCCACATGCCGCTGGTCCGCACCCCGATGATCGCGCCGTCGCGCCGCCTGAATGCGGTCCGAGCGATCAGCCCCGACCACGCGGCGGCCATGGTGGTGCGCGGCCTGATCGACAAGCCCGCACGCATCGACACGCCGCTGGGAACGCTGGCCGAGGTCGGTCACTACCTCGCTCCCAAGCTGTCCCGGCGGATCTTGCATCAGCTCTACCTGGGCTATCCGGATTCAGCTGCGGCCCAGGGTCTGCCGAGTACAGCGCCTTCGACGCCGCCCAAGGC
>NZ_JBARMY010000162.1:0-2271 GCF_049802695.1 Mycobacterium sp.
AGCACGGCGAGGTGTTCGTCACCGAGGACGGCGCCGAGACCGACCTCGATGTCGGCCACTACGAGCGCTTCCTTGACCGCGACCTGTCCGGTTCGGCGAATGTCACTACCGGACAGGTGTATTCGACAGTTATCGCCAAGGAACGCCGCGGCGAGTACCTCGGCGACACCGTGCAGGTGATCCCGCACATCACCGACGAGATCAAACGTCGCATCATGGCGATGGCCGCACCCGACGCCGAAGGCAACCGACCGGACGTCGTCATCACCGAAATCGGCGGCACCGTCGGCGATATCGAGTCGCAGCCATTTCTGGAGGCGGCGCGGCAGGTGCGTCACGACCTCGGCCGGGAGAACGTCTTCTTCCTGCATGTGTCGTTGGTGCCCTACTTGGCGCCGTCGGGCGAATTGAAGACCAAACCTACTCAGCACTCGGTGGCGGCATTACGCAGCATCGGTATCACACCCGACGCCTTGATCCTGCGCTGTGCCCAGGACGTTCCGGAACCGCTGAAGAACAAGATCGCGTTGATGTGTGACGTCGACATCGACGGCATCATCTCCACACCCGACGCACGGTCGATCTACGACATCCCGAAGGTGTTGCACCGCGAGGAGCTCGACGCGTTCGTGGTGCGCCGGCTCAACCTGCCGTTTCGTGACGTGGATTGGACCGAGTGGGACGATTTGCTGCGCAGAGTTCACGAGCCGCAGGAGACAGTCCGAGTCGCTGTGGTCGGCAAATACATCGAGCTGTCGGACGCTTATCTGTCGGTCACCGAGGCGTTGCGGGCCGGCGGGTTCAAGCATCGGGCGAAAGTGGAGATGCGCTGGGTACCCTCCGATGACTGCGGAACCACCAGTGGCGCCGCCGCAGTACTCGACGACGTGCACGGCGTGCTCATCCCGGGCGGGTTCGGCATCCGCGGCATCGAGGGCAAGATCGGCGCCGTCCGCTATGCGCGGGCGCGGGGACTCCCGGTGCTCGGACTCTGCCTCGGCCTGCAGTGCATCGTGATCGAGGCGGCGCGGTCGGTGGGGCTGACGGAAGCGAACTCCGCGGAGTTCGAACCGGACACACCTGATCCAGTCATCTCCACCATGGCCGACCAGCAGGACATCGTCGCCGGTGTGGCGGACCTCGGCGGCACCATGCGGCTCGGCGCGTATCCGGCTACGCTGCAACCAGATTCGGTAGTCGCTCTGGCGTATCAGGCGACCGAGGTCTCCGAGCGGCACCGGCACCGCTACGAGGTCAACAACGCCTACCGGGAGAAGATCGCCGAAAGCGGCCTGCGGTTCTCCGGGACCTCACCGGACGGCCATCTGGTGGAATTCGTCGAGTACCCGCCGGAGGTCCATCCGTTCGTCGTCGGTACCCAGGCACATCCGGAGCTGAAGAGCCGGCCCACCCGGCCGCACCCGTTGTTCGTCGCGTTCGTCGCGGCTGCCCTCGACTTCAAGGCCGCCGAGCGGTTGCCGGTGGAGATTCCCGAGGCCCGGGCGAACGGCAGTGAGAACCGCAGCGCCGCCGCCCACCCGGTACCCGAACCGGCGGCTCGTGGCTGAACACGACTTCGAGACGGTTTCGTCCGAAACTGTCTATCAGGGACGAATATTCGCGCTTCGCAAGGATCAAGTGCGCATGCCCGGCGGCAAGGTCGCGGCCCGCGAGGTCGTCGAGCACTACGGGGCGGTTGCGGTGCTCGCGTTGGACGACTCCGGCCGGATCCCGATGGTCTACCAGTACCGGCATCCGATCGGTCGACGACTGTGGGAGTTGCCCGCGGGGCTACTTGACGTCGACGGCGAGGCGCCGCACCTCACCGCCGCACGGGAGTTGGAGGAGGAGGCCGGCCTCCAGGCCGAGACCTGGCAGGTACTCGTCGATCTCGACTCCACACCGGGTTTCAGCGACGAATCGGTCCGGCTGTACCTGGCGACCGGGCTCAGCGAGGTTGATCGGCCGGAGGCGCACGACGAAGAAGCGGACATGACGCTGAAGTGGATACCTATCGCCGAAGCGCTTCGCCAGGTGTTCAGCGGCGAGATCGTCGATTCGCTCGCCATCGCCGGGGTCCTGGCCGCCCACGCGGTGACCCAGGGCGCCGCCCAGCCCCGCCCGGTGGACGCCCCGTGGATCGACAAACCCAGCGCATTCGCCGGCCGCCAGGGCGCCCGGTGACGTCGGCGGCCCTGCGTCCGGCGCTGGAGACACAGCTGCAGGGCTACCTCGATCACCTGGCGATCGAGCGGGGCGTCGCGGCCAACA
>NZ_JBARMY010000163.1:0-1550 GCF_049802695.1 Mycobacterium sp.
ACCGATCACCGTCCACCGGATCGGGGCCGCCGGCGATGTGCAAGATCCCGACCGCGCCTGGCTGCAGGCCGCGGGAATCGCGACCGGCGGAGCTCTGCTGGTCCGCCCCGACGATTTCGTCGGCTGGCGGGCCGCCACTCTTCCGCAATCGCCGGCAGACGACCTCCGCCGGGCGCTATGTCAGATTCTCGGCAGGGCGCCATGACCGACCCGCGCGAAACGGTGGTCTGCCTGGGTTCCAGTACCACCGCGTCGAAGGGAACCTACAAATGGATCGACGAGCTGGATAAGCGGCCGCAAAACAAACGATTTCGATTCGTCAACCTCGGTGTGGGCGGTGATCTGTCGTTCCACACCGTCGGATTGCTCGATCGCGTTATCGCCTTGCAACCCGACCGGGTGATCGTCCTGATCGGGACTAACGACATCATGGCGAGCGTATTTCCGAATTTCAGGCGATTCGTCCGGGTATGGAAGCGGCTCTCGGACGAGCCATCGCCGGCGCGGTTCGAGGAGAACCTGTACTTCATCGTGCGCAAGCTACAGCGCGGCGCCAATCCGAAGATCGGGCTGAGTTCGCTTGCGCCGCTTGGAGAAGATCCCCATTCGCGCGACCCCGTCCAAGCGCGGCTCAATGACTTGATCACCACTTACAACGAGATCATCGCCAGCGTCGCGTCGAACGAGCACACGGACTACATTCCCTTCAACGAGTCTTTCCAGAGACAACTTGTCCGCGCACGCACGTCTAAAGCGTTTACCCATTTCGCAATCGGATCCTTCTACCGCGATTATGTGTTTCGGGAAATGATTCTGCGACGAAGCTTCGATGAGATCTCACGAATGAACGGTTGGGACTGCCACATTGACGGCATTCACCTCAACAGCAAGGGTGGGCGAATGCTCGTCGAGGTGGTGCAGCAATTCTTGGACTCCTGAGGGCCGACCGTTGCCGACATCGTCGAACGGTGTGAACAGTGCCCGGCCGCTCTCAAGCCCGGCA
Organism: Mycobacterium sp.; assembly: GCF_049802695.1. Lineage (GTDB taxonomy): Bacteria > Actinomycetota > Actinomycetes > Mycobacteriales > Mycobacteriaceae > Mycobacterium. The sequence continues at coordinate 1,004 of NZ_JBARMY010000163.1, forward strand.
ATGCGTGACTGTTGACCAAAATCGATTTCTGGTCATAGACTGACCGCCGTGGTGGTGCAACGCTCCCGCGGCGACCGGCGAGAGAGGGCGGATCGCATCCTCGATACCGCTCGAGAGTTGTTGCTGTCCTGGGGTTATCGGCGGGTGACGATCGATGAACTGGCTCGTCGGGCGGGTGTTGGCAAGGGCACCGTCTACCTGCACTGGCGCTCTCGCGAGGAAGTGTTCCACGCGGTCAGCGCTCGCGAAGCGGCGGCGATGGCGGACGCGATTGTGCAGGCGGTACGTGATGATCCGGCCGAGGTCGCACTGCACCGTTATCTGCGGCGGCTGTTCGTCGAGGCGATGAACCGGCCGGTTTTGCGCGCGCTCTACACCCGCGACGCCGACACTCTCGACACTTTCCTCGCCTCGACACATCATCACCACCTCGAGGAGAGCAAGCTCGGAGTCAACCGCGACTACCTAGGTGTGCTCGCCGCGGAGGGGATGCTGCGATCGGGTTTGCGGCTGAACGATCTCGATTACACCTTGCCCACCATCGTGT
>NZ_JBARMY010000164.1:0-6941 GCF_049802695.1 Mycobacterium sp.
GCTGAGCACCCGGGCGCGCAGCCCGTCTCGACCAGCCTCTTCCGCGACGCAGCGGGCCATGCCGCCGGCGCCGTCGCTGAGCGTCAACTCCTCACCGGGGCGGATCCGTCGCACGGTGGCGGCATGGAAACCCTCGTCACCGCGGACAGCGGTCAGCATCCCGACGCCGGTCAGCGCGTCGACGTAGAACAGGCCCGGCAAGGCAGACTCAGCGGCGCTCAGCGACCGGTGAAGGTCTCGCGCAGCTTGCTGAACAGGCCGCTGGCCGAGTTGCTGTGTGTCGAGCGGACTTCGGCCACATCGCGGCTACGGCGGGCCTTCAGCTCGCGCAACAGTTCGGTGTCGCGGTGGTCCAGCCGGGTCGGAACAACCACGTCGACGTGTACGTGCAGGTCACCCCGGGTGCCGGAGCGCAACTGCGGCATCCCGTGGCCGCGCAGCGTGATCACCGAGCCCGGCTGGGTGCCGGGCGGGATGGTGATCTCGGTGAGGCCGTCCAGGATCGCTTCGACGGTGACGGTGATACCCAGCGCCGCGTCGAACATCGGCACCGAGACCGTGCAGTGCAGGGCGTCGCCGTCGCGGACGAAGATGTCGTGCGCTTGTTCGTGGACCTCGACATAGAGGTCACCCGCCGGGCCGCCGCCGGGTCCCACTTCACCCTGAGACGCGAGTCGCACCCGCATCCCGTCGCCGACACCGGCGGGAATCTTGACGCTGATCTCGCGGCGGGCGCGCACCCGTCCGTCACCGCCACACTGGTTGCACGGGTCGAGGATGACCTCGCCGACGCCGCGGCAGGTGGGGCATGGGCGCGAGGTCATCACCTGGCCGAGCAGCGACCGCTGCACGCTTTGCACTTCTCCGCGACCCCCGCAGGTGTCGCAGCGCACCGGTGAGCTGTCGCCGTTGGTGCCCCGGCCCTGGCACCGGTCACAGAGCACGGCGGTGTCGACGGTGACCTGCTTGGTCACGCCGGTCGCGCACTCCTCGAGATCCAGCCGCATCCGCAGCAGCGAATCCTGACCCTGTCGCACCCGCCCGGCGGGTCCGCGCGCCCCGGGGCCGCCACCGAACCCGCCACCGAAGAAGGCCTCGAATACGTCGCCCAGCCCACCGAAACCGGTGAAGCCGTTACCCGCGGCGGCGCTTTCCAGCGGATCCCCGCCCAAGTCGACGATGCGACGCTTCTCCGGGTCGCTGAGCACCTCGTAGGCGGCGCTGATCTCCTTGAACTTCGCCTGAGCGGCCTCGTCCGGGTTGACGTCGGGATGCAGCTCACGCGCCAGCTTGCGATAGGCGCGTTTGATCTCGGTGTCGCTCGCGTTGTGGCTCACCCCGAGCAGACCGTAATAATCGCGTGCCACGCGTGACCTTTCCTACGCCGCGGTTGCGGCTGTCCGTTGATTGTGCAGCGGGTGCTTGATCGTCAGGGTCATCGCCCACCCAGCACTTCGCCGATGTATAAGGCAACCGCTGCGACACTAGCGATAGTTCCCGGATAGTCCATTCGGGTGGGCCCGAGCACCCCCATGCCGCCGTACACCGTGTCTGAGGTGCCGTAGGCGGTGGTCACCACGGAGGTGCCGACCATTTGTTCGGCCTCCGTCTCATGCCCGATGCGCACCGTCACCTTGCCCGCTTCCTGCTGGGCGGCCAGCAGCCGCAGTACCACGACCTGTTCCTCGAGTGCTTCCAGGATCGATCGCAGTGAGCCACCGAAGTCGGCGGTGTTGCGGGTGAGGTTGGCGGTTCCGCCCAGCAACAGGCGCTCCTCGGAATGGTCGACCAGCGACTCAAGCAGCACCGTCGCCGACCGGCCGACCGCGTCGCTGAGGCTGGACTGTTTCCCGGGCCTGCTCAGCTCGCCGGCCAGGTCGGCCACCGCGATCGATGCCGCGGACAGCTTCTTGCCTTCCAGGGCCTGGCCCAGCATCTCGCGCAGCTGGGAGAGCTCGTGGTCGTCGATAACGTCGCCGAGTTCGACGATGCGCTGGTCGACGCGCCCGGAGTCGGTGATCACGATCATCAACAGCCGTGCCGGCGTCAGCGCGATCACCTCCAGATGGCGCACCGTCGACTTCGACAGCGTCGGATACTGCACGACCGCGACCTGCCGGGTGAGCTGGGCCAGCAGTCGCACCGCGCGCCGCAGCACGTCGTCGAGGTCGACGCCGGATTCCAAAAAGTTCTGAATCGCCCGCCGCTCAGCCGACGACAACGGTTTGACGTCGTCGAGCCGGTCGACGAATTCCCGGTAGCCCTTCTCGGTCGGCACCCGCCCGGAGCTGGTGTGCGGCTGGGCGATGTAGCCCTCGGCTTCCAGCACGGCCATGTCGTTGCGCACCGTGGCGGATGACACGCCGAGGTTATACCGCTCGACGAGCGACTTGGAGCCGATCGGTTCTTTGGTGGAGACAAAGTCGGTGACGATGGCGCGCAGTACATCGAAGCGGCGCTCGTCGGCACTTCCCATTCGGCATCCACCTCCTTCGACCCTGCTGATTCGGTCTATTTTACGGTGACGAACAGCGGCGGCGTCTGTTCGACGATCGGTGGGCCTAGAAGCAGTCGGGCGCAGCTCGGCGCGGTCCGGCTAACCTCGTCAGTATGGCCACATCGAGTCGGTGTGACGCGCGATCGGCGAGTCGCCGATGATCTTCCGCGGTGTGCGGGAGGGCAAGCCGTACCCGGAGCACGGGCTGTCCTACCGGGACTGGTCGCGGATACCGCCGCGGCAGATCCGGCTCGACGAATTGGTCACCACCACAAAGGTGCTCGCGCTGGACCGGCTGCTGTCGGAGGACTCCACCTTCTACGGCGACCTGTTCCCGCATGCGGTGAAGTGGAGGACCGTCGTCTACCTCGAGGACGGCCTGCACCGCGCGGTGCGCGCGGCTCTGCGGAACCGCACCGTGCTGCACGCCAGACTGCTCGACCTGGACGCGGTCGGCCAGCAGACGCAAGCATCGGTGTCGGGATAGGTAGCAGCTACTGCGAGTCATGGAAGGACAGCCATGCCACGACTAACCGGAGTGTCCGACCGCGACGCGAGACTGAGCACGAAGATCGCCTTCTTCTTCACCCGGCGCAAGCTGAAGAAACTCACCGGAACGGATTCTGCCGCAATGCTCGACCCGCTGCGGATGTATGCCTACCTACCCAAAGTGCTCAGCGCCTACGGCCGCGTCGAGCAGGCGCAGTCGGCGCTGGAGCACGTGCTCAGCCCCCGCCACCGGGCGCTGGCTGAACTGAAGGCGGCGACCACCGTGCGCTGCGAGTATTGCATCGACCTCGGTTCGCAGATCGCGCGTCGGTGGGGCCTCACCGACGAGGAACTCCTGGCGCTGGCCGACTACCGGAACGCCGCATGCTTCTCCGAGGTCGACAAGCTGGTCCTCGATTACGCCACCTCGATCAGCCGCACTCCGGTCGTGGTCAGTGACGAGTTGTTTGACCGTCTCCGCGCGCACTTCGGCGAGGCCGCGCTGGTCGGGCTGACGCACACTGTCACGCTGGAGAACCTGCGTGCGCGATTCAACCTGGCGCTGGGTATCGCATCGTCGGGCGTTTCCGGCGGGCAGGTGTGCGCGTTGCCGGACGCCGGCTGACGCCGCCTCGATGAGCCGGCTGGTCAGTTCGTGGCTGTGGCGGCCTGTATCAGCGCGATCGCGGCGTCGTGCTGCAGGATCCAGTTGCCGCCACCCGTGTCGATGAAAGCGAGTTGCTTCGTCACCGGTCCCGCGAATTTGGGTCCCGAGATGGCCACCTGGGCCGTCGCCGCGTTCGGACCGGCCGGCTGGATGTTCGTCGCGTTGAACTGCTCGGGGAAATTCCCGTCTCGGTACGCCTTCCTCAGGTCGTGGTCAGCCACCCGGCCTTCGTCCGGACTGATGCCGTTCTCAACCACAGCGTTCTTGGTCTCGTAGTTCACGCCCGGGTCCGTTACCTGGGTGCAGAGGTTCGACACCTGGTCAGGGTTCGGCAGGTCGGGCTGCCCCGGCGGCGGGTCCTGCGGAAGCGGCGCGGTTACCGCAACCGGCTGCACGGCGTAGGCCGGTGTGGCGAACGAGCCGTCGCCAACCGAGCTGACGCCGGCTGCCGCGGCTCCGATAGCGGCCGCCGCGGCCGCCCCGGTGACGAGAAGTTTCACGATCATGGCTGTCCTTTCGAACGTCTATGTTTTTCGGCGTTCTTTCAGAGAGCACATGTTAGGCAGGTGCGCGGCATTTCTGCAGCTAATTCGTCAGTCGCCCGTCGCCGCCTGAATCAGCGTCATCGCCGAGTCGCGCGACAGCACCCAGTTGCCCTGGTTGACGAAGGTCAGATTCTCGGTGACCGGCGGCTGCAGCTTGGGACCGGATACCCCGATGGCGGCGCTGGCCGCGTTACCTGCAGCCGGCTGGATGTTGGACACGGTGAATGCCAACGGCAGCTCGCCCTTCTTGGCCGCCTTCTTCATCTCGTGATCGCCCAGAGCAGCCTGGCTTCCGGTGATTCCGCCTTCGACCAGTCCGGACTTGTTCGCGAACGGGACGTTGGGATCGGCGAGGCCATTCAGGACGCTGGTCAGCTGGTCAGGAGTCGGCAGGGTCGTGGTCTGGTCCAGCGGTGCGCTGAAGACTACCGGCTTCACCGGCAATCCCGGGTGGGAAGTGGCGGCGAGAGACGTCACGCCGGCGGCTGCGGCTCCGATTGCGGCGACCGCGGCCACGCCCGTAGCCAGAGATTTCCCGATCATTGGTTCCCCTTCAAGTGTTGGTGAAAGTGACGGACCGTGTGTCGGTCCCGTGTTGCCACTGTTGACGATGATAATGGTGTGAACTTCTGAGCCGGCTGTGCTTTCGCTATGAATCGTTCTTAGCTATCGCGGTGCGCGCTTCCCGCCACCTGTTCTTTGCGAGTCAAGCCCGGTCGAACTCCGGGTGATCCATTGCCTCGCGCAGGCTCTTCGGCCGCATGTCGGTCCAGCGCTGCTCGACGTACTCCAGACACGAGGCGCGGGTGGCTTCGCCGAAAACCACCTGCCAGCCGGCCGGAACGTCGGCAAAGGCGGGCACAGGTTGTACTGCTCCTCGTCGTTGACGACGACGAAGGTGCCCTCCTCGTCATCGAACGGGTTCGTGCTCAGCAGCTCTCCTCGGGTCGACAGGACGGTGCGTGGCGCTCGTGGCGCCGAGCACCCGGTCGGACAACAACCCCAGACAGCTGAGGTTCGGAAATCCCGGGCCCTGCGTCAGCCCGGCCAGGTTCGGCAGGAACAGCTTGGGCGCGACGCCGGTGACGGCCAGGTCGTAGCCGATGGCTTCCTGCAGGCGCTCACCGGTCAGCGGTCCGCCCAGACCGAGTTCGAGCAGATCGAGCGCGTCCTGGCTGAACAATGTCAGGAACCACAACGGATCGGCGCCGGACCCGTCGATCACCAGATCGAAACCATGCACCGTTTCCAGATTTTCGCTGCCCCGGTTAGTGCTCAACGTCAACCGGATCTGCTCGTCGCGGCCCACCGCGTGCGCCACCCGGCCACGCAGGTGACGGATCCGGTCGTCGGCGAGCAGGGATCCCTGCACGCTTGCGGAGAACACGCCGCGGTCGGTGCGGATCAGCGCGTCGCGGCGCTCGCCGAGGGTCAGCGCTCCCCAGTCGCTCGGGTCGGAGAACAGCGCGTTCTCGAAGAAGCTCTCCCCCCGCGTGAACAGCGTCACCTGCGGCGAAATCACGGTGATCGTCGAAACCCGATGCCGGAACAGCTCGTTGAGCATCGACGCCGCGCTTTCGCCGCCGCCGATCACCGCGACCCGCTCGGCGCAAATGCGATCGTGTGCGGCCGCGCGGTGCCAGAACTGTGCGATCGACAGCACCCGGGGATTGCCGGGCAGCAGCGACCTTTCGGCCTGACCGGGTCCGGTGATCATCAACGCGTCGGCGCGCACCGTGCTTTCGTGGGTGCGCAGCGACCAGCGGCGGTCCCCGCGGTCGCCATCCAGGGCGAGCTGCTCGACTTCGCCGGCCACCACGGACATGCCGACCTGGTCGGCCACCCAGCGCAGGTATTGACCCCACCGGCGATGGGTGGGCGCCGGCCTGCCCCGGTCGATCCATTCCGCGAACGACGCGGTGGCGATCAGGTAGGACTGCCAGCTGTACCGGGTCATCCGCTCGTCGAGTTCGGCGTTGCGGCGCGGCGCCAGCGCCGAGCGGTAAGGGAAGCCGACATCCTTCTCCGGGCTGGTACCCAGTCGCTGCGCTCCGTCGGTCCAGCCGCCGCTGGCCTGCCAATTGGCGGCCACCGCGATGCGCTCCACTGCGATCACGTCCGGTGCGTCGACACCCATGTCACGCAGCGCCGCGGCCTTGGCGGCAACGGCGACTGCTTTGGCTCCGGCGCCGAGCACCGCGATTGTGGTCATGTCCCCAACTCCCGCAGCACCTCGTGCCAGATCGTCAGTAGCGTCGCAAGCTCTGTCTCGTTCACGATGTCGGGCAATACCCGCCACTGTGTCAGCAAGGCCGACTGTTCGCCGATGGTCACGATGGTGGCGAAGATAGCCACCTCGTGGCGCACGGCCAGGTCCGGCTCGGGTAGCGGCGTCACGTCGGCCAGCAACTTGCGCTCCAACCGCAATCCAGACTCCGCGTTGCCATCCAGGTCGGCGCGACCCAGGTAGTTCAACAGCAACTGCGGCTCGGCGAACTCGGCCAACTGCCGCGCGGTGTCGGCGCGCAGATAACGCAGCAGTCCGTAGTCGACGCCGTCGCCGGGGATGGCTGCCAGCAACCCGCCGACTCGCTGCGGGTCCGACGAGTCGATCCGCAGCGGGAAGATGGCACTGAGTAAGCCGACCGTGTCGGAGGTGTCGACCGACGGGTCGCCCGCGGCGTCGACCAGCGCGTCGGCGCGGCCGTGGGTTTCCAGCGCCAGCAGCGGCGGCGGGGTGGCC
>NZ_JBARMY010000165.1:0-4713 GCF_049802695.1 Mycobacterium sp.
AGGCCGAGGAGATGATCACTAGAACGCCGGATTGGCTGGAGGTTTCGGTGGTCAACGCGCCGTCGTCGACGGTGGTGTCAGGGGACCGCGACGCGGTGGCGCAGTTGGTGCGACGTGCCGAAGACGACGGCGTGTTCGTCCGGATGCTCGACGTCGACTTCCCCGCGCACACCACTGCGCTGCAGCCGTTGCACGACAAGCTGCGCGAGCTGCTGCCGGCAGCAGAGTTCTCGGACTCGCCGGTGCCGTTCATCGGCTCGGCCAGCGGCGCTGCGGTGCCCGCCGGGACGGACTTCGCCGACTACTGGTGGGGCAATCTGCGCAACACCGTGCGATTCGACCGGGCGGTGGCGGCGGCCCGGCAACGCGACGCTGCGATGTTCGTCGAACTGTCCGCACATCCGGCGCTGCTGTACGCGCTGTCCGATCTCGTGGACGACGCGGTGGTTGTCGGCTCCGGGCGGCGCGACGAACCGCTTGTTGAGCACCTCTCAGCCGGCATCGCCGCCGCCGCGTTGGCCGACCCCGAATACCGGTGGGCCGACATCGCCGGGCTCGACGGTCATCGGCTGCTGCCCGACTTCCCCCATGCGCCGATGCGGGCCATCTACCTGTGGGCGCAGCCCGAACCGCTGCCACCACCGCCGGGTGCGGCGCTGACGGTCGCGGCCGAGCGGTGGGAGCCGTCTGCCACCCTCCGGACTGCATCATGCCGTACCGTCGCCGTCCTCGGGTCCGGCGACGATCCGTTGCGACGCCGGCTTACGGAGGCTGTCGCCGCTTACCACGATGCTGACCTGGTCAATCCGGCTGACGCCGAGGTCGTCGTGCTGGTCGCGCCGCCGCAGCCTGATGTGTCCGTGGCCGCCGATGAAATCATCCAGGCGGCACAGCAACTGGACTACCGCCGAGCCGTCGGCGCGGGCTGCCGGTGGGTGTGGTTGGTGACCGTCAATGCGGATGGTGTGCAGCCGGGGGAGTCTGTGCGGCCGGTGCAGGCGGCACTGAGCGCGATGCATCGCAGCGTCGGCTTCGAATTCCCCGACACCACCTTTGCTCACCTCGACTTGCCGCGCCGAGATGTCGACGCCGCCATTGCACGCCGCTGCGTCGACGTGCTGCGGGGTACCGCGACCGATGTGGCAGTGCGCGTCGGTGCTGCCGGGCTGACCAGTTACACGCGGACGCTGGGGGAATGCGCTCGGCCGATGCCTGATGCGGCCCCGGCTGACACTCTCGTCGACGACGTGGTGGTGACCGGTGGCAGCGGGGTCGTCGGCCTGCAATATGCCCGGTACTGCATCGAACACGGCGCCCGACGGGTCGTGCTGCTGAGCCGGAAAGGGATAGACCGCGCCGACCTGTCGAAACTGATTGGCCGGCATACCGTCGACGTGTCTGCCCCGGCCTGCGACATCACCGATCGTGCGGCGGTCAGGGCCGCCGCCGCCGAATACGGCGGCACCGGCGCGTCGCTGCTCGTTCACGCCGCCGGCGTCGCCAGATTCGGCTCGCATGACCAACTCACCGACGTCGACTGGGCTGACGTGTTCGACGCGAAAGTCACCGGGCTGACCAACCTGATCGATCTGTGGCCGCGGCGCGAGGGCTCTCGAATCACCCTGTGCTCGTCGGTTTCTAGCGTGTGGGGTGGATACGGGCACGCCGCGTATTCGGCAGCCAACCGGATACTCGACGTCTCCGCCGCGAAATTGCGGGCCGAGGCAGTCGACTGCACCTCAGTTCGATGGGGTCTGTGGCCGGGCACCGCGATCGGGGACCCCGAGGCGATCAAGGGCTTCGAGCGCGCCGGTCTCATCGCGATGGACCCGAATGCGGCGGTCAGCACCAGCCTGCGACCGCACAACGGCGATCCGCTGATCTTCGCCGCGGACTTCGACCGGCTGCAGATGCTCTTCGAGTCTCAGGGCACGACTGCGGGTTTCGTGACACCCACGGTGTCCGACGATGCGGATGCGGCCGGTGACGGCGATGCATCCAGCCAGAGGTCAGCCGCTGAGCTGGTGCGTGCCGAGCTGGCAGCCGCGTTGAGCCTCGGCGGGCCGGAGTCGGTGGACCTGAGCGCCGCCCTGATCGATCTCGGCGTCGACTCGCTGCTGGCGCTGGATCTGCGGAAGCGGTTGCGCCGCGGCACCGGCCGCTCGGTGCCGCTGGCCAAGCTGCTCGGCGGAATCACCGGCGTCGAACTGATCGAGGCTTTACAGGAAAAACTGGAGCGTCCGCGTGACTGACATCACCGACGCCCGACTCGACGAACAGCGCCTGGAGCTGTTGCGGCGCAAGCTCGCCGAGCGTGGCTTGGCGCGGAGCGCGACGCCGGTGCAGCAAGGCAGCACAGAACTGTCTGACGGTCAGCGCCGGATGTGGTTCGTGCAGTCGGTGGACCCCGGCAGCGGCCTGCTCAACATCTGTGTGTCCTACCGGCTCACCGGTCCCGTCGACGTGCACCGGTTACACCAGGCAGTCGACGCTGTGGCGCGGCGGCATCCGGTGTTACGCACGACCTACCACATCGACGACGACGGCGACCCAGTGGCAGTCATCCACGACGGTTTGCGGCCGGGCTGGGCTGAGCACGACCTGTCTGGGCTGGCTGACCAGGCCCGCCAGTTGCGATTGGAAGTGCTGGCGCAACGCGAATTTTCGCGCCCTTTCGACCTGACCGCCGACTCACCGCTGCGAACCACCGCGGTGCGCCTGGGCGACGATGCGTTGATGCTGCTGCTGACCGCCCATCACATCGCCTGGGATGACGGTTCCTGGGCACCGTTCTTCGCCGACCTCACCCGCGCCTACACCGGCCCGAACACCGAGCTCCCGCCGTTGCCGGCGACGGCGCCGGCCGGCTCGCCGGACAATCTCGACGAAGACCTCGCCTACTGGCGGGCGTTGATGACCGATCTTCCGGAACCACTCGAGCTTCCGGGACCCAACGGTTCGGTGGTGCCGAGTTCCTGGCGCTCGCAACGCACGTCGGTGCGCATACCCGCGACGACGGTGGACCGGGTGGCGGCGCTGGCCCGGCGAAGCGGCGCCAGCCCTTACATGGTGCTGCTGGCCGCGTTCTCGGCGTTGATGCACCGCTACACTCATGCCGACGACTTCCTGATCGCGGCGCCGGTGCTCAACCGCGGCGCCGAGACCGACGAAATGATCGGGTACTACGGCAACACCGTGGTTCTGCGGGCGCATCCGCATCGGGACCAGACCTTTTCCCAACTGCTGGCCGAGACCCGCGACACCGCCGTAGGCGCTTTTGCACATCAGCGGGTCAACGTGGACTTGCTGGTACGCGAATCCAATCCGGACCGCCGCCACGGCGCGGAGCGGATGACTCGGGTGAGCTTCGGTCTGCGGCAGCCCGACGGTGGCGGATTCCGCCCGGCCGACGTGCGTTGCGAGCGCGCCGAACTGCGGGGTCAGACCAGCCAGTTGCCGTTGACGTTCATGGTCGAGCTCGGCGAACACGGTGCACTGGTCGAAGCCGAGTATCTGGTAGAGGTGCTGGACCGGTCGTTGGTGCGGCAGCTGCTCGAGCACTACACCGTGCTGCTCGACAGCGCTTTGGCCGACCCTGATGCAGCGCTGTGGCAGTTGTCGGTGCTCAGCCCCTCCGACGGGGCCTGGGTGCAACAGATTTCCGCCGGTGACCGGTTCGTCACGCCCGCCGCGACGCTGCCCGCGCTGGTCACCGAACGGGCGGGGAATTCCCCGGACGCGGTCGCCGTGGTGTACGAGGGCCGCCAGTACAGCTACCGGGAGATCAACGAGGAAGCAAACCGGTTGGCGCACCGGTTGATCGAGCAGGGAATCGGCAGCGAGGACGTTGTCGCGGTGCTCCTGGACAAGTCCCCGGAGCTGATCATCACCGCGCTGGGCATCATGAAAGCCGGCGCGGTCTACCTTCCCGTCGACCCGACGTATCCCGAAGACCGGCTGGCCTTCATCCTCGGCGACTCCCAGCCGAGAATCGTTCTCCGCGAGCCGATCACCGGACTGACGGAATACCCGACCGCTGAGCCCGGCGCCGCGGAGCTGGTGCGACCACTGCGACCGGACAACACCGCATACCTGATCTACACCTCCGGCTCGACCGGATTACCCAAAGGTGTTCCGGTGCCGCACGCACCGATCGCCGAGTACTTCCGCTGGTTCGGTGTCGAATACCAGGTCGACGAGACCGACCGGCTGCTGCAGGTGGCATCGACCGGCTTCGACATCTCGATCGGCGAGATTTTCGGCACGCTGATCTGCGGTGCCCGTCTGGTGGTTCCACGCCCGGGCGGACTGCGCGACATCGGCTACCTGACCGAACTGCTGCACCGCGAGGGCATCACCTCGATGCACTTCGTCCCGTCGCTGCTGGGGCTGTTCCTGTCGCTGCCGGGCGTCAACCAGTGGCGAACCCTGCGCCGGGTGCCGATCGGCGGCGAACCGCTACCTGGAGAGGTGGCCGACAAATTCCACGCCACCTTTGACGCGTCGCTGTACAACTTCTACGGCCCCACCGAGACGGTGGTCAACGCCACCAGCTTTCAGGTGGACGGCACACAGGGGAACCGGATCGTCCCGATCGGGCGGCCCAAGATCAACACCCAGGTACATCTGCTCGACGATGCGCTGCAACCGGTCCCGGTCGGCGTCATCGGCGAGATCTACATCGGCGGAACCCATCTCGCGCACGGCTATCAT
>NZ_JBARMY010000166.1:0-2070 GCF_049802695.1 Mycobacterium sp.
CGCAGCGGCTTCGTTGGCGTGAAAGAGGAGTGGTTCGTCGAGTACATCGAGGATCGGCGGCGCAATCCGCGCGACGACGTCCTCACCGAGCTTGCGCTGGCAACATATCCCGACGGCACGACACCCGACGCGATTGACGTTGCCCGCGTTGCCACCTTCATGTACGCCGCCGGTCACGGCACGACGATCGACCTGCTGAGTCTTGCGATGCTGATGCTGGCGGAGCGACCGGACTTGCAAGAGCAGCTGCGCGCGGACAACTCAAAGATTCCCGCCTTCATCGAGGAGATGCTGCGCTTCGAAAGCCCAATCAAATCGAATTTCCGCATGGCGCGACGCACCACCAGGATCGGCGACATCGATGTGCAAGCCGGCACCAGCGTACTCGTGATGAACGGTGCGGCGAACCGTGATCCACGACGGTTCGAGGAGCCCGACGAATTCCGCCTGGACCGCCCAAACATATTGCATCACATCGCATTCGGCCGTGGTGCTCACACTTGCCCGGGCGCCCCGATTGCACGCGCCGAAGTGCGGGTGAGCTTGGAACGAATCCTCGACCGGATGGCCGACATTCGGCTTTCAGAGGCCGAGCACGGTCCGGCAAGCGCTCGTCGGCTGAAATGGGACCGCACCTTTCTGTTCAGGCGCCTCAAGGAATTGCACCTCGAGTTCACTCCGGTTCAGTGAGCCGTTCCATTGTGAAACCGACGGCCGCGACCGAGCCGACAACCGTCGAACAAGAGAATGGAGCGAGACTCTCGAGACCCTGGAGGCAGGCCAGCGAATTCGGGCGGCTCTCACGCCAGCGGGCGGGCGTCTGACGGTGTTCGGTGACTGAGACGGCGCCACAACCTTAAAGCGGCAGTCGACTGCTCCTTGAGGCAGCCCTCGATGGATTGGCTCGGGACACACCACTGAGCGCGGCCTGCATCGGTGCCTCCAATGGGGAATCGTCCGGAGTGCTATGGGATCTTCGAGGCGGCAGTGGGATGCGATTGCAATAATCGACCGTCGCATGATTGATTCGTCGTTCGGCCCGGACGACCGCGCCTTCCTAAAGCGTGTTCAGTTCTTCTCGATGTGCGTGTACAGCCACGCCCTGACCGTCGGGACGTGATGACCGACTTCGTCGAGCTCGACGATGCGCATCGCCTCATCGGGCCGTGGTCCTCTAGAAGGGTCTTGAAACGCTCTGCGGCCGGGAGGTTCTCGGATGTGAGCGAGCGTTCGCGGCGTCCTGGCGGGGCCACTGTCGTCAGGACTGTCGTCATTTGGCAACTGTCACCGCCTGCGGGCAAAACCTTTAAGCGGGTGACCGTGACCGCTGCCTGCCGTGGGTTTGCAGACCGCTGGCCGGGCGCACGGCGGGAACTACTTCCGCCGAGCTGGGATGTCTGCCCAACTGCTGATCCACATACGTGGAATCGTCCCAAAGCCCGAACAGTTGCAAGTCGGTGACGTATTTGATGATGATCAGCGCCGAGACGTGCGGAATGTCCCCGTTGGGGCCGATTTTCGCTTCTTGCACCGCAGCACGGAATCGCGCGGTCGGCGCAAGCGATCCGCGGATCGGGTCTGCGGGCTGTAATTGATTGGAATTGCGGAACAGCAACTCCAGCGCGGTGGCTGGGCGCTGTCGATCGGGCAGGGCACGCAGGGCGATCTCGAAGCGCTGTGACCACTCCCCAAAGTCACCGATGCGCTGGATCGGGTAACCGGCCTCAATCACCCAGTCGACGTATTCGTCGAGTCCGATGCCGTCGTCGTGCGGGTTCATCACGTGATAGGTCTGAAACCCGTCGACCGCCTGGGCACCCAACGTGGCGACCGCTTCGGCGATGAATTCGACGGGCAGCCCGTCGAAGTGCGCGCGCTGCCGGTTGCCGTCGGCGTCGAGCTGGTAGAACGAGCCGGGCGCGATGCCGGTGGCCAACAGGCTCAGCACCATCTGGGTGAACCAGTCCGACACGTTGAGCTGGCCCGCATAGGTAGTGCCGGCCAGGATCATGTCGCAACGAAACACCGTGACCGGCAGGTTGCACAGGTCGTTGGCCTCCCGCAATAGCA
>NZ_JBARMY010000167.1:0-13443 GCF_049802695.1 Mycobacterium sp.
GGCTCCCGCAGCGCCGAATCCGACGACGACGACGTCGAACTGCGGATCGACGGTTTCGCTCATCGCTCTCCCTTTCCCGATCAACGGCTACGGCATGCTTCGTTTGCGCCGGCGCAGTGCACTCACCCCTACGGGCTTGCGTATATAAACGAGCGATTGCTTAGATAGCATGGTTCGCGGCGGCCAAAGGTGTCAAGGGCACCGTCCGTGACACCGAGCGACGGCATCACGGGGACGACGCACAGTGACCACGGAAGGACGAGGGCTGATGCAGCCGGATACGCACGGGCACGATGGTGGACAACGGTGTCGTCGTTCGAGGTCCAGACGATGAAGGTCGCGGTCACGGGACCGGCCGGGTACGTCGGCCTCAATCTGGTGGAGCTGCTGCTGGGCCGCGGGCACGACGTCGTCGTCGTCGACAACCGCGATTTCAACCGGCTGGCCAGTTTTCGGCTGACCAAGGTGCGCGACAGCATTCTCGATGCCGCGGCGATGCGCGCCGCCCTCGACGGTGTCGAGGTGGTGTTTCATCTCGCGGCGATGATCACCATGGCCAGGCGCAACGATCTGGCGTGGCAGGTGAACACCGAGGGGGTGCGCATCGTCGCCGAAGCCGCGCACGCAGCCGGGGTGCGCCGCATGGTGCACTGCAGCTCGCTGCATGCGTTCGATCATCGCCATCACGACGGCCCCGTCACGGAGGAAACTCCACGCTCGACGGCCGAGGATCTGCCGCTCTACGACCGGTCGAAATGGCAAGGGGAATGCGAGTTCCGAGCGGTGATGGATCGCGGCCTCGACGGGGTCATCGTCAACCCGACGGGTGTGGTCGGTCCGGTCGACTACGGGCCGGTGCGGCTGAATCAGCTGCTGCTGCAGGGGGCGCGCGGTCTCCTCCCGGTGGTCGTGACGGGCGGTTTCGACATGGTCGACGTGCGGGATGTCGCATTGGGTATGTGTGCCGCTGCCGATCATGGCCGCACCGGTGAAAACTACCTTTTGGCAGGTCATTTCACCGAGTTCATCGACGCTCTGCGCATTTCCGCGAACTGCAACGGCAAACGCGGACCGCGAGCCGCCATTCCGCTGTCGGTGCTGGGCGCGTGTGCACCCATGCTGGACGTCTTGGGCAGGATGACGCGACGAGACATCGTCGGCGCCGCGGCGATCGACACCGTGCTCAACGCACCGCGGGTCGACGCCACCAAGGCCCGGTGCGAGTTTGGCCACGACCCACGCCCCATCGAACAGACCATCGGCGACTTGATCGCGTTCTTCCGCGATACCAAACGCCTCAAGGGTCGTCGCGCAGCCGTCCGGGGAGTGGTGTGATGGGTCTGGTCACCGCGTTGCGGCTGAACATGACCAACGCTCCCGGCGCCACGCACGGGGAGCGTTACGCGGCCGCTCTCGACATGGCCGCCTACGCCGACGCGCGCGGTTTCACCGGGATCAGTTGCGAGGAGCATCATCTGGCCGTCACCGGTTGGCTGCCCTCACCTCTGGTGTTGGCGGCCGCTGTCATCGCCCGCACGACCTCTGTGGCGGTGACCGTCAACGCCTTGCTCATCCCCCTCTACGAACCGTTGCGGCTCGCCGAAGACATTGCCGTTCTGGACAACCTGTCGCGGGGCCGGTTCAGCTTCATCGCCGGCATGGGCTACCGGCCCGAGGAGTACGCGGCGCTCGGTAAGGACTGGTCGCGGCGTGGCCAGTTGATGGAAGAGTGCATCGAGGTCCTCGTCAAGGCTTGGGACACTGAACCGTTCGTCCACAACGGACAGCTCGTCGATCCAACCCCGAAGCCGCACAGCCGTCCTCGCCCGTTCTTCTTTGTCGGCGGCATGAGCAACGCGGCGGCCCGCCGTGCCGCCCGCTTCGGGCTGCCCTTCGCTCCGCCGATGGCGATGCCGGAGGTGGAAGCCACCTACCGGCGGGAGTGCGACGGCCGCGGGCACCGCGCCATCGTCTATCGGCCGGAGAGCGGCAGCACCGTCACCTTGCTCAGCCACGACCCCGACGCCGCGTGGAAGTCCTACAGGGGATACCTCGCCAACGAGGCAGACGAGTACCACAGCTGGAAACGCGAGGGGGTTCTGCGTCCGCACGATGGGCCCGCCGACTCCGATGCACAGCCGCGCCGTCATGGCGGCGTGGAAATCCTCACCCCCGATGAACTCATCGGCCAGATTCGCTCGGGCCGAATGGAAGTGGTGATGAACCCGTTGATGGGCGGGCTTCCCCTTGAGGTTGGGTGGGCGAGCCTGCGGCTGCTTGGCGAGGACGTGCTGCCCGCGGTCACCAAGGACTTCACAGTCTTGACCGCAGCGCCAAGCGACACTACCGTGAAGAATAACTAATCGATCGGTTATATCGGAGCCAGGAAGGAGCGACCGGATGGTTTCGGGTTCGCGAGGGGCTGCGGTGACGACGCCGCCGCCTCAGCTGGGTCGCCCGGTCGGGGCCAACGGTTCGCAGACGCGGCGTCGCATTCTCACCGCGGCGATGCGCTGCGTCGCCGAGGTCGGCTATTCCAAGGCGTCGATCCGCGAGATCGCCCGCTCCGCCGAGGTGAGTAGTGCCGCGTTGTACAACTACTTTCCGACCAAATCCGACCTGCTGACCGCCGCGGTGGCCGAGATCGAGGCCGTTGCGCTGCCCCGCCTGCGGGCCGCCGGTCAGCGTGACGGCGACACGGTCGACCGGCTCGCCGCGGTGCTCGACGAATCGGATCAACTTATGCGGGAGTATCCGTATCTGGCCGCGTTCGAGCGGGCGATCCGCGCCGAGGCGGCCGCCGTCGTGCGGCCGCTGCGGTCCTCGGGTGCGGAGCTGGAACCATTGCGCGACATCATCGCCGACATTATCGACGACGCCCGCGCCCACGGGGCGTTGCCGCGAGGCTGCGATGCCGACGGGGTCACCGACGCCGTCTACGCCTTGGCGCGAGGATTGACCGAGCAGGCGGCGTCCCTGCCTGCACCGGCCTATCGTTCCGCGCTGCAGTCCGCCAAACAGTTGATCCGCGGAACTCTTTTCGTGACGCCGACGCCGCCGCGAACACCGCGACGACGACGCTGACCGTCGTGGACCACCCCTTTATCGTCGACCGATCATTGAGGACAACTCATGACTAGCCCACAGCTTCCCCCCGGTTTCGACTTCACCGATCCCGACATCTACGCCGAGCGGCTCCCGGTCGACGAGTTGGCCCAGTTGCGCGAGGCCGCGCCGATCTGGTGGAACGAACAGCCCATCGGCAAGGGTGGCTTCAACGACGGCGGCTTCTGGGTGGTCACCAAACACAAAGACGTTAAAGGGGTATCGCTGCGCAGCGACGTCTTCTCCACCTACGAGGACACCGCGATCCCGCGGTACCCCGATGACGTGGAGCGCGAGAACATCGACATGGCGCGTGCGTCGATCCTCAACATCGACGCCCCCCATCACACCCGGCTGCGCAAAATCATCTCCCGCGGCTTCACCCCGCGCGCCATCGGAAGCCTGCGTGGCGAACTCAACGAGCGCGCACAGGCCATCGTCAAAGCCGCTGCAGCGCACGGCTCCGGGGATTTCGTCGAGCAGGTGTCCCACGAGTTGCCGCTGCAGGCCATCGCCGAGCTGCTCGGTGTGCCGTTGGAGGACCGCGCAAAGCTGTTCCGCTGGGCGGACGAAATGACCGGCAGCGAAGACCCCGAGTACGGGGACATCGACGGCCAAGCGTCGTCGATGCAGGTGCTGGCTTACGCCATGCAGATGGCCGACGTCAAGGCGAAAAATCCTGGCGACGACATTGTCACCACGCTGGTGCAGGCAGGCATTGATGGGGAGAAGCTGTCGGACGCGGAATTCGGTTTTTTCGTTCTCACGCTGGCCGTGGCAGGGAACGAGACAACGCGTCACTCCATTAGCCAGGGCATGATGGCGTTCAACGACTTTCCCGATCAGTGGGATTTGTATAAGCGGATGCGGCCCGAGACCGCGGCCGACGAGATCGTGCGCTGGGCCACTCCGATCACCGCATTTCAGCGCACCGCGCTAGTGGACACCGAGCTTTCCGGCGTGCAGATCAAGAAGGGCCAGCGGGTGGTGCTGTTCTACCGCTCGGCCAACTTCGACGACGATGTATTCGAGGATCCCTACACGTTCAACGTTCTGCGCAGCCCCAATCCGCACGTCGGTTTCGGCGGCACCGGTGCGCACTACTGCATCGGGGCCAACCTGGCGCGCATGACGATCAACCTGATCTTCAACGCGATCGCCGACCAGATGCCCAATTTGCGTCCGCTTTCGCCGCCGGAGCGACTGCGGTCCGGCTGGCTCAACGGCATCAAGCATTGGCAGGTCGACTACCAGGGCGATCAGCCCGCTCAACGGGTCTGACGTCATGCTGCCCTGGAGCCGACTCACCGCACTCATCTCGCGCATCCGGCAGGAAACATGGGCGCTCGGACACGTCGCCCGCGCCGGCGGGCTGCGCCCGATGCCGGTTCGTCGGCTCGGCGCAATGGCGCAAGCGATGCGGAACTACGGGCCCACCGGGGGGCGGTCAGCGTCGCCGCGATCCGTCACGGCCAGCGCACCGCACTAATCGACGAGCGCGGCGCGGTGCGGTTCTGCGACCTCGACGACCGATCCAACGCCGTCGCGAACGGGTGGCGCGATCAAGGACTACGCGCGGGCGACACGGTCGCCATCCTGGCCCGCAACCATCGCGGATTCTTGGATGCGCTGTTCGCGGCCGCCAAGAGCGGCGCCCGAATCGTACTGCTGAACACCGACTTCGGTGCCGACCAGATCCGCGACGTCCTCGACCGTGAGGGCGCCGACCTGCTGGTGCACGACGCCGAATACGACGACGCCGTCACCGGACTTGACCTACGACTGGGGTGTGTGCGGGCCTGGACGGACCAGCCTGACAGTGTGTCGCTCGACGCGCTGATCTACGACGGCGATTCCTCGCCACTGCCGGCTCCCGCGGCCCGGGCCACCATCGTCATCCTGACCAGCGGCACCACCGGAACACCCAAGGGCGCACCACGCTCAGAACCACGCTCGCTGCTGCCGGCGGCCGGGCTCCTCAGCAAGGTGCCGTTCCGGGCCCGCGAGGTCACCGAGTGCAGCGTTCCGCTGTTTCACGCCCTCGGGTTCGGTCACGTCATGCTCGGACTGCTGCTGGGGTCGACGCTGGTGGTGCGCCGCCGCTTCGACCCGCAGGCCACTCTGAACAGCCTGGCCGTCAACCACGCCTCCGCGGTGATCGTGGTGCCGATCATGCTGCGCCGCATGGTCGATCTGGATCCACGCGGCTGGGCCGGCCGAGACCTGTCGGCGTTGCGGATCATCTTCGTCGCCGGATCGCAGCTCGGCGCGGCGCTGTGCACCCGCGTCACCGACGCCTTCGGGCCCGGTCGTCTACAACATGTACGGCTCCACCGAAGTCGCCTACGCCACCATCGCCACCCCGCACGACCTGACCGCCGAGCCGGGCTGTGTCGGGCGCGTCGTGCCCGGGACGGTAGTCAAGGTGTTCGACGACGCCGACCAGGAATGCGCCCTCGGGACACCGGGACGGATCTTCGTGGCCAACGACATCCAGTTCGACGGCTACACGGGTGGGGACACCAAGCAGTCGATCGGCGGCATGATGGCCAGCGGCGACATCGGCCACTTCGATTCCGGGGGGAGGCTGTTCGTCGACGGCCGAGACGACGAAATGATCGTCTCCGGCGCCGAGAACGTCTTCCCGGCCGAAGTGGAGGAAGCCCTGGCCACTCACCCGCAGATCCTAGAAGCCGCAATCGTCGGCGTGCCCGATGACGAATACGGGCAGCGGCTGCGTAGCTTCGTCGCGCTGCGTCCCGGCGCGATTCTCAGCGACACCGACGTCAGAGACTATGTGCGGCAACGACTTGCGCGGTTCAAGTCGCCCCGCGACGTGATCTTCGTCGACGGCCTGCCCCGAAATTCCACAGGCAAGGTGCTCAAGCGACTGCTCGACACCGATCCCCATTGTGAGGTTATCCCATGGACTGGCACACGCCCGTGAACATCCCGCCGTCACTGCGCTACGAAGACGGCCTGTACGTGTTCGAGCGATTCTCGCGTGGCGGCGCAGTCACCTCAGTACGCGACAAGCGCATCCCTACGCCCGCACTCCGAGAACTGCACCGGCCATGGTTCGCGGTGTGGATGCCCACAGGCGTCGCCACACTGACCACGACAGGGCGCAAGTCGGGAAAACCGCGAACAACATTCGTCCGTGCCTACCGAGGCGCCGATACGGCCTACCTTATTTCGATTACCGGCGAGCACGCCCTGTGGCTGAAGAATATCCGCGCGAACCCCGAAGTAAAACTGCGCTTTCGGCGCGCGACGCTGCGTGGAGTGGCTCGAGACCCGCGCAACGACACCGAACGGCACGCAGTCAGTGAGGCATTCTGCAGCAGCACGCACCCGTTCGACTATTTCGAGAACATATTTCACCGTAAAGGATTACCCAGCCGGACCAAGATCGTCGAACTTCACGCAGCGTGGCTGAATGGTGGAGTACCGGTAATCGTGGACACCCGACCGGAGACCGATCCGCGTACCATGAGCGAAGATTGACAAGCACTGGTAAGCCGGTTTACTGGACTCGTGCTTATGCGGATGTCTGACCTTCCTGATGGGCGTGCACGGTCTCGAGGCACGAGGAAATGTCACATCTGAGGACTACGACCCAGTCTTAGCGCCGTTAGTCGATCGGCTCCGGCAAAGCGGCCAGCGGTTGCGGCTGCTCCACCAGATCGGGCCGGCTTTCAATCGCCTCACACCCGCAGCTCTCCAGGGCGGACACTATAGTGGTTGCGAATCAACTGGGGACGTGCTGGCAGAGTTGGCGCGTGCGGCCTACTGCGTTGGGGTGGGTCGGGTGCGCAGCCGGATGACGGGGAGTTCGCGGTCGGTTTTCTGCTCGTATTTCGCGAAACGCTCTGCCGTGCTGGTGATGTGGCGCCAGGCGTGCTGGCGGGCGGTGCCGTGCAGCTGCTCGGCGCTGACATCGATGGTGCGGCCGGCGATCTGGATCTGCACGGTGTCCGGGTGGGCGGCGAGGTTGTAGTACCAGGCGGGGTTCTTTGCCGCGCCGTTCGCGGACGCGACGATCAGCCAGCTGTCGGCGCCGTCGGGGAAGTAGGCGACCGGGGTGTGGCGTGGGGTGCCGCTCTTGGCGCCGACGGTGCTCAGGACCAATGCCTGCATGCCCATCACCTTCTCGGCGTTGCCGCGGATCCGGTTCATGTTCCAGCGGTTCATCCAGGCCATCAGCTTCCCGCCGGGCTGGCGGGCACCGCGGGTGCCGTGCGGGGTGTCAAAGCTCATCAGATCTCTCTCCTTCTCCTCGATTGGTTGGCGGTCAGCGGCGGCGGAGCCGGTACCGCTGGCCAATTTTCACGGGCCGGTGCTCCGGGCCCGTGGTCTGTTCAGGGTCGCAGCGGGCCGCGGAGTCGGGCGGTCTCGTGGCGGTGTTGGCGTACCCCGATGAAGCGGTAGGCAAGTCGGGCGGGTGCGGGTATGGCGGCGAGGAAGTCGGTTCGTTCCCGGGAGGCGGCGTCTTCGAGGAGGTAGCCCAGCACGATCAGTCGGCGTGTCAGGGGTATCGACACCAGTCCCCGTTGGCCCACCTCGTGGTATTCGGCGGCGGTGATCACGCGTTCGACGATCGGCAGGATCTCCGCTTCTTCCTCGTCGAAATGCTCGTCGAGCCCGTTCGAGATCTGCTCCAGCAGCGTGGTCAGTGGTGTGCTGGTGTGCGCGTTGGGCGCGTCCTGCCACGCGGGCAGCGCGGTCGCGGCGTGCTCGAGCAGCACCGCGAGGCCGTGATGCTGGCTGTCCATGCGCGCGAGCAGACCGGTGTGGAACCGGGTCCGGGCCGACAGTCTCGGCCACAGCAGTTCGTCCTCACCCAGGTGGTGGTGATGGAGGATGTCGAGAACTTCGCGGGCATGCCTGGCGACGGTGCGGGCCCGGGCGACGTCGCCGGCAGGTACCGCAGCGACGAGTTGGGGCAGCAGTGCGCATTCGCGGCGGAACATGCGGTGCACGATCACCATGTCACTGGTGTCGCAAAGCTTGGGCGCGGCGCTGTGGGCGTTCATGGCGGCCCCGGCCGCCGCGTCGATGGGCTGCTCGGGGGCCCTCCCCCGGATCTCGGCGAGGATGCGCTCGCGGGACAGTTCGGTGTTCTCGTGCTCGCGGGCGTGTGCCTGCACGTTGCTCACCAGCTCCTCTTCGGTCTCCCCGGTGATGACGGTGCCGGACGGACCGCAGGTCAGGCTGATACTCATGGCGATACTCCCTCTACTGGGTGTTGCGGGTCTGCGTGCCGTGCCGGGCCCGTCTGATCGAGATACTGTCAGGATCACTGACTACACTAGTCAACGAATCTGACTATATCAAGAGGGGGAGTTGAAGCCAGCCGACGTCCGCCGGCCCGGGTTGGGCCGGTGGGCAATCGGGTTCGAGGGCCGGCGGTTCGGCGCAGCTAGGCTTCGCGCGCGTAGGGGTCGGTGATCTCGCGGAGTTGATCCAGGATCTGGTGCAACAACGTGAAGTTGCGGGTTCCCAGGAAGGCCCTCCACTCCGCCAGGATCTCGGAGGATGTCGCCATCGCCACCTCGGCCGCCCGCCGGCCACGTTCCTCCATCACGATCAACCGGGCGCGCCCATCGGTTGGGTCGGGGACCCGGCGCACATAGCCCAAGCGTTCCAGTTGATCGACCAGCACCCCGGCGCTCTGTTTACTCATTTGCGCCTGATCAGCGAGGTCCGTGAGACGCGAACCGTGCGGGGCGAGGCGTTGAAACACCCGAACCTGGGCCAGGGTCCAGTCGTCGAACCCGGCATCCTGGATGGCCTGGAAGATTCGGTCCTCCATGTAGCGATACGGGATCAACAACGCCACCCCTAGATCAACCGGCTGCTCGTCGTCCATACCGTTCTCGGCTCCATCGCCCACCTGCTCTCATGAGGTACACACCTTACGTCAGCACTGCCGAGTCGGACCGCTGCCGACAAGACCGCACCGCCGCGCGCGCATCGCTGCACTCGCTGAGTTCCGCACGTGTCAGCTATGCGCTTCAGCGACTTCGCACATGTTGCCATCGGTCCTACTCTATGACTATATTAGTCATATTGCCTGACTAATATGATGGAGGCGGCGATATGAAAGCTGAGCGATGCCGCCACCGGGAGCGTCGGCGGATCATCCGGCCAGTGGCGCCCGCCGAGCATCCGCCAAAGCAAACGACCGGGCGCTGGTGCGACCAAGGAACCGTCGAGCGGTCCCATGACACGGTCATCGAACGAGCACCCGACACCGCCGGACCGACCCACGAATTCTGCACATGCAAAGACGACACCCAACAGATAGAGAGAACAGAGGTAGCACCATGACATCGACATCAACCCTGGCCGGCAAACGGGCCCTGGTCACCGGAGGCAGCCGCGGAATAGGCGCCGCGATCGTGCGGCGCCTCGCCTCCCAGGGAGCCGCCGTCGCGGTCAACTACCGATCCGATCGCGCCGCCGCCGACGCGCTCGTCGGCGAACTCCGCGACCACGGCTGGGTCGCATCGGCCTTCCCGGGCGACGTCACCGACGCGGCGCAGACCCACGAGCTGGTCGGCGCGGTGATATCGGAATTCGGCGGCCTGGACCTGTTGGTCAGCAACGCCGGGGTCGAGCACTTTGGCGCGCTGGAAACCATCACCCAGGCCGATTTCGATCTCCTCTTTCAAACCAACGTGGCCGGACAACTGTTCGTCACGCAGGCGGCCGTCGCCGCGATGACCGATGGCGGCCGGATCGTGCTCAGCTCCTCGGTCAGCGTTCGCCTGGCGGTCTATCACCACGCCCTATACGCGGCAAGCAAAGCCGCCATCTCGGCCATGGTGCGCAACCTGGCTCCCGAACTCGCCGAGCGCAACATCGCCATCAACGCGATCGCCCCCGGCGCCACCGCCACCCGCATGGCCACCCGCTACGCCGCCAACTACACTCCCCCCGCACTCGCCGACGTCCCGTTCGACGCGCTCATCCGTTCGATGAGCGCGCTTGGTCGGTTGGGCCAACCCGACGAAATCGCCGCCGTGGTCGCGTTTCTACTCTCCCCAGAAGCGTCCTTCGTCACCGGCACCACCATCGAAGCCGACGGCGGCTGGAGCTAACGCGCTGCGCTCAACGCCGCGCCACCCTGGCTGGACCTGGTGGCAGAGCAGCTCTAGACGTTCGACGACGACGACAACAAACAACACAATGGTCCGTCGTGTCGACATTGCCGATCGCATGCGAGAGCACGCTCGTTACCAGCCTCTCAGCGTTTGGGTTATGAGTCGAAAACCATTGCGAGATCGCGCGGTCCGCGGATTACGGGCGTGTCGCGCCAAGTCGCCAAGCCGGCCAGTCGGGGTTTGCGTGCCAGGATCAGGCGCAGTGCCATCGTCGTTTCGAGTCGAGCTAGAGCCGCGCCGAGGCAGTAGTGGGCGCCATAACCGAAGGCCAGTGGAGCTGGCCCGAGACGGCTGGGTCGAAACTGGTTCGGTTCGTCGAACACCGCGGGATCTCGATTGGCGGCGGCGATCACTACCAGAGCCTGTTGGCCAGCAGCGATTTCCATGCCGCCGATAATCTGATTCTGGGTGGCCGTACGCGCCGTTGCCTGCACGGGACCGTCGAGTCGCAGCAGTTCGGTGATCAGCGACGGGTCGGCTGGGTTGATGCTGTCGACCATGCGGGTGCCCTCTGGCCTGACCGTGAGGAGCCGAACCATGGCAGAACCCAACAGGTTCGCCGTTGTCTCATGGCCGGCGACGGCGATGAGGACCGCGGTGATGACGACGTCGTCGAGCTCCAAATCGGGGGCGGCGGCTATAAAGCTCAGCAGGTCGTCGCCGGGGTGGGATCTGCGGTCGGCGGCCAGTGGAAGGAACTCAGTGATGAGCGAGGCGAATGCCGCGGCACCGGCCTCGACCTCGTCTGGAGCAGCGATCGCGCCG
This sequence comes from Mycobacterium sp., assembly GCF_049802695.1. Lineage (GTDB taxonomy): Bacteria > Actinomycetota > Actinomycetes > Mycobacteriales > Mycobacteriaceae > Mycobacterium. The sequence continues at coordinate 11,040 of NZ_JBARMY010000167.1, forward strand.
AGCATCCGGATGATCGCGGGCGACTCTTCGCGCAGCAGCTCGGCGCTGTCGAAATCTAGACCGAGCCACTCGGCGGCCACGGTGAGCGGCAGTGGCAGTGCAATGGCGGCCATGAAGTCGAACATCGTCCCGGTCGCGGGGTGTTCGATCGCGCTCGCGGCGATGGCTTCAACGCCAGCCTCAAGGCCGGTGATAGCGGAGCGGGTGAACACGTCGCGCACCGATCCGCGTAGCCGGTCGTGATTGGCTCCGTCGGTGAGCAGCATGGACCGGTCGACCAGCTCGGAGCCCAGGAAACTCAGCGCGGTGCGCGCGTTCGGGTTCGCCAAAGGATTGCTGGTCCAATCCGGTCCGGCGAGCACCTGGCGGGCGGCGTCATAACCCAAAACTAGCCACGCCTGGGCGGTTTCGTCCCACACCACGTCGCCGTGGCGACGGCGAAGTTCGTAGAACGGGTAGGGATCTGTTGGGTCCCACGGAAGCTGTGGCGCTGCGGTGTCAGGGGTGGTCATGGCGCTCCAATCCGTACGGCAGGCCGCGTTGGCGCACCCAGGCGTCATGCTGCTTACCCAACGGTGTCGTGGGTTCGGCGGCCCCGTCCATGTCGTCCAGGATCGACCGGGCATAGACAGTAGCTCCCAGCGCGGCGCAGATCGGATTCATGGTCAGGCTGACCCGGGTGAAGAACACTAAATCTTCGGGGACCGACAAGCGACGTACGGGGTGGTCGGGCGAGCGGACATCGATCAGGGCGCCAATGGCACGTTTCGAGGTGTCCTGGGTGTAGGTGACCGGCTGGGGTGCGTGCACCTCATAAACGAGCTCTGCCATCCACTGGTATGCCTCGTCCACGGTAAGTGCGGGTACGCCGGTGAAGTAACCCAACTTGGCCATCAGGTCATGCATCTCGTGTTTGCGTCCGTCAACTGCCGCACGGATCATCCGGAGGTAGGTGTAACGCTGGCGCTCAGGCAGGACCTTCACGCAGCCGAAGTCGATGAATCCGACCGTGCCGTCTTCGCCGAAGCAGTAGTTCCCCGGATGAGGATCGGCGTTGAACAGATTCGCATGCCGAATGCCTCCCCCACCGAACCGAAAAATGACCTCTGCCCAGCAATCCTTCAGTTCTTGGTCGGCTTGTTGCGCGGAGGCCCAGTTCATTCCGTCGAGAAAGGTCATAGTCAGCACTCGGTCACCGCACGCTTCAGCGATGACTTCTGGTACCCGGATGAAGGGATGACCGCGGAAAAGGTCGCTGAATGCAGTGATATTAGCGGCCTCATGGCGGTAATCGATTTCCTCGGCGATGCGGTCGGCGATCTCACGTGCCGCCTGTCGAAGATCAGGCATCCCGGTACCGGATGCCGAGGAAGCGAAACGGAAAAACGTGGCCAGCAGTTCTGTGTTCGCCAGATCGTCGCGGATCGCTTCAGCCACACCTGGATATTGAATCTTGACCGCGACGTCGCGGCCGTCATGCAGGACCCCTCGGTGAACTTGCCCGATCGACGCCGCCGCCATCGGCTCGCTGTTGAACTCGGCGAACACCTCCTCGACGGTTCGGCCGAGATCAGCTTGCAGCACTTCGTTAGCCAGCGCTGGTTCCATGGGCGGCGCATCGGCCAACAGTCGGGTGAGCGCTTTCTGGTACGGCGAAAGGCTACCGGTGCCAACGGAGCTGAGGTCGACCATGGAAAAGATCTGCCCGGCCTTCATGAGCACACCCTTCGAGTGACCCAGTAGCTCGGTATACCGCTCGGCTGTGCGCTCGTGGAAGCGGGCCACGGCTCCAGCGTCGCCCGTCTTTTCCCGCAACGCGGCCACCATCCGCCCGCCGGCAGCCCGTGCGGTGAACCCGGCTAACGGCATCGTGCGCCGGACCCGCCCGCGCGGAAGCGGACTTTCGTTGCTTGGCATCGCGATCTCCTCGCGGCGCGTCGACCCAGGCGTTAAAGTGATCTCTGCTTGATATTAATCTCTCCGACGATCACCGCCGCCGCCCCTCTTTCGACGCATCAGATTCGGTCTATGTCGTAGACAAGAGACTCGCCGCAGGTTCAGGTGATCGGGATTGGTGGGCGGTTGTCTTCAGCGGCACCGAGCAACATCGTGCCAGCTCCCGTGTTTCCATCCAACGCGGCGGTATAGGCGGAACCCGTGCCTCTCCCCTGCCGCATCTGCACCGATTCGATACTTCGCATCGGGAGGAATACGGCGGGATCGAATATGGCGGGTTGCCAGTAGAGTGCTCCATATCCGTTAACCCATTGCCGCACAACTTGATCGTCGACATCTAGAAATCTGTCTACACGACTGGCTGTCTGTAAGTGGTTTGTCCTCAACGCTTTTGAATCCCATCGCAGCGCGCTATCGTAAGGGCGCTGTTTCTTCAGATGAATCAGCT
>NZ_JBARMY010000168.1:0-2297 GCF_049802695.1 Mycobacterium sp.
GCCTGCTGCGTCGGCACCCAGGCCTCACAGTCGAATTTGCGCGCCGCAGATGAGCCGAGGTCGCCCGCCGCCACGTCGATCACGCGATAGGGGACCTCGATCAGCGCCAGCATCTGTCGCTGCCAACCCAGCAGCCGGTCGTGCTCGGCTTCAGCGTCGTCGGGCGCGCAATAGATGAACGCCTCGACTTTGTCGAACTGGTGCACCCGGATGATGCCGCGGGTGTCCTTGCCGTAACTGCCGGCCTCGCGACGGAAACACGACGACCAGCCCGCGTAGCGCAGTGGCCCGTTGGACAGGTCCAGGATTTCGTCGGCGTGGTAGCCGGCCAGCGGCACCTCGGAGGTCCCGACGAGATAAAGGTCGTCGGCCGGTATGTGATACACCTCGTCGGCGTGCGCGCCGAGAAATCCGGTGCCGGCCATCACCTCCGGGCGCACCAGCACCGGCGGGATCATCAGGGTGAATCCGTTGTCGGCGGCCAGCCGCGCGGCCAACTGCAGCAGTCCCAGCTGCAACAGCGCGCCGCGACCGGTCAGGAAGTAGAACCGTGACCCCGACACTTTGGCGCCGCGCGCCATGTCGATGAGGCTCAGCGACTCGCCGAGTTCGAGGTGGTCTTTCGGGTTGTCTATCGCGGCCGGTTCGCCGACCACGTCGAGCACGGTGTAGTCGTCTTCTCCGCCGGCGGGAACCCCGTCGAGGATGACATTGGAGATCGCCATGTGCGCTGCGGTGAAGGCTTGCTCGGCGTCGGACCGCTGGGCCTCGGCCGCCTTCACGTCGTCGGTCAGGTCTCCGGCCTGCCGCAGCAGCGCTAGGCGCTGATCGGCCGACGCCCTGCTCACCTCCCTGCTGACGGCCTTGTGGTCGGCACGCAGCGAGTCGGCCTTCGCGATCGCGGCCCGGCGGGCGGTGTCGGCTGTCAACAGGGTGTCCACCAGGGCCGGGTCCTCGCCGCGGCTGACCTGCGAGCGACGCACGGCGTCGGGGTCTTCGCGCAACAACTTCAGGTCGATCACGGGCTGACCTTACGTTCGGCGAACCAAGCATCGTCGCGGATGCATCACATCTGTAACAACCGTCACGCTGCGCGCCGAGCCTGTCAGAATGGAGCCGATGGTGTACGCGCCCGAGCAGGAACAATCGATCGTCGACCGCCCGGCTGAACGGCCGGCGCGGTTCGGGTGGCTGCACACCTTCCGCGCTTCGTCGACCAGGCGGGCCCTGCTGCTCACCGCCCTGGGCGGCTTGCTGATAGCCGGCCTGATCACCGCGATTCCCATCGGGGACGGCGCACCGGGCCGGCTCTCCGGCTACATAAACCCGGTTCCCAGCACCGGCGCCAAAGGCAACGATGCCTTCAACCACGCCGCCAGTGGTGATTGCCTGATGTGGCCGGAACGGATGCCGGAGGCCGCGACCGTCGTCGACTGCAAGGACGAGCACCGATTCGAGGTCGCCGAGTCGATCGACATGAGCACCTTCCCCGGCTCGGAGTACGGGCGCAACGCCGCTCCCCCGTCCGCCGCCCGCATCGAGCAGATCAGCGTGGAACAGTGCGAGACCGCCGTGCGCCGCTACCTCGGCACCCGATTCGACCCGAACAGCAGGTTCAACATCAGCATGCTGTGGTCGGGCGACAGGGCGTGGCGTCAATCGGGTGAACGCCGCATGTTATGCGGGCTGGAACTGCCCGGCTCGGCCAACCAGCAGATCAGCTTCAAGGGCAAGGTGGCCGACGTCGACCAGTCCAAGGTGTGGCCGGCCGGCACCTGCCTCGGCATCGACCCGACCTCGAACCAGCCGACCGACGTGCCGGTCGACTGCGCGGCGCCGCACGCGATGGAAGTCACCGGCAGCGTCAACCTGGCCGAGAAGTTCCCCGGTGCACTGCCCGCCGAACCGGATCAGGACGGCTTCATCAAAGACTCCTGCACCCGGCTGACGGACGCCTATCTGGCGCCGGTCCAGTTTCGCACCACCACGCTGACGCTGATTTACAGCACGGTCTCGTTGCCCAGCTGGTCGGCCGGCAGCCGGGAGGTCGCGTGCAGCATCGGCGCGACGCTCGGCAACGGAGGCTGGGCGACGCTGCTGAACAGCGCAAAGGGCGCGTTGTTGATCAATGGCCAGCCGCCGATCGCACCACCGGACATTCCGCCGGAACGGCTCAACGTGCCGCCGGTCGAGCTGCCCACCATTGCGCCCAGCGCGCCCAGCGCGCCTTCCCCGGGTGCGTCGTCGCAGCCGTCCGAGCAGCCCAGGCAAGGCAACCAGCACCTACCGAATCAGCC
>NZ_JBARMY010000169.1:0-2757 GCF_049802695.1 Mycobacterium sp.
GATCAGGGTCAAGATCACCGCGCACGGCAGTGCGCTCGACAACACCCACATACTAATCAGCCGCGCCAAAACGCCAGGTGCGGTCACTACGCCCTCAGATTCCTGCGCCGCTGCCACCAGGATCGGCCGAAGAGAGCGCTCGGTGAGGAGAAGGCTGATGCTCGCGGCCGCAATACCGCCGAAGACAACGCCCAGGAACGTTGGTACAGCGATAGCGAGCCCTCCGCTGATATTGAGCGCGACGAAAACGACGCCACTCACCGCCCACGTCGCTGCCAACAGCAGGGATTGGCGGCGGATCAGTCTCGTTGACACTCGCCGTTGCTGCGCATTCGGCACCACTCCGATGACAAACCATCGGAGGGTCGGAGCCAGGTTCAAGATGCCACCCGCCGCCACCGCGATGCTTCCCAGCAAAACCAGGATTACGACGACCATTAAGTTTTCCGTCCCGAAGAAGGCATGCGGGGCGGGAGCGAGGCGGCCATTGAGCGGAATCACAATTGCGGCGGCATCGGCCACCGCGAGCAGGTGAGCGCAGGCAAGCCCGCTGGCGTACCGCAGCGCCACCTCGCGAGCAGGCATTCGCCCTGACGTAACATTTCGGCCAGCCTTCGCGGCCGTATCAGGCGCCCTATCGGCGCCGCACATCCGCCGCCGCCACGGCTTGATCACATTTCCACGGTAACTGAGCTGATCGGAGCGGCGTGGCGGAACTTAGAACCGGCGAAGTGTTCAACGAGGGGCGATCGGCCTGGACCGGCAGACCCTGCCATTTGCACCGGACATTGCCGCTATCCGCATGTTGACCGCTTTTCGCTTTCTACCGGCGCATTCGCTGATTTCGGCTATCAGGGAGTTCTGCCCATTTCTGGTAGCGTCTTATCAATTATCTCAGTACCCGTAAGGGAGTCATCAGCGGTGGAGGTGTGGTGTGGCGCGTCAGCAATCCTCCCGCGCCGCAGCCTCCTTCACGACCCGCGGTGCTGGGGGCCCAACGACGACTGAGCAAGCCGACCGGACCCGCCGCACCGAGATCCTGCAGACCGCGGCTTCGCTGATTGCGTCCTCGGGCTTGCGCACATCGCTGCAAGAAATCGCCGACGCCGCCGGCATTCTGCCGGGCAGCCTCTATCACCACTTCGAATCGAAAGAAGCGATCCTGGTCGAGCTGCTCCGGCGCTACCACGCCGACCTGGACCGCATCGCAGAAGTCGCGCACGAGACGCTCGACGAGCCGGATGCGCGTCCGGCTGCGGACGGAATCATCGCGCTAGGTACGGCGATCGCCAAGTGCGCCGTCGCCAATCGCGCCGCCTTGCAGATGTCCTTTTATGAAGGCCCCAGCGCCAATCCGGAGCTTGCCGCCCTCACCCAATTGCGACCTACGGCGATTCAGGAAGCGATGCTGCAAACTCTGCGTGCGGCCAAGTGGAGCGGCTACCTGAGGTCGGACATCGATCTGCCCACCCTGGCTGACCGGATATGCCAGACCATGCTGCAAGTGGGGCTCGACGTGGTTCGGCACAATTCCGCCACTGACGACGTGGCAACCGTCTTGTGCCGAATCATATTGCAAGGCTTGGCAAGCCGATCGCCCAGCGATGCCGGCCTGGACCGTTCGAGCGCCTTTTCGGCCGCCGACCAAGTCATTCACGGCTGGAAAAAAGACGAGGACGACGCCAACGACAAAGCGGCTCACGTCCGCGCCGTGGCGCGTAACGAGTTTGGCCGCAAAGGTTATGAAGTCACCACAGTCCGCGACATCGCCTCGGCCGCCGGCTTGGGCACCGGCACCGTCTACCGGTTGATCGGTTCGAAGGAAGAGCTGCTGGCGTCGATCATGAGGTCCTTCGGGAAGAAGGTCGAGGCCGGGTGGGTCAGCGTGCTCCGCTCGGACGCCACACCCATCGAGAAGTTGGACGCGCTGAGTTGGGTCAACGTCAATGCACTGGATCAGTTTGGTGACGAGTTCCGGATTCAGCTCGCCTGGATGCGTCAATCACCGCCGACCGCCGACCAGGGCTGGTCGTACACAACTCGCCTTCGGCAGATGAAAAGCCTGCTCTCTGAAGGAATCCGATGCGGAGATATCCGCATCGAGAGTCCGTCGAAGGCGATGCTGGCACGTTGCGTGATCAGCGTCCAGTGGATACCGGAGAACATCCTGGGCGTCCTGGGTACCCGTGCAGCGCTCATCCATGTTCGCGACACCGTCCTGCGCGGAGTGAGCGCTCGCGGCAAGAAGTAGCCGGACCGGCGACGTCGCCGTCAAGGCACGGTGTCGAATACCGCCGAGCCTGATGTGATGGGGCGGTTGTGGTTTCCCTCGTCGCAGATGAGCATGCGGACGGCGCTGCGCCCGTAAGCGCCGCGGTGAGCCGTTCCCCGGAAGAATGCTGATTCGCTGCGACCAAGTTTCTGGTCTCCGGCGACACTCATATCAGCGTCCGCACCTGCGGTACGTTGGCGTCCATGGCACGCATCGCCGTCATCGGCGGCCACGGCAAAGTTGCCCTGTCTCTGGCCCGCATCCTCTCCCAGCGCGGGGATCAGGTGACGTCGGTGTTCCGCAATCCGGATCACGCCGACGAAGTCGCTGCCACCGGCGCCCACGCGGTCGTCGGCGACATCGAGCAGCTGGACACCGGCGCGCTGGCCGACGTGCTGGCCGCCCACGATGCGGTCGTGTTCTCCGCCGGCGCCGGCGGCGGGAACCCGGCGCGGACCTACGCCGTCGACCGCGACGCCGCGATC
>NZ_JBARMY010000170.1:0-1825 GCF_049802695.1 Mycobacterium sp.
CCACCGACGCGGTGACGGCGGCGTCGCTGTTCGTCGCGGCCGGCGGAGCCGCTGCGGTGTCCAGCGTCATGCCGATGCCCGGCGGGATCGACTTGTCCACCAATGCCGGCGCGGTCACCGGAATGGATTCCGTTATCGCACTTGCTGATCGGGTCCGGCACCGCGGCGGCACGCTGGTAGCCGCCGGCGGCTGTTTCGACCTGCTGCACACCGGGCATGTGCGGTTGCTGCGGCGTGCCCGCGACTTGGGCGACGCGCTGGTGGTTTTGCTCAATTCGGACGAATCGGTGCGGCAGATCAAAGGTGACGGAAGGCCCGTGGTGCCGGCCGAGGACCGGGCCCGGGTGCTGGCGGCGCTGGGTTGCGTGGACGGCGTCGCGGTGTTCGACGAGACATCACCGGCCGCGGCGCTGGAGCGGGTGCGGCCGGACATCTGGGTGAAAGGCGGCGACTACACCGGAGTGGAGCTACCCGAAGCCGAAGTGGTGCAACGGCACGGCGGTGAGGTGGTGCTGCTGCCCACCGTGCCGGGGTACTCGACGTCGAAGTTGATCGCCGCAACGGTGAAGTGATCCGGGCCGGGACAAGGGATTCATACAGACGGGCATAGAGAGGCTGACTGATGGCGCAAACACTGGGCGGGGCTCAATGGCCCGACTCCTCCTCGGGTCCCGGTGGACCCGCATCGTCGCCCGGCAATGTCGTGATCACGGGCGGTGCCTCCGGGCTTGGTGCCGCGACGGTGCGGGCCGTGCAACGTCACGGCGGTAATCCGCTGGTGGTCGATATCGCCAAGCCGCAGAGCGACGTTCGCTATGCCTGGGCCGATCTCGCCGACACTTCGACGGTCGACGACGCCGTACGGGAACTGGCTGACGCGGTCGACGGCCAACTGCACGGCGTCTTCACGGCCGCCGGCATCGACAGCTGCGGCCCGCTGGACAAGGTTTCCGCCAAGGAGTGGGAACGGGTGGTGCACGTCAATCTGCTGGGCACCGCCGCGGTGATCAGGGCAGCTCTCCCGTATCTGAAGTCGACGCAGGGACGCATCGTCACAGTCGCCTCGACGTTGGGCATCAAAGCGGTCAGCGACGCCACCGCCTACTGCGCGTCGAAGTTCGGGGTGGTCGGGTTCACCCGCGCGCTGGCCGCCGAATTGGCCGGCGAGGTGGGCGTGACGTTGCTGATCCCAGGCGGCATGCACACCCCGTTCTTCGATGGTCGCGACGAGCAGTACAAGCCGCCGCCGGACGCCAAGCTCAACGAACCCGACAACGTCGCAGAGACAGTTGTCTTCGCGCTGAACCAGCCTGCCGGATGCGAGGTCCGCGAATTGGTGGTGTGCTGCTCAGAGGAATCGTCGTGGCCCTGACCTCGGGCTCACCGGTTGACACCGTGCTGGTGTTGCGGGCGTTGGGTTTGGGTGACCTGCTCACCGGGGTGCCGGCACTGCGCGGACTGCGGCGCGCCTACCCGTCGGCCCGCGTCGTGCTGGCGACGCCGCAACCGCTGACACCGCTGGCGATGTTGTCGGGCGCGGTGGACGAGGTGCTGCCGACCTGCGGACTCCGGGACCTGCACTGGCGCAGCGCGCCGCCGGATCTGGCGGTCAACCTGCACGGCCGCGGCCCGGAAAGCATTGCCGACCTGCTCGCAACAAAGCCGAACCTGCTCATCTCGTATAGCAATTCCGCCTACCCGTCGGTAGATGGTCCGCCGTGGCGCGACGACATGCACGAGGTCGACCGTTGGTGCGAACTGCTGGCAGCAGCGGGAATTGCTTGCAATTCAGCGGATTTGGCACTGAGCCGTCCGCCCGGATACC
>NZ_JBARMY010000171.1:0-13863 GCF_049802695.1 Mycobacterium sp.
CACCACCTCGCGTCGGCTCCGCAGGGCACCGCTTGCCGTCGCGCGGGTGGCTGCCCCGATCAGCAACCCGGCCAGCAGGCCTATGCCGAACGTCGACGCGACGCCGGACGGCGTGGACCAGCGTCCCGATGCGCCGACCGCAAGACCAGCGAGCAGCCACGCCAACAGCGCGCAGAGCAATACGACAGCACGGACGATCGGCGGCCCTGACGGCTCCTGCAATCGCTGCCGTCCGCGGCGGACCTGATCGACATGTTTCTCCGCCAACTGCAAACACCTCCGGAATTTTCGGCACAACGGGACGCGGATGAGCGCACCTCAAAGATGTTTCGGCCGGGGTCAGGGGTCGCGATCCGGTCGACAACCCGGATCGGACCGGCCGCAGCTCACGCCGTCGCGCCAGTGCGACCGATAGATTCTCCCACAACCGCTAACGCGCCGGGTGGACCGCACGCCGCAGGATCGGGCATCTTTCGGCGCGGCGTGAAGCGGTTCAGCGGTCGATCCGGCGGGCTCGTGAGACGGTAAGGACTTATGCAGACGTTCAACTACGTGACCTACGAAGAGTTCGGCCGTAAATTCTTCGAGGTCGCGTGCACCGAGGAGCGCGTGGCGGCGGCCTTCGGCGAGATCGCCGGCAATGAATTCGAGATGGGGCCGATGCGCCAGGGGCCGGGCGGACTCGCCCGCGTCACCGCCAAAGTGAAGATTCAGCAACCGCAGGTCACGCGGAACCTGGACGCGATGATCACCTTCGCAATCCGGATTCCGCTGAAGATCGAGTTGATTCTCGATCTGCGACTCGACAAGCAGCGATTCATTGTCGACGGGGAAGTCGGTTTGCGCGCCTCGGCGCACGCGGCTGACCCGCTGCTGCTGATCATCGACGTGACGAAGCCCAAACCGTCAGACATCATGGTGCACGTCGCCGCCACCACGATTCGGGGTGAATTGCTGCGGGTGGTCGCCGGCGTGGACGGCGAGATCCGGCGATTCATCGCCCAGTACGTGGCGGGCGAGATCGAATCGCCGGAGGCGCAGAAGGCTCAGATCATCGATGTGGCCGATCAAGTCGCGTCGTCCTGGGACTGACGTTCGACCTGTTTACCAAGTCCCGCCGGTCGGGTATGAGGGCAACGCTGCCGCGCCCGCCGGCCTGCAGAGAAGGTTGACCTCAGACATGGCACAAGTAGACGTATCGACATCGTCGGATCTGGACCCTGAATCGGCGTGGAAGCTGGCGTCGGATCTGAACCGGTTCCATGAGTGGCTGACGATCTTCGGTGGCTGGCGCAGCGACGTCCCCACCAAGATCAAAGAAGGGACGTGTGTGTCGTCGTGCGTCAAAGTCAAGGGATTTCGCAACGTCATCCACTGGACGGTCACCCGATACGACGAGCCGGAGATGATCGAGCTCAAAGGGCGCGGTCGCGGCGGCATCCGGATCGGGCTCAAGATGAACGTCGCTGACAACCATCCCGGTTCGACGTTTCACCTCGACGCCGATCTCTCGGGCGGTCTGCTGAACGGCCCGGTCGGACGGCTCGCCGCCAGGGTCGTGAAGTCCGATGTGCACAAGTCGATAGACAACCTGGCGGCCCTGCGCTGATCCTGTCCGCTGATAGGCGTCCCGACCTACAAGACCGCGCCGTATGGTCAGTGGCATGGATCACAGCCGGGCGCCGGTGCTCGACGCCCTGGCCGACTATCACAGAAAAGAGCGCTACGGGTTCAGCCCGCCTGGGCACCGGCAAGGCCGCGGGATCGATGAGCGGGTGCTGACGGTGCTGGGTCGTGATCCGTTTCGGTCCGACGTGCTGGCCAGCGGTGGCCTGGACGACTGGCGCTGCAGTGGCAAGTACCTGGAGCAGGCACAGGAGTTGATGGCCGACGCGGTCGGTGCGTCCTCGACATACTTCTCCACCTGCGGCAGTTCGCTGTCGGTTCGGGCCGCGATGATGGCGGTGGCCGGCGGCGCTGACGGGGGTCTGCTCGTCGTCCGGGACAGCCACAAGTCAGTCGTTTCCGGGCTGATCTTCTCCGGTGTGCAGCCGCGTTGGATCCCGCCGCGCTGGGATACCGACCACCACCTCAGCCACCCGCCGTCACCGCAACAGGTCAGCGAGGCATGGGACAAGTATCCCGACGCGGCGGGGGCGCTGATCGTCAGCCCGTGTCCGTATGGCACCTGCGCCGACATCAGCGGGATCGCCGAGATCTGCCATCAGCGCGGCAAGCCGTTGATCGTCGATGAGGCCTGGGGTGCCCATCTGCCGTTTCACCCGGACCTACCGACCTGGGCGATGGACGCCGGCGCCGATGTCTGTGTGGTGAGCGCGCACAAGATGGGCGCCGGCTTCGAACAGAGCTCCGTGTTTCACCTGCAGGGCAACTTGGTCGAACACGATCGACTGTGGGCGTGCGCGGACCAGCTGGTAACCACCAGCCCGAACGTCATGGTGTACGCCGCACTGGACGGCTGGCGGCGCCAAATGGTCCAGCACGGGCACGAATTATTCGACGCCGCACTGGATCTGGCGTCGTTTGTGCGCACCCGATTGAACCAGATTCCCGATGTCGAGGTGCTCGAGAAGCAGTTGCTGGGCGCCGAGGCATCGCACGACCTGGACCGGCTCCAGGTGCTGCTCGACGTGTCAGCAACGGGCACGTCGGGCTATCAGGCCCGCGACTGGCTACGTCGATCCCGCCATCTCGATGTCGGATTAGCTGATCACCGCCGCATCCTGGCGACGTTGTCGTTCGCCGACGACGGGCACAGCGCTGACCGGCTGGTTGACTCAATCGCAGGCTGGCGCAGCGCGGCCGAGTCCTTCGATCGGCCGGCGCAAATCGAGTTGCCGTCCGCCGAAGATCTGCAACTCGACACGGTGATGCTGCCGCGCGATGCGTTCTTTGCTGCGGTGGAAGCCGTTCCCGCGCAGAAGGCGGCGGGCCGCGTCGCCGCCGAGCAGATCACTCCGTACCCACCCGGCATTCCGGTGGTCGTGCCGGGCGAGCGGCTCAACGACGCTGTCATCGAATACCTGCGCTCTGCCGTCCAAGCCGGCATGGTGTTGCCCGATCCTGCCGACCGTCAGCTGAACACCATCCGCGTCGTCGCCTGACGGTCAGCTTCCGTGCTTGACGAGCCGGCGGCTGATCAGCCGTTCCCGCTCGACGTGGCGCGCCCGTCTGCCTTCCATCGTCAGCGACGCCAGGCCGGCGCCCAGCGCGAGCAGTGCTACGACGAAAGCCGCGACACCCACACCCACTTGCGTCCAAGCGAAAGCCCCCAGGCAGATCACGAACGCCGTGCCGCCCGCTGCTACCAGAAAGGTTCCCGGCATCGGCCAGCCGTCCGCCAGCGATTCTCCGGCGGGCAGACCGCTGGTGCGGCGGTGCTCGATCCGATCGCGGGAGTCGTCTCCCATCAGGTTCTCTCCTCAGGTGTCGTCGGCTCTGCCCCGAGCGCAGATGCAGATGCTCTACCCGAATATGGTCCTGCAGAAACGGCTTTCGTTCCCGCTACAGGCCGAGCAGGTGATGCCCGAAGTCGGCGAAAAGCTGGGTGCCCGCGCGATGCGGGTGCTGTTGCGCCGCGGCGTCGACATTCGGCTGGGGCACACGCTGAAGGAAGTGCACGCCGACCACGTGGTGCTCAGCGACGGCTCGCGAGTCAACACCCGCACGGTGGCCTGGGTCGCCGGGTGACCGCCGCACCGCTCATCCAGACGCTGGGGCTGCCGACCGAAAAAGGCCGGTTGAAAGTGCAGACCGACCTCCAGGTGCCTGACCATCCCGACGTCTTCGCCCGCCGGTGACGCCGCTGCCGTGCCCGACGTCACCCAATCCGGTTCGATCACCCCGCCCACTGGGCGATGTGGCTGGCCGTTCTGACCGACCTGTTCTTCCCGCGGACTCTGGTGTCGATGGGCTTGTCGACGCAGAGTGACGCCGAATTCCAGACGAGCGAGGGGATTCCGCTGCCCAAGGCGGAATGAAGCCTCGCGCTACAGGTCCAGGGTGAGCCGCTCGCCGTGGGCCGCCCGCGAAATGCAGACCAGCATCGCGCCGTCCGCGCGCTCCGGGTCGGTCAACAGGGTGTCGCGGTGGTCGACGCCGCCGCTGAGTACCCGGGTGCGACATGTTCCGCAGAAGCCCTGCTGGCACGAATACGGCGCTGAGACACCGCTGCGGCGCAAGGCCGCCAGCAAGGTCTCCTGGGCGCCGACGTGGACCTCGGCACCCGTCGAGGCGATCGAGGCGGCGAATGGCTCGCCGTCGAGTACCGGCGGCGCGGCGAATCGCTCGAAGTGCAGTTCGACGTCGTCGCGGCCGGACAGCCGGTTCCGGATGGCGGTCAGCATGGACGCCGGACCACACGCGTAAACCGCCGTGCCGTCCGGGCAGTCATCCAGCAGCTCAGCCGCGTCGGGAATGCCGCGCTCGTCGTCGGTCCGGATCTCGACCCGCCCGCCGAACGGGGCCACTTCATCCAGAAACGGCAAGCTGTCGAGGCTGCGGCCGACATAGATCATTGACCAGTCGACGCCGAAGTGATCGGCGTACCCGAGCATCGGAAGGATCGGGGTGATGCCGATGCCACCGGCGATGAATCGCAGCCGCGCAGTGGGGGAGCCGTAGCCGGGCAGGATGAGCGGGAACGCGTTGCGCGGTCCGTGAGTTGTGACGGTGGCCCCGATCGCCAACACGTCGTGCATCTCCGCGGATCCGCCGCCGCCGTCGGCGATGTGACGCACCGCGATGCGGTAGGTGTCGCCCCGGGTGGGATCTCCGCACAACGAGTACTGCCGCACCCGCCCGCTGGGCAGCCGGACGTCCAGGTGAGCGCCGGGATGCCAGGACGGCAGCGGCGCACCGTCACCACAGAAAGTCAGGGCCACGACGTCTTGGTCACGGGCGACGACGCGGCGGTCCACCACGGTGAGCCGGATGCTGCTGTCGCAGTCGGCCGGCGCCGTCGGGCGCCGCACTGCCCCGGACAGCCGGAGCAGGCCTGATACGCCCGCGTTCGCCAAGGCGACCAACACGTCGTGGCGGCTGCGACCGGAAACGCTCGGCGGCGTCTGGCGGTACCGGGCGAACACCACGTCTACAGGTGGGCCGCTCGCGCAGCGGGGGAACTGGCCAGATAGGCGACGGCTTGCGCGGTCGAACCCATCTTCTCCGGCGAAAACCCGGGCCGGAAGTAGGCGAAGGTATTGGAGCCGAACAGCTTGCCGAACGAAGGGAGCAAACGCTTACCCGAGTCCACGATCAACAGCCGGTGCGTCTTCCACCAACCGAAATCGCACTCCGGGTCGTTCTTGACCAGGTACCAGGTGGCGCGCTCGAAGAAGACACCGATCAACAGCACCGCCACCAGCATCGAGCGGACCCGGTCGACATAGCTGTTGTGGAAGTAGACGGCGACATCGTGGGCGACGCTGCGGTGTTCAACTTCTTCGGCGCCGTGCCAGCGGAACAGGTCGACCAAGGCGGGATGAGCACCGTAGTCGTCCCACGCGCTGTTCAGCGCGAAGTCGCCGAGCACCGCGGTGTAGTGCTCGAACGCGGCGATCAGCCACAGCCGGTCACACAGGTGATTGAGCCGCCGTTTGGGATCGGTCGACGTCGTCGGCGCCAGGGTGGTCGAGAAGAAATACTCGACCTGGTCCAGCAACGGTTTGGGATCAACACCGCGGGCCACCATGAAGTCCTGCAGCGCGTGCTCGTGTACGTCGGCGTGCGTCGCCTCCTGACCGATGAAGCCCCGCACGTCGTCAGCCAACTTCGGGTTTTTGATCAGGGGCAACGCCTCGTTCAGCGTGGCGACGAACCATCGTTCGACCGCGGGCAGCAGGATGTTGAGCACGCTGACGACGTGCGAAGCGACCGGGTGCCCGGGAATCCAGTGCAGCGGGACGTCAGACATGTCGAAGTGCACCTTGCGGGCCTGCACCTGGACTGGGCCCGGATCATATTCACGCTCGAATCGGCGTGGTTTGAGCATGCCACCACCTCCTCCCAGAACTAACGCCGTTGCGCTGGATCCCTGGTCCGACACCGCGTCGGGTGACCGAGCATTTCTTCGCAGTTTACGGATCCGGATCACCGTGCGGGGCTAGCCGTGATCATCAGGGCGAACCAGGCGCACCGGGCGGGTTTCAATGGCGTTGATCGTCAACGCTCGGCGGCGAAACCGCCAGCCCTCCCCGGTCAGCTGATATTCGTCGTCGTAGCGCAGGTGCCACACCACATCAGTGAAGTCGTCCGCGCGCTGCGCCCAGTGGTGGGCGACGCAGGTGATGCGTCCGTGTGCGATGCCGGGCCGCGAGCCGGCGTCGTAAACCTCGCCGACGGTCGCATGCTCGGTGCGCAGGACAGCGGCGACAGTGGCGATCGCGGCTCGAATCGCGTTGCGGCCGTCGTGTCGCCGGACGGGATTGAGGGAGTCCGGCGGCTCCGGCAGCAACAGTTCGGCGTCGGGGGTGAACAGAGCCGACACAGAATCGAACTGCCGGTCGTCGACCCCGGCGGCATATCGGTGCACCACGTCACGCAACGCGCTGCGATCGCTGTTCGACTTCAGAGTCGGTTGCGCAGCTCCTGCCATGGCCACCGAAGTTAACAGCTGGCGGCGTCGGCGGACTGCTCGCGAGCGCCTCGACCCACCGCCGCCGGTAGCCGGCCGGTGACCGGTTCGTGACGAATGAACTTCTCGACGCGCCAAGAATGCCGTCCGTCGTTACGATGCTCGGGGTAGTCGCGACAAGTCCAGAGGAAATATGAGGAAAGACGGCGCAGTGGTAAACACCACTGTCAACAGCCGCCGCGCTGTCGCCGGCGGTGACGTCGCCGCGTGGCGGGGTCAGCGTCATTGGCTTAGCGTTAGCGGCGTGAGCGGCGTTTCAGGTGACAGCCAGGCATTTCGTCGGGAGGCGGTGAGCGCACGTGGCTGACGGCGAGCGTAGACGGGGGTCCGGCTACGGTCTAGGGCTTTCGACCCGGACCCAGGTAACCGGTTATCAATTCCTGGCGCGCCGGACTGCGGTGGCGTTGACGCGCTGGCGCGTGCGCATGGAGGTCGAACCCGGCCGTCGGCAGGCCCTGGCCGTGGTCGCCTCCGTGTCGGCGGCCCTGGTGATCTGCCTCGGGGCGCTGCTGTACTCGTTCATCAGCCCGTCCGGCCAGATGAACGAGTCGCCGATCATCGCCGACCGCGATACCGGAGCACTCTATGTCCGGGTAGGCAACACCTTGTACCCGGCGCTGAACCTGGCCTCGGCACGGCTGATCACCGGACGCGCCGACAACCCGCACAAGGTGCGGGCGAGCCAGATCGCCCAGCAGCCGCACGGGCCGCTGGTCGGCATCCCGGGCGCGCCCTCGGCTATTTCGCCGACGAACCCGGCGACGTCGTCGTGGCTGGTGTGCGACACGGTCTCCGCGCCATCAGGCGCCGGCGCGCCGGCGTCGGTCACGGTGACGGTGATCGACGGAACTCCGGACCTCTCCGGTCGCCGGCGGGTGGTCACCGGCTCCGACGCGGTGGTGCTGCGTTACGAGAACGACACCTGGGTGATCCGCCAGGGCCGCCGGTCACGCATCGATGCGGTCAACCGTGCGGTGCTGCTGCCGTTGGGGTTGACGCCCGAGCAGGTGAATCAAGCCCGTCCGATGAGCCGCGCCTTGTTCGACGCGATACCGGTGGGCCCGGAGCTGTCCGTGCCGAAGGTGCCGGGCGCCGGTACTCCGGCCGACTTCCCGGGCGCCCCGGGTCCGGTGGGAACGGTGTTCACCACACCGCAGATCAGCGGTCCACAGCAGTATTCAGTGGTGCTTCCCAACGGTGTGCAGACGGTGTCCGCCGTGGTCGCCCAGATTCTTCAGAACGCGGGTAACCCGGGTGGCGCGGCACCGGCGGTGGTGTCGCCGGCGGCGCTGGCGAAGCTGCCGGTGGTCAACGGGCTGGATCTGTCGGCCTATCCGGACAGCCCGCTGAAGGTGACCGACATCCGTGACAATCCGTCCACCTGCTGGTGGTGGGCCAAGACCAACGGTGAAGAACGGGCGCGGGTACAGGTTATCTCGGGGCCCACGGTTCCGATCGCCACTGACGATGTGAACAAGGTGGTCTCGCTGGTGAAGGCTGACCCGTCGGGCCGCGAGGCCGACAAGGTCTTCTTCGGGCCGGACTACACCAACTTTATTGTGGTCACCGGCAACGATCCAGGCGCGTCCACAGCGGAATCGCTATGGTGGCTCTCAGATTCCGGCGTGCGTTTTGGCGTGGACAACACCCGCGATGCACGTGCCGCGCTGGGCTTGGCCAAACAACCCGACCCGGCGCCGTGGGTGGCGTTACGACTACTCGCACCCGGCCCGGCACTATCGCGCGCCGACGCGTTGGTGCGACACGACACTCTTCCGACAGATACGAACCCTGCAGAGTTGGCGGTACCGAAGTGAAACGTGGATATGCCCGGCCCACACCGGAGCGCGCTCCGATGGTCAAGCCGGAGAACATTGTTCTCCCCACACCGTTAAGCGTTCCGCCGCCGGAGGGCAAACCGTGGTGGATCGTGGTCGTCGGCGTCCTCGTGGTCGGTCTGCTGGTGGGCATGGTCGGTATGACGGTGGCCAGCGGATCCCGGACGTTCCTGGGTGCCGGTGCGATTTTCCCGATCTTCATGATCGGTGGGGTCGGGATGATGATGTTTGGCGGCCGATTCGGCGGTCAGCAGCAGATGAGCCGGCCGAAGCTCGACGCGATGCGCGCCCAGTTCATGCTGATGCTGGACATGCTGCGCGAGACCGCGCAGGAGTCGGCGGACAGCATGGACCACAACTACCGGTGGTTCCATCCAGCTCCTACCACTTTGGCCGCTGCGATCGGATCCGGACGGATGTGGGAGCGCAAGCCCGACGGCAAGGACCTCAACTTCGGCATCGTCAGGATCGGGGTGGGCATGACCCGTCCCGAGGTGACGTGGGGCGAGCCGCAGAACATGCCGACCGACATCGAGCTCGAGCCGGTCACCGGCAAGGCGCTGCAGGAGTTCGGTCGCTATCAGAGCGTCGTCTACAACCTGCCCAAGATGCTGTCGCTGCTGGTCGAGCCGTGGTACTCGCTGGTCGGCGACCGCGATCAGGTGCTGAGCCTGATGCGCGCCATTATCTGCCAACTGGCCTTCTCGCACGGTCCCGATCACATGCAAATGATCGTGGTGACCTCCGACGTCGAGAAGTGGGACTGGGTGAAGTGGTTGCCGCACGTCGGCGACCCCCGCCGCCACGACGCCGCCGGCAACGCACGGATGGTGTACACGTCGGTGCGCGACTTCGCCGCCGAGCAAGCTGAATTGTTCGCCGGGCGTGGATCTTTCACGCCCCGCCACGCCACGTCCTCAGCGGAGACACCCACACCGCATCACCTGATCATCGCCGACATCGTCGACCCGCAGTGGGAGTACGTGATCAGCGCGGAAGGCGTCGACGGGGTGACGTTCTTCGACCTGACCGGCGCTTCGGTATGGACGACCACGCCGGAGCGGGTGCTGCGGTTCACCGACAAGAACGGGATCGTCGAGACGCTGCCACGCGACCGCGACACCTGGATGGTGATCGACGAGAACGCCTGGTTCTTCGCGCTTGCGGACCGGTTGACGGAATTCGAGGCGGAACAATTCTCGCAGGGGTTGGCACACTGGCGCCTCGCCGAGGCCTACGAGGAGATCGGGCAGCGCGTCGTGCACATCGGCGCCCGAGACATCTTGTCCTATTACGGCGTTGACGACCCTGCCCAGATCGACTTCAGCGAACTGTGGAACGCGCGCCACGATTCACTGGGCCGCTCCCGGCTGCGGATCCCATTCGGCAACCGCTCCGACAACGGCGAACTGCTGTTCCTGGACATGAAATCCCTCGACGAAGGCGGCGACGGCCCGCACGGCGTGATGTCGGGGACCACCGGTTCGGGTAAGTCGACGTTGGTCCGCACGGTGATCGAGTCGCTGATGCTGGGGCACCCACCGGAGGAACTGCAATTCGTGCTGGCCGACCTCAAGGGTGGGTCGGCGGTCAAGCCGTTCGAGGGGACACCGCACGTCTCGCGGATCATCACCGACCTCGAAGACGACCAGGCGCTGATGGAGCGCTTCCTGGACGCACTCTGGGGCGAGATCGCCCGGCGCAAGGAGATCTGCTTCAGCTCCGGCGTCGACGACGCGAAAGAGTACAACGACATGCGGGGCAGGATGCGAGCCCGCGGTCAAGACATCCCGCCGCTGCCCATGCTGGTGGTCGTGATTGACGAGTTCTACGAGTGGTTCCGCATCATGCCCACCGCGGTGGACGTGCTCGACTCCATCGGCCGGCAGGGCCGCGCCTACTGGATCCACCTGATGATGGCGTCGCAGACCATCGAGAGCCGGGCCGAAAAGCTCATGGAGAACATGGGTTACCGGCTGGTGTTGAAAGCGCGTACCGCCGGGGCGGCACAGGCCGCAGGTGTGCCGAACGCGGTGAACCTACCGGCTCAGGCCGGACTCGGATATTTCCGGAAGAGTTCCGAGGACCTCATCCGGTTCCAGGCCGAGTTCATGTGGCGAGACTACCACCGCGGGGTCTCACTCGACGGCGACGCGAGGCCACTGACGCACTCCATCGATTACATTCGCCCGCAGCTGTTCACCAACGCGTTCACACCGCTCGAGGTCAGCCATGGCGATCTGGGCCCCAACGGCGAGGTGTCGACGAACGGCCTGAACGGCGAAGCCAACGGTCAGAGCAACGGCGATCGGCCTGCCGACCGGGACGGCGGCGAGCCGCCCGAGGAAGACACCGGAGTCCGGACCCCGAGAGTCGGTACCGTCATCATCGATCAGCTGCGCCGGATCGATTTCGAGCCCTATCGGCTATGGCAACCGCCGCTCGACGTGCCCGTCGCGATCGACGACCTGGTCAACCGGTTCCTCGGCCGCCCGTGGCAGGAGGCCTACGGCTCCGCCCGCAACCTGGTGTTTCCTATCGGCCTCATCGACCGTCCGTTCAAACACGACCAGCCGCCGTGGACGGTGAACACCTCGGGGCCGGGTTCAAACGTGCTGTTCCTCGGTGCCGGTGGTGCCGGTAAGACGACCGCGTTGCAGACGCTGATCTGCTCGGCTGCGCTGACGCACACACCGGAGCAGGTGCAGTTCTACTGCCTGGCCTACAGCGGTACCAGCCTCACCACGGTGGCCGGCTTGCCGCACGTCGGTAGCGTGGTCGGCCCCACCGACCCGTACAGCGTGCGGCGGACGATCGCCGAGGTGTTCGGACTGGTCCGGGAGCGCAAGCGCACCTTCCTCGAGTACGACGTTCCCTCGATGGAGGTGTTCCGGCGCCGTAAGTTCGGCGGCGAAGCCGGCCGGGTGCCCGACGACGGGTTCGGCGACGTGTACCTGGTGATCGACAACTACCGAGCGCTCGCTGAGGAGAACGAAGTCCTTATCGAGCAGGTCAACGTGATCATCAACCAAGGCCCCTCGTTCGGTGTGCACGTGGTGGTCACCGCCGACCGCGAGTCGGAGCTGCGGCCGCCGGTGCGCAGTGGCTTCGGCTCACGGGTGGAGTTGCGGCTGGCCGCCGTCGAAGACGCCAAGCTGGTGCGGTCGCGGTTCGCCAAGGACGTTCCGGTCAAGCCCGGTCGCGGCATGGTCGCGGTCAACTACGTGCGCCTGGAAAGCGACCCGCAATCAGGTCTGCACACGCTCATCGCCCGGCCCGCACTGGACCTCACGCCGAACTCGGTGTTCGAGTCCGAGAGCGTTACCGAAGCGGTCAAGCAGATCGCGGTGGGTCAGGCCCGTCCGGTGCGCAGGCTGCCGGCGCGGTTCGGCTTGGACCAGGTGCGGGCGGTCGCCGCAAACGACCGTCGGCGGGGTGTCGGCGCCGGTGGTATCGCATACGCGGTCTCCGAGTTGGACCTGCAGCCGGTCTACTTGAACTTCGCCGAGAACGCGCACCTCATGGTGACGGGCCGGCGTGAGTGCGGCCGCACTACAACGCTGGCGACCATCATGTCCGAGATCGGCCGGGTCTACGCGCCGGGAGCCAGCAGTGCGCCCCCGACGTCGCGCCCGTCAGCGCAAGTGTGGCTGGCCGACCCCCGTCGTCAGCTGCTGACCATGCTGGGCTCGGACTACGTGGAGCGGTTCGCCTACAACCTCGACGGCGTCTCCGCAATGATGGACGAACTTGCCCAGGTGCTGAGCCGTCGGGAACCGCCGCCCGGCTTGTCCGCGGAACAGTTGTTGGCGCGGACGTGGTGGAGCGGCCCGGAGATCTTCTTGATCATCGACGACGTGCAGCAACTGCCGCCCGGCTTCGACTCGCCACTGCACAAGGCGGCGCCGTGGGTCACGCGGGCAGCCGACGTCGGGTTGCACGTGCTGGTCACGCGCACCTTCGGTGGATGGTCCTCGGCGGGCAGCGACCCGATGCTGCGGGCGCTGGCCCAAGCCAACGCGCCGTTGCTGGTGATGGATGCCGACCCCGACGAGGGCTTCATCCGCGGCAAGATGAAGGGTGGTCCGCTTCCTCGGGGTCGTGGTCTGCTGATGGCCGAAGACACCGGCATTTTCGTGCAGGTGGCAGCAACAGACCTGCGGCGGTAACTTCCGCGATTTCCGTAGCACGGAGGACTCGGGCGACCGGGTCCTCCGTGTTCTTATTCGCTTGACAACGGTGCACGACGTCTTCGCTGCGCACGGTTCCGGCTAACGTCGCGGTGCGAATTCCCCAACAGCGGATTAACGCAAGTTATCGAGGTGTGAACAGTGGCGGACCAGGCGTGAACTGTTGCATTTGAGCTCGATGTCCGTCGGCGGGTGGCTTTAGCCTCGTAGTGAGCGCAAGTCAGCCTGAAGGAGGACGGGGTTGGATTTCGGGGCGTTACCGCCAGAGATCAACTCGGGACGGATGTATTCAGGTCCGGGGCCGGCGCCCATGCTGGCCGCGGCGACGGCCTGGGATTCACTGGCCGCCGAACTGGGGTCGGCGGCTGCGGCTTACGACTCGGTGATCCGTGGGTTGACCAGCGAGGAATGGCTGGGCCCGGCCTCCGAGTCAGCCGCGGCGGCCGCGGCACCGTATGTCACGTGGATGAGCAACACCGCCACCCAGACCGAACAGACCGCCACCCAGGTGCGCGCCGCAGTCGGTGCCTATGAGACTGCGTTCTCCGCGACGGTGCCCCCGCCACTGATCACCGCCAACCGCCTGCAGTTGACCCAGCTGGAGGCCACCAACTTCTTCAGCCAGAACAGCCCGGCGATCGCGGCCACCGAAGCCCAGTACAGCGAGATGTGGGCCCAAGACGCCGCAGCGATGTACGGCTACGCCGGGGCCTCGGCTTCGGCCTCCGACGTCACCCCGTTCGCCGACCCACCGGTGACCACCAATCCCGACGCCCTGCCCGCGGCGGCCTCCAACGCATCCTCGACGTCGGCATCGTCGACGGTGACCCACGCGCTGCAGCAACTCTCGTCGTCGGCGGCATCGACGACGACGGGCACATCGGCGACAACGACCCCGGCGTCACCCCAAAACTATCTGACCCTGCTCTACAACGAGTTCGCCAACTTGACCGTCGCCAACCGCACGACGGTCAAAAGCGACATCGGCGACGCCGGGTACTTCCCGCTGGGTCTCGGCCAGTTCAATGCCTCGATCGGCCAGCAGCTCATTCCCGGCAGCCCCGGTGGTGCCGGCTCAGGTGGAAGCTCGGTGCTGGCCCCCGGCGGGTGGGGGCCGGGCCCATTCAGCGCCGGCGGACCGGTGGCAGGCGGCGGCGTGTCAGGCAGGGTGGGCGAGGCC
>NZ_JBARMY010000172.1:0-3502 GCF_049802695.1 Mycobacterium sp.
TACCGCCACTGCTCAGTGGTGCCGAATTCGCCGCCGTCGCGCGGCTTGAGCCGGGCAATGGCGTCGGCCAGCACGGCTTTGAGTTCGTTGGCCCGCTCCAACGGCTGGTCGGGCGCCCCGCGGGCAGCCAGCCGCTCATCGATCACCGGTAACGCCGTCAGCGGGCTGGCGATCAGCTTGGTCAGGTCCCCGTAGTGGCCGAGCGCCCGGCGAGTCAGCCGGGCGAAGGTGTCGTCGTCGACCTCGCCGAGCGAGTGCACCGACCGCAGCGGCAACGCCGCTTCCGTACCCCGCAGGGCGGCCCGGTCGGCGCGCAGCGCCGGCGATCCGGAGAACGCCAATCGGTCCAGCACGCCGGCCAGCGGACCGGCCAGCACCTGAATCGCGACCGCGATCGCCACGATGCTGAACAGCAGCGCCGTCAGCGCGCTCTGCGCCGAGTGCTCCCGGCGAGTCACCGCCACACCGACCAGAGCCTGCCCACCGAACAGCACCGCCACCACGACGCTGCCGACGAACGAACGCAGCATGTCGGCACGCAGGGCCTGCCCTTCGTCGAAGGCGTCCCACAGCGCCACCGCCACACCGAGCGAGAGGACGTCGAACCCGGTGCCTGCCAACGCCAGCCAGCTGGGCACCAGACCCAGCGGGATGATGAGAATGGCGTTACTAAGCGCGAAAAACAGTGTGGCGAGGACGATCAGCCCGGACGCGGGCAAGTGCTGAGCGGGCCGGGCCAGGGCCGCCACCATGGCGCCCAGCGTGGACGTCGAGATCGCGGCGAGCATCACCAGGTGGCCCGCCCGCAGCGGTCCCTCGACTCCCCCGGCCAGCGCGGCACCCAGTAAAGTCACCGCGCCGACACCGGTCACCAGCAGAGCGGTGCGCACCCGCGAGCTGTCGCTCGGGCGGGCCAACTCGACGAGTACCGCGAACCAGGCGACACCGGGCACAGCGTCCAGGTAGATCTCGAGGTGGCTGAGCAGCGCAGCGTGCCCGACCAGCCGCACCGCGTCCAGCGCCACTACGCTCGCGAAGCTGCATAGTCCGACCGCCGCCAACACCAGCACCGGCTTGCGCGGGTCGCGGGCTAGCAGATAGAGCCCCAGCCACCAGCTCAGTACGAACACCACAGCCGACGGCGCAGCCATCAGACCAGTTTGGCACGCACTTACGTGCCGTAACGGCGGTGTCGCAAACTGTAGTCACGCAAAGCCCGCAGGAAGTCGACCCGGCGGAACGCGGGCCAGTACGCCTCGGTGAACCACATCTCCGAGTAGGCGCTCTGCCACAGCAGGAACCCGGACAGCCGCTGCTCACCGGATGTCCGGATGACCAGGTCGGGGTCGGGCTGCCCGGAGGTGTAGAGGTTCTGGGCGATCGCGTCGACGGTCACCGACTCCACGAGCTCTTCCCTGGTGGCACCGTTGGCGAGTTCCTTGCCCAGCAGCGCGCGCACCGCGTCCGCGATTTCCTGACGGCCGCCGTACCCGACCGCGACGTTGACGTGAAAGCCGCCGTCACTGCAGGTCGATCCGACAGCGTCGCGCAGCCGTCGGGCCGGTTCCTCACCGATCAGCTCCAGATCCCCCACCGTGCGCACGCTCCAGCGGTTGACCGGCGCGCAGATCTCCTCGACGACATCAGTGATGATCTCGATCAACGCCGCCAGTTCGCCGGCGTCGCGCTGCAGGTTCTCCGTGGACAGCAGGTAGACGGTGGCCATCTCGATGCCGGCCTCCTGACACCAGCGCAGCATCTCGGCGATCTTGGCGGCACCCATCCGGTACCCGTAACTGACGTCGTCGTACCCCGCGCTACGGGCCCAGCGCCGGTTGCCGTCACACAACACCGCGATGTGGCGGGGCAGGTCCGGCCTCGACGCCGCCAACCCCTGACGGAGCCGCATCTCGTATACGCGATACAGCGGCTCCTTGAGTCGCCTGGGGATGATT
Organism: Mycobacterium sp.; assembly: GCF_049802695.1. Taxonomy (GTDB): domain Bacteria; phylum Actinomycetota; class Actinomycetes; order Mycobacteriales; family Mycobacteriaceae; genus Mycobacterium. The sequence continues at coordinate 1,956 of NZ_JBARMY010000172.1, forward strand.
TCCACGGCCACCCAGCCTACTGTGACCGCCGAAAATTAGCGGAAATCTCACAGCGCGCCACCACAGGAAGACGCCCATTAATTCCGTAACGTAGGTGGGTAGACGTAGCTGTCATCGGTACTGCAGCCAGGGAGGGATTTTGAGCGGCCAGACCAGCACCGCCCCACAGCCAGTGTTGACCGAGACGGACAATTCAGCGGACACCATTGGCGAGCACCTCGCTCACGTACTGACCAGGCCGCGGTTCCGTGGCTGGATCCACGTCTACTCCGCCGCGGTCGCCGTCGTCGCGGGGGCAGCCCTGATCTCGGTGTCCTGGCCTCTGGTGGGTCTGAAGGCCGGGTTGGCGACCTTCATCTACACCGCCGCGGCGGTGACGATGTTCGCCGTCAGCGCCACCTACCACCGCGTGCACTGGAAGTCGGCGCGCGCCCGTAACGTGATGAAGCGGCTCGACCACTCGATGATCTTCGTGTTCATCGCGGGCAGCTATACGCCGTTCGCGATGCTGAACTTCCCGCCGCAGGCGGGCAAACTCGTGCTGTCGATCGTCTGGGGCGGCGCGCTGGCCGGCACCCTGCTCAAAGTCTGCTGGCCCTCGGCGCCGCGCTGGGTCGGCGTGCCGCTGTACCTGCTGCTGAGCTGGGTGGCGGTGTGGTTCACCGGGACGATTCTGCACGGTGCCGGGGTGGCGGCGTTCACGCTGCTCGTCGTCGGCGGAGTGATCTACAGCGTCGGCGGTCTGCTCTACGGTCTGCGCTGGCCCGACCCGTGGCCCAGGACGTTCGGCTACCACGAGTTCTTCCACGCCTGCACCGCGGTGGCGGCCATCTGCCACTACATCGCCATGTGGTTTGCGGTCTTCTTCTAGACCTTTCCCGAGCGGCGACAACCCTTACAGCGGTGTGACGTCCGCCGCTGACCAGTAGGCCTTCATCGCGGCGATCTTGCCGTCCTCGTTGAACACCATGACGTCGATTGGCTCGATCCGCATCCCGCCGTCGCCGCCTTTCACGGTCAGCCGGAATTGGAACGCCGCCTCGTTGCCGGCGACGCGTAACGACACCAGCTCGCACTCCCGTTCCACGCTTTGCATCGCCGAGTAAAAGCCGTGGATCGCCTGCCGGCCGATGTGGACTTCGCCGCCGACCGGATCCTCGACCGTGGCGTCGTCAGCGTAGAGCTCGACCATGTCGTCGGCGCTGCCCTTGGCCACCAGGCTGATGTATCGGTTGACGACGTCGGCGATGTGTTCGGCAGTCGACATGTTGGCCCACGCTACCGCGACGGACCGAGCGCGACCGCCAGTTCTGGCCCGGTGGTAACCGGTAGATCGCAGACCTTGCCGCGGCACACATAAGCGGCGTCAGCGCCGGCCACCCGATCCCTTTCAGCCAGTAACTTCGAGGAGTTCGCCGGACCGCCGACGACGATCGCCCCGCCCGGCGCCAGCCGACGGGCATCGGCCAACAGCGGCGATCGCTTTTCGTCACAGGCCACCGCGATCTGCAGCGGACCACGCACGGCGGCTTCGGCCACCGCCAGCC
>NZ_JBARMY010000173.1:0-1890 GCF_049802695.1 Mycobacterium sp.
GGGGATCTAGAAGCGCTGCTGCATGACAAGGCCGCCACCTTCGATGGACCCGGTGGGCGTCTCCTTCGCGCGCTGACCGCCGAAGCCGCCCACAACGACACTCTGGCGCGGGTGCTCATCGACGCCATCGTCGCGCCCATCGGTGATCGGGTCGCCGCGGTGCTGGGCCGCGCGGCGCAGCGCGGCGAGATTCCCGCCGGCCAAGACCCCGCCATCATCACCGACCTGATCATCGGCCCGATCATCAGCCGGGTGTTTTTGACCCGCCCCGACACCACCGCGGTACCGGTGGCCGCCTTGGTCGACCACCTCGTGCCTTATCTGCTGCGCGCCATCGGCGCCGCCGCCCCCAACCACAACTGAAACCGACGGTATCGACATGACTGACGGCGCCCGAAACCGCCGACGTGGGGTGGCCGGTGAGCTTTGCTGCGCGAATTCGGTGGCACGGCGCACGTGTGGTGCAGGTGTATCGCGTAACCGGCCGCGGTCGGCTCATCAACCCAGCGCCTACTGGTTGTTTGAGCCGGTGGAGGCGTAACGAGGCGCTTGTCGAGGGCCGAGGAACGAGGTAGCAGATGAGTCGCAGTGACGATGGCTCTACGGAGCGTGGCGAACAAGCTGACCGCTACGCCGAGCAGGCGCGCGCGGCAGCGGATCGCCGGCGCGAAGAGCACGCCGGGGGCATCAGCGGGTGGGTCGCGCAGCGGGCCGGTCAGTGGGATCTCAGCGGGCAAGACCAGGCGGCGATGCAGCGCGCGAAGTATTTGTGGAACACGCTGATCGACTACTGGTTTCGGATGGAGTTAGACGGTTGGGACAACGTGCCCGAGCCGCCGGTGCTGTTGATCGGTATCCACTCCGGTGCCCCGTTTGTCTGGGATGCCTGGACGGTCGGGGTGCAGTGGTGGCGCCGCTTTGGGCCGCAGCGTCCGCTGCATGGCACCGCCCATGATGCCCTGATGGCCATTCCGCTGATCGGCCGCTATTTCCGGGCGATGGGCGTGTTGCCGGCCGCGCCGGATTCCATCGCGACCGCGCTGGCCGAGGGGCATGACGTCGCGCTGTGGCCCGGTGGTGAGGTGGATTCGCTTCGCCCGTGGCGCGAACGCGACCGGGCGACCCTGGCCGGGCGCACCGGGTTTGTGAAGATGGCGATCCGCGCCGGGGTGCCGATCGTGCCGATCGCCACCGTCGGGGGTGCCGACGCAATGCCAGTGCTGATCCGCGGTGATCGGCTCTCGCGCGCGCTGCGCCTGGATCGGCTGCTGCGCGTAAAAGTGTTTCCGCTGGCGGTGTCGCTGCCCTGGGGCATCGCCTCGGCCGCGCTGCCCCAGCTGCCGTTGCCCGCCAAGATCCGCACCCGGTTCATGCCCGCCATCGACGTCGAGCACGACCCGCAGCGCGCCGACGATGAGGCCTACCTGCAAAGCAAGTACCGCGAGGTGCAAGACAGCATCCAGGCCGGAATGAACGCCTTAGCGCGCAAACGCGCCCTGCCGCTGTTCGGCTGACACGCCGCAGCCATCCACGATCGCTGCGCCACACTAGCCGCCACGCTGCACCCGCTCGGCCGACAGCCCGATGGACACGGCTCGCCTTACGTCGCGCCGCACTCCGTACCACCGCATAATCAATGAAACGGAACGGTTTCGTTTATGTATGATGAGGTGATGTCCTCGCCCGCCGGTGACACCACCACAGCGGCCGATATCGCCGCCACGGTCGCGCGGGTCCGCAACACCTTTTGTAGTGGGCGCACCAAACCGCTGGCCTGGCGGCGCCGCCAGCTGCGCTCGCTGCGGGCGCTGCTCACCGAGCAATCCAGCGCCCTGGAAGAGGCGTTGCACGCCGATTTAGGCAAACACCGCGCCGAGGCGCAGCTGACCG
>NZ_JBARMY010000174.1:0-6063 GCF_049802695.1 Mycobacterium sp.
TCGCCATGCTCGGTCCGGGATAACGCGTCGCCGGTCGTGCCGTCATGCGGGGACTGTACCCCGCGGATTCGTTAACAAACGACAATCGCACTAAAGTTTTCAAGACCTCGACTCTTGCACGGGTCGCAGTCGGTGCCCGCGGTGAAACGCCTGGTCGAGCGCTGATGGGACACCCGCCGCGGCGCCGGCCTGCCCAGCGAATGACGGACCCAGGATGCGGTGCGGGACGAACGGCCAAGCCGCTGCCGTGCGGGTCCCGCCAGCTCGAACGGTTCCGTGCCGGCCCGGCAACCACGCGTCTGGCCGCTCGCCCCAATAATGTTGTGCGAGTTCGCCTTTAGTATCTCATCGTTATCGACTGAGTTTCCATCCGGCTAACAACAGCGCACGGGTGACGGGCCTGATTTCTGCCGTCGCGCGGAGGCTGACCATCTGTTTTTGCACAGCCCGGAGCGTATCGGTCACCAAAACGGTTTGCTGTCAATCTTATTCGTGGCGAGTGCAGCTAGATCACCGCCTGTGTCGATACCGCGAGGCCTCACGGGTGTACGGCGATGAGCTGTTTTCCTCGACAGCTCAACACCGTTCGGCAAAGCGGAATGTTCCATCTGCCCTTAACATCAATGGGTGGTACGTGAGACGCCGCGAATGATGGGCGTGCAAGAAGAATTTCACCTCGTCGATTTGACGACGAGGCTGGCCTGCAATGCCCGCAGGCAGCTCGCGGTTCTCGAGAACATGGCCGGCTGACATGGCGGTGCAACACGTACGGGCGAACTACGGCGCGTCGCTGGCTCCCGACGCGACGGTTTTCGCCCACATCGTCGATGACGGCGGCTACCCCCGGGCGGTACAGCGCTTCCTGACCGGTTGGCGGGCCAGCTCGTCACGCGATGTTGCGCTGCCGGTCAACGGTCCCGTCACACGCGTGATCCATTCCCCCGACGGGCACTGGCTCGCCTGCGAGGTGGCACCCGAGGGCGGCACCCGGACCGAGATCTGGGCCGTCACAACTGATCCTGACGACCCATCGGCGTGGCGAATCGACCGGCAAGAAACCGGCACCGCCGAGCTGGTCGGTTGGGACGGCGCCCGGGTGGCGACAATCCTGACCGGGGAGAACCGCGTCGGCTCATCGTGCCTGATCGATCCCTCCGGCGGGAACTGCATTGTGCTGGACAAGCGTTCAGGTGGCCGGCTGATCGACTCCTGGTCCGGAGCGTCGCTGGTACGAGTGGGTCCGCGTGGCTACCGGGAACTGATTCTGTTGCACGGGCTGACTGAAACAGCGCTGCTGCCCACCGATCCCGGATCTGTCACCGATGCCGGCATCATCCTGGACGATCATCATCCCCGCTGGATCCGGTACGGCCCGACGGGCGAGCAAACCAAGCTTTACCGCCCGCACAAGTTCTACGATGTGAACAGCCCAAAAGGCTACGTGCGGGCACTGGTCCGCAGCGACAACGGTTCTGACCATGCCCGGTTGTTGGAGGTCACCGCCACCGAGGACGGGATCGTCTTTCAAGTGGTCGCCGAACGATCCGACTGCGACCTCGACGAATTCATCGTCAGCGACGACCTCAGCACGGTGGCCTTACTGTGGAACATGCACGGCTGCAGCGAATTACAGACTATGTCCTTCGTCGACTACACGCTGCAGGAACCGATCCCACTACCCGGGCCGGTGGCCGGCCAACTGTCGATCAGCGCCGGCGGCTCGATGGTTGCGATGACTGTCGAGGGCACATCGATGCCACGAACCGTCGAACTGGTGGATCCGCGGTCACGCGAGTGGGTGCGCATCGACCGTGAACCCAGTCGCGGACCGATCGTCGCCGCGAAGGGCAGCGGGCCGATACTGGAAAAGCTCACCGCACGTGACGGACTGAAGCTGACGGGTTGGTGGTATCGGCCGCCGAACCTGATACCGCACGTCGGAACGCTGGTGTATCTGCACGGCGGACCGGAGGGACAGGCCAGACCCGGCTACGACGAACTGTTCCCCGCGCTGCTCAACGCCGGTATCGCGGTGTTCGCGCCGAATGTTCGCGGCTCCAGCGGCTCGGGACGGTCGTTCACGCATGCCGACGACAAGGAGAAGCGTTTCGCCGCGATCAACGACGTCGCAGATTGCGTTGGATTGCTGGTCGAGCGCGGCCTGGCCGACGAGGACCGGATCGCATGCGCCGGCTGGTCATATGGTGGTTTCCTGACGTTGACCGCGTTGACATTTCAACCGGAGCTGTTCGCCGCGGGCATCAGCATCTGCGGGATGAGTGACCTGTCCACGTTCTACCGCAACACCGAACCGTGGATCGCGCAGGAAGCCTACTCAAAGTACGGGCATCCTGTTCACGACCGTGAGTTGTTCGAGGCGTTGTCACCGCTGCGCCGTGTCGACGCGTTGAGCGCTCCGCTGCTCGTGGTGCACGGCACGAATGACACCAACGTGCCGGTAGGTGAATCCGAACAAATCGTCGAGGCGCTGCGTGCGCGGGGCCGGGCTGTGCGTTACCTACTGTTCGACGATGACGGGCACCAGATCGTCAAACGGGAGAACCGGGAGGTCCTGGTCGCCGCCGTGTGCGACTGGCTCACCGCCGCTTTCGCCGCGGACGAGCCCGTCCGCCGTAGCGGCACAATGCACTAGTTTGCTAATCAGCACCCACGGCCAGGCGAAAGCCGTCGGCACCCCGAAGGACTCTCAAGGAGCATTCGATGGTCAGCGACGATCTGCGGCAGCGCCGCCTCGAGGTCATCAAGAAGCACATGGAAACTGAGGTGACCCAGGAATTCGACCGCACCCTGGAGATTTTCGACGGGCACCCGCACTACGAGATCATCGCCACCGGACAGATATTCGACGGGGATGACGAAGTGATGGGCTACTACCGGACCACCCGAAGGGCGTTTCCGGATCAGCGTCACGACAACGTTCGCTATCACCTAGCCGATGACGCGGTGATCGTCGAGTTCGACCTGCTGGGCACCAACCACGGCGAGTTCTACGGCCTTCCGCCAACCGGCGAATCATTCCGAGTCCCGGTGATCGCGGTGTTCTTCTTCGAGAACGACCGCATCGTGAACGAGCGCGTCTATTTCGACTCGGCCAGCCTGGTGACTCAAATCGGGCGAGCCGAGCTGCTGGCCAGCGGGGCAGCGCCCAAGAGTTGACCGGGTCTCGCGGTATTGGCACCGCACCGCCGGCGACGCGCAGGTGATACTGGGTCAGTGCCGAGCACCGATTTCCACCCTGACCTCCGAAGAATTGCGCGGTTCGCCCCGCGAACGCTGGTCGGCCCGAGGACACTGCCGCTGTTGCGGGCGCTGATGAAGCTGCAATCCCGTCGGACACCTGCTGACGTCGAGGTGCTGACGCTCAGCTCCGGAACGCGGGTCCGGGTGTACCGGGCGGCCGGCAGCACTGACGTCGCGCCGGCGCTGCTGTGGATCCACGGCGGCGGCTATGTGATGGGCGCCGCGCAGCATGACGACGGACTGTGCCGCCGCTTCAGCTCGAGACTGGGCATCACGGTTGCGTCAGTGGAATACCGGCTCGCGCCTGAACATCCGTATCCAGCGGCGCTTGACGACTGCTATTCCGCGTTGAGCTGGTTGACCACAGCGCCCGCGGTGGACCCGGCACGGGTGGCGATCGGTGGGGCGAGTGCCGGCGGGGGCCTCGCGGCGGCGTTGGCGCTGCGGACCCGCGATCGCGGCGAAATCGAATTGGCATTGCAGCTGCTGGTCTATCCGATGCTCGACGATCGCAGCCCAGGCAGTGCCCCGCGGCACGACTACCGGTTTTGGAGCCCGCGCAGTAATCGCTTCGGTTGGGCCGCGTATCTCGGGGCCACCGACCCGCAGGTCGCGGTCCCGGCGCGGCGCGACGACCTGACCGGGCTGCCACCGGCATGGATCGGCGTCGGAACCTGTGACCTTTTCCATGACCAGGACCTCGCCTACGCCGAACGCCTCCGCAGCGCCGGCGTCCCCTGCCACGTCGAGGTAATACCGGGCGCTTTCCACGGTTTCGATTACGTAGCGTCGAGAGCGCGAGTGTCGCAGAATTTCTTCGCCGCCCAATGCGCTGGGTTGCGCGCCGCGCTCGGGCCGCCAGGCTGATCAGCTTCCACAGTATCGGGCGAGTTTTGCGATATCCTCACGCAATGAGCCGTCGCGAAAAGCTGACGCGCAATATTCTCGACCCGGTCGCGAAGAAGCTCCGTCTGCCGTTTGGCACACCGGAGTTCATCGACCGGATCATCAGCGGGGGTGCCAACCAAGCCGGTCGACGCACTCTGCACACGCTGATCTCGACGTGGGACCACACCGGCGGCGGACCCTTCGCCGCCAGCGCGATCGCCTCCGCGGGTCTGGCGAAGACGGCCGACATCGCGCAGGGCCTGTTCATCGGGCCGGTGTTCGACCCACTGCTGAAGGCCCTCGGCGCCGACCAGATCCGGCTCCGGGCGTCGTTATGTGCCTCGCAGGTGGTCGGTCTGGGCATCATGCGCTACTCGGTTCGCATCGAGCCGATCCACTCGATGGACGTCGACGCGCTCGTTGACGCCGTGGCGCCGACTCTGCAGCGCTACCTCGTCGGCGAGATCTCCTGAGGCGCCGTCAGTCGTCCGCATACCCGAGTTGACCGCCGATAACTGTCGCGGCGACGGTCTCGGCGTCCAACTCGGCCAGCGCGACCGCCGGCGGAACGCTCAGTAGGCACAAGTCTCCCGGCTGCCCGGGTCGGATGCAGCGTGGTTCGGCGGGCCGCTCAGGGCGCCCTAGAAACATCGCCAAAGCTGTTGCCGGCGCAACACATTCGTCAGTGTTGAGCGCGGCGCCGCTGGGCGTTGTGCGGCGCACCGCGGCGCGCATGGCAGCCCACGGGTCGTCTCCGCCGAACGGCATGTCGGTCGACAACGCCACCGGAATCGACGCGCTGAGCAGTGATGCGACCCGCCACAGCTCGCCGTGTTCGCCGCCCGGCACGTCGGCAAGATACTGATCGCCGCGTTCGGCGACGAAATTCGGCTGGGTGACCACGGTCACACCGAGCCGGGCCAAGTCGTCGACCACCTCGCGGGGAGTAACGGCCGCGTGCTCGATGCGGTCGCCCCGACGGATGCCGGCCTGCTTCAGGGCTGCGATCGTCACCACGATCTGTGCGGCGGAAACGCAGTGAACTGCGACCGGAATGCTCGCCGTGTGGCGGTCGGCGATCCAGCAAGCCAGCTCCTCGAGATCGAGGTCGTCGTCGCGCAGGATGCGTTTTCCAGGTGACAGAAATCGCAAGTTCTGGCGCACAACGCCGCGGCGCTGCAATTCGATCAGCTCGACGATGTCATCGGCGGCCAGATCCGGTGTGGCATCGGTGACTCCGGTGACGCCGTAGCCTATCAACCTCCGGCTGACGGCGGCGAGGCCGGCGTCCTGGCGCTGCAGGGGAAGCGACCAACTCGGATCTGCGCTGCGCAGCTGTCCGTCATGATGATCGGCCAGCCCGATTCTGGCAAGGGCCGCCGAGTTGAGGATCCACACCAGCCCGCTGCGGTGCTGCACCCGCACCGGCACCGGCGGTGCCAGCGCATCCAACAGCGCCCGGTCCAGCGGACCGGCCACCGAATCGTGATAGCCGACGGCGCGTATCCAGCCGTCGCCGCCGACTTCCGCACCGGCCAGCGCAGCCGCCAGGCCGTCGCGGTCACGCACCTGCGGCGGACCGACTTGCAGCGAGCCTTCAGCGGCCGCAGCCGAATACAGGTGGACGTGATGATCATGCAGGCCCGGCAGCACAGTTCCGCCTGCGGCGTCGAACACGTCTTCACCGCGTTGCGGTCGCAATCGGTCACCGACTTCGGTGATCTGCGCTTGCACCCGGATATCAACGACCCCGCCGTTCAGCAGCACCGCGCGTTGAATCAGCACGCGCCGGTGACCCTTTCGCTGATCATGCGTCGCACTGCGGTGTTGTCGGCGCCCAGCGGCGACGCCGGTGGGATCGGTGGCGGGCGCACAGGATCGGCGATGGGTGCCAGAGCGTTCACCGTCGGTGGC
>NZ_JBARMY010000175.1:0-5682 GCF_049802695.1 Mycobacterium sp.
ACCCGTCGGCCAACTGCGCCAACCCGTCCAACAACTCGCCACGATCGGCCCCGAGCACCACCGCACGATGCTCGAAGCTGGACCGACCCGCCAACGACCACCCCACATCAGCAGCCGCCAACTGCGCATGCCCACCGACGAACTCAGCCAACCGCCCCGCCTGCGCCGCCAACGCCGCCACACTCTTGGCCGAGACCACCCACGGCACCACCACCGGCTCCACCGGCTCCACCACCGGCTCCACCGGCACAGCAGCCTCGATGACCACATGCGCATTGGTGCCACTGATCCCAAACGACGACACCCCCGCCCGACGCAACCGGCCATCAACCGACTCGGCCTTCCACGGCTGCGCCTCACGCAGCAACGCCACCTGCCCAGCCGACCAATCCACATGCGGGCTGGGCGCATCCACATGCAACGTCGCCGGCAACACCTCATGGCGCATCGCCAAAATCATCTTCATCACACCAGCCACCCCCGCCGCAGCCTGCGTGTGACCCATATTCGACTTGATCGACCCCAACCACAGGGGCTGCCCCGACGCACGCCGATCCTGCCCATACGTCGCCAACAACGCCTGCGCTTCAATCGGATCACCCAACGTCGTCCCGGTGCCGTGGGCCTCGACGACATCCACCTCAGCAGCGCTCAACCCTGCATTCGCCAACGCCGCACGCACCACCCGCTGCTGGGAAGGCCCATTGGGGGCGGTCAACCCATTCGACGCACCATCCTGATTGACTGCCGAACCCCGCACCACCGCCAACACCGGATGCCCCAACCGCCGTGCATCCGACAACCGCTCCACCACCAACATCGCGCCGCCCTCCGACCAGCCGACACCGTCGGCAGCGTTCGAGAACGGCTTGCAGCGGCCGTCCGGCGACAGGCCGCGGTGCCGGCTGAACTCGACGAACACGGTTGGAGTGGCGTTGACAGTCGCCCCGCCGGCCAGGGCCAGATCGCACTCCCCCGACCGCAGCGACTGCACCGCCATATGCAACGCCACCAACGACGACGAACACGCCGTGTCGACCGAGACCGCCGGGCCTTCCAACCCCAGCACATAAGCCACCCGACCGGTCGCCACGCTGGAGGTCATGCCGGTCAGCCGGTAGCCCTCGATTTCTTCGGCGAGCATGCCGTAGCCCTGCGCGATGATCCCGGCGAACACGCCGGTGGCGCTGCCACGCAACGTCGTCGGATCGATCCCGACCCGCTCCAACGCCTCCCACGACAGCTCGAGCAACATCCGGTGCTGTGGGTCGGTGGCCAGCGCCTCGCTGGGTGACACTCCGAAGAAGCCTGCGTCGAAACCGGCGACGTCGTCGACGAAGCCGCCGGAGCGGGCGTAGCACTTGTGCGGCGCGTCCGGATCGTCGTCGAACAGCCCGGCCAGGTCCCAGCCGCGATCGGTGGGGAACTCCGACATCACGTCGCGACTGTCGGCCACCATGTCCCACAGGCTTTCCGGGGAGTCGACGCCGCCCGGGAAGCGGCACGACATACCGACGATCGCGATGGGTTCGCCGGACCGTTCCAGCAGCGCGCGGTTCTTGCTCTTCAGCCGCTCGACTTGAGCCAGCGCTTTACGCAGCGCCTCGGTCGCATGCTGTAGCTGATCGGCCATATCGCCACCCTCACCTAATGTCTGTCGTTCGGTGAGTGCGGGCTCACCAAGTAACGCAAATTTGTGCCCGAAGTGGCTTGTGGTTGTGACGGGCGCCGTTCGTCGGCCCCGCGCAGCCGCGGGCAAGCACGGACGTTTTCGGCACGATATTCACACTCCCGCTCTCGCAACCCCCGGGCTTTGTTCACGTCGCGATGCTGGGCCGCCGAACTGCCCGCCGACTTCTTCGGCGGGGTCGGCCGACCGGCCGGACCGTGTTCAGCGTGACTGTACCCTGCAGTCGTCGGTGGGTGTCACGGTGTCAGGCCGTGCCGTACCGGCTTCAGCGCCAGCCGTCGGCCGCCTGGACAGCCCGTATCAGCGTGTCGCACAAATCCCGCAACTCCGGGCGTTCGGCGCCCTCTTCGAGCGCTGTCACCACGTCCTCGGCCGCGCAGCGCACCTGGTACACCCGGTCGGACAACTGGGCCGCCTCCATGGCCGACAGCACCACCGCGTCGGACGCCAGGCTGGGGGAAGCGCTGATCGACGCACGCTGTTCGTACGCACGCTGCCGGCAGGATCGCCGACAGTACTGGCGCCGACGGCCCAGGCCCACGTCGGAAACGTCGCGTCCACACCAGCGGCACGGTTGTGGTCGCGGACGACGGGTCACGCCTGACAACATAATCGGCTCCACCGGCAAATCCCGGTATCATGGACAGTCGCGTCGGCCCGAGGAGGAAGCGCGCAGTTCGGCCGGGAACTACGTCAGCCCACTACAGCGTTGTAAGCCCGGGACAAAACTAAGAGGAGTGTTAACGATGGCTGATCGTGTCTTGAGAGGCAGTCGTCTCGGAGCGGTGAGCTACGAGACCGACCGTAACCACGACCTGGCGCCGCGTCAGATCGCGCGGTACCGCACCGACAACGGCGAGGAGTTCGACGTTCCGTTCGCCGACGACGCCGAGATTCCCGGCAACTGGCTGTGCCGCAACGGCATGGAAGGCACTCTGATCGAGGGCGACCTGCCGGAGCCGAAGAAGGTGAAGCCGCCGCGCACGCACTGGGACATGCTGCTGGAGCGGCGTTCGGTCGACGAGCTCGACGAGCTGCTGAAAGAGCGCCTCGAATTGATCAAGTCACGTCGCCGCGGGGTCTGACTCAGCAAATCCGCCCAGTGGGGTTTCGCGGTCGGCGTCTCCGGCCGGCTGGGCGGTCACGGCGGTGCGACGCGGCCTGCCGTCGAGCCGACCTGCGAGGCCCCACTGGGCGACTTTGACGATCGCTTCGCGGATGTTGGATCCGCTCATTTTCGACACCCCGAGGGCACGCTCGGTGAAGGTGATCGGCACCTCCACAACGGTGAAGCCGTTGCGGATGGTTCGCCAGGTCAGGTCGATCTGGAAGCAGTAGCCCTTGGAGTCGACCGCGCTCAGGTCGATCGCCTGCAGCACCTCGCGCCGGTAAGCGCGGTAACCGGCGGTGATGTCGTGGATGCCGATGCCGAGCATCAGCCGCGAATACGTGTTGGCGGTCTTGGACAGCGCCTTACGCCGCCACGGCCAGTTGCGCACGGTCCCGCCCTCGACGTAGCGGGATCCGATGGCGAGGTCGGCTCCGGCCTCGACGGCATCCAGTAACCGGTGCAACTGCTCAGGCGCATGGCTGCCGTCGGCGTCCATCTCCACCAGCACCGAGTAGCCGCGGGACAGCCCCCAGCTGAAGCCGGCCAGATACGCCGCACCCAGACCGTCCTTGACGGTGCGGTGCAGCACGTGCACCCGGTCGGGGTGGACCGCTGCCAGCTCGTCGGCGAGCTGCCCAGTGCCGTCGGGGCTGTCGTCGTCGACGACCAGCACGTGGACGTCCGGCCGGACCTCGTGCAGCCGGCCGAGGATGAGCGGCAGGTTCTCCCGCTCGTTGAAGGTGGGGATGATCACCAGGGTGCGCAGGCTAGGGCGCTGGCCCTGAGAACCGCAAGCCTCGGACGTCGACTGGCCGGTGGTCATGTGGCTCCTTCGTCTGCCGTGTCGGTGTCTGCGGTATCCGCTAGTGCGCGGGCTACGTGCCGGCCGCCGTCGGGCGGCGGCTCTGCGTCGTCGTGCGCGTCGGGCGCCTCTGAGGGTCCGCCCACCGACGTTGCGGAGTTTGCCATGGAAAGCAATCGGCGGCGATTCCGGCGCGGATACCGCCCCGCGAACAAGCCCGCGAACAATCTATTGTGCCGTATCGCGATTAAAAGGACCGCAATGGCTATTCCTAGGAACAGCCATTGCACGGCCGGACCCCACCGCGTTGCCGGCGTCAATGTCGTCTTGAGCCGCAGCTGGGTGTCCAGGTAGGCGGGGACGAAAAAGTCGGTGCGGGCCAGCTCCACGCCGTCGGGTGCGATCACGGCGCTGATTCCGGTGGTGCCCGCGACGACAACGTATCGGTCGTGCTCGACGGCGCGGGCCTTGGCGAAAGCCAGTTGCTGCTCGCTCATCGTCTTGTTGAAGGTGGCGTTGTTGCTGGGCACCGTCAGCAGCTGGGCGCCGCCCCGCACCGACTCGCGCAGAGCGCGATCGAAGATCACTTCCCAGCAGGTGGCGACCCCCACCGGCACGCCCGCGGCATGCACCACGCCGGTGCTCGGCCCGGGCACCATGTGACCCGCGCGGTCGGCGAAACCCGACAGGTGTCGGAAAAGCCAGGGCCAGGGCAGGTACTCGCCGAACGGCTGCACGATCTGCTTGTTGTGCCGCTCACCGGGTCCGGTGACCGGGTCCCAGACGATCACGGTGTTCGTGTACTCGGGGATGTCGGAGGTCAGTCCCTTGGGTGCTCTGTTGGCACTTTTGTCGGCGATGGGGATATCGAGGATCGTGCCCACCAATATCGGGACGCCCACCGCCCTGGCAGCCATCGATATCTGCTCGGCAGCGTCGGGATTCATCAGCGGGTCGACGTCCGACGAATCCTCCGGCCAGATCACGAACTGGGGTCTGGGAGCGGTACCGGCTTGCATGTCGTCGGCAAGCTGAAGGGTTTCGCGGACATGGAGGTCGAGCACCGCGCGCCGTTGGGCGTTGAAGTCGAGTCCCAGCCGGGGCACGTTGCCCTGCACGGCGGCTACCGTGACGACGGGATCGTTGCCGGACCCTTTACCGGAGTGCCGGACCTGCGGCCAGACGGCAACCGCGGCGAACAGCACAAAACAGATACAGAGGCCCGGCAGCACCACAGCCGGGGGCGCACTGGCGGCGGCTGAGTCCTTGGTGTCCGCGGCGTCACCGACGCGCTGCGGATGGCCGAGCCGCCACCACACCACGATCTCCAAGGCGATCGCCGTCACGCTGCAACCGAGCAGCATGATCGCGGCCGACAGCAGTGGTACTCCGCCTAGCTGAACCAGCGGCAGCAGCGGACCGTCCGTCTGACCGAACGCCACCACTCCCCAGGGGAACCCGCCGAACGGCACGGTCGACTTCGCCCATTCCTGCGCCGCCCACAGCACCGCGAACCAGATCGGCCAGCCGGGCAGTTGCCGCACTGCGACCGCGAGCAAGCCGAACAACGCCGGGAAACATGCGGACATCACTGCCAGCGCAAGCCAGGGCACCGCACCGACGAGCGTGCTGATCCACGGCAGCAGCGGCAGGTAAAACGCCAGACCGAACAGCAGGCCGTAGCCGAGACCGCCGACCGGCGTGGTGGCCTGCCGGGTCAGCACCCACGCGAGCAGCGCGAAGGCGATTACGGCGGCCCACCACCAGTTGACCGGCGGGAAGCTGGCATACAGCAGCAGACCGGCGGCGATAGTCAGGGCCAGCCGTGGCCAGCGCGGCTGCAGCCAGCGGCCTGCCCTCGGCAGCACCACTGTTCGCAACAATCCCAGCAGCGCCGCGCTCAGTGCCACCGTTCGCTGCCACAGCGCCCGGGCCAGTGCCGCGCTCCGATGAGCAACCGGGTTCGGCCGGCCCGCGGACGCATCCCGCTCGTCGATGTCGTTGTGCTGCCGGTCCTCAGCCATAGATCGTCACGCCCCGGTGAACCGTCTGACGGCAGTGCAGCGCGGCATCGTCTTC
>NZ_JBARMY010000176.1:0-6544 GCF_049802695.1 Mycobacterium sp.
CGGCGGTCATCGCCACCAACACCCGCTCCAACCGCTTTACTAAATCGCGGACATCACAATCCGAAAGCCATTGCCCAGCACCCGCGGTCCCACTCGTCGTCGCGCTCGGCTGCGTGCTGAGAAATAGCCGATCATCGTCTCTGAAAAAGTCCAATCCGAACTGATCAACGAGGTTAGTATGGGTCAGAGTCCCCGTTGCCGTAGCGCCGGTAAGATTCGCCAGATGTGTAGTCGGAATGAAATTGATAATTACGCGATTCGACGTCTGCCCGGAGTTGCGGAGACGTGCCTTGTTCTCAATTTCGTGCACCGGGAACCGCTGATGCTGCAGCGCTTCCCGCAGTCGCGTGTCGACATGTTCACAAAAACTGGCAACCGCAGACCCGGGCGAGGCTTTCAACACCAGCGGGACGAACCCAGTGACCATTCCGGGCACCGTCTGTGTCTCCGGTCGCACACGCCTGCTCACCGGAAAATCGAGCACTACCTCCGAACTCTCGACGTCGCACCCACGCAGCAGCAGCGCGCACGCCGCAGTAATCACCGACGAGCGACGCACCCCCAACGCCTGCGACATTCTTTTGATCCCGGCGACAACGACAGGGTCCAATTCAACCGGTGCAGAAGGCTCATATTGATCACGCCTGTCCGCTGCGGCCGCTAACCGATAACGCGGTTCGCTTTCCGGCGGCAGGTTGTTGGTCCAATAGGCCTGATCGTCGAGATAATCGGCGGATGCTTCGTATTCTAACTCGCAAGCAATCAGATCACTCAGCGACCCAAAGAAAGCAGGGGGAATCGGCGTGCCCGAAGCCAAGGCACTATAGACAACTGCAATTCGATGACAAACAAGAGCAAGGCCGATTCCGTCAGCCACTATATGATGGCAGCACACGAAGAAGTACCATTCATCTACCCGTGTCTGTAACAACGCAAATTTGAACAGCGGGCCATTAAGCGGCATCACCGTGCGCTGAATCGAGGATGTTAGCCGATGGGCTTCCTGGACAGGGTCCTGCGATCCTATGAGGTCATGGCGAGCAAGCTCGACATCCGGGTAATCAACCGTCTTTTGGAAAACCTGGCCGTCCACCTGGAAAAAGGAGGCTCTAAGTGGCTCGGCCTCGCGCACTACTTGACGGATCGCGCGCTCAAACAAGTCGGGCGTGAGCGCGCCCTCGAGTCGTACAAGATAGGCCAGTTGCCACCTCGCACCGAAGCGACCCGTTTCTTGCGCAAGCCAGATAGCCAACTGTCCCCGCGTGAGCGGAAGTGCTTGGTTATAAGATTCCGTCACCTGTGCGCGCGTGAGCGGAAATGCCTCTAGTACCATCCTACTTCTCCGATCCAGGCCGTCTACTTGTCAAAACCACGGCCCTTCGCCAGCCTCTCGCGCAGACTCTTCGGCTGTATGTCGGTCCAGTTCTGTTCGATGTAGTGCAGACACGCGGCGCGGGTCGCAGTAAGGCCTCGATACGGATTACTCCCTCGATCGGCCCTGCGGTGCCGGTATGGGCAACAAAGTCGTCAAGCGCTGAAAGCGACATCGGGTCTGTTCTCCTTTGTAACGTTCTGATACACAGCGTTTTTGGCTATCAATGGCCCGAGAAACGTCGCGAGGGGCGGACTTTCGTCGGCTGCGCATTCGATGCTGACGACTGACGGGCCATCGACATCGAGCGCCGTGCGCACCGCCGCGCTAAATGCGTCGGCATCGGTGACGTCGACGGACGGTAGCCCCGGGAGCATCGCCGCCGGACCGGCCCCGAGCCGACTCGGCGCGAACCGGTTGTAGCTGTACCGGCCGCCGTAGAACAGTTGCTCGCGGGTAACGCACATGGTCGTAGAGGTCCTAAGTGTTGGCGCCGTCGACGCCGAAGATGTAGTCGACTCCGGTCACAGCGAGGTGCTCGACGATGTGGTCGACAACACGCTGCTTCGTGAGCGTCTGCTCACCTAATTCCCGTAGCGCGGCATCGCTCGGAGAAGTCGCAGTCACGTCTGCGCGTCCACACGCTCGAATTCGTTCTGCCGGTAACGTTCAGTAAAGGCGGAACGTCGAACCTTGCCATTGCCTTGCGCTCGACGGTGGAGCTGCGCCCACGTAAGACTTTGGGAAAGTCCATTCGGATCGAGCTCGTAGTCGATGAATGTGTAGCCGTGGCGTCGGGTTGTCGGGTCGCTCGCTCCTGCAGGAGCGCCGTGAGAGAAACTTTACCCAGCATGGATTCGTTACCTCCTGTCAGCTGCAGACCAGGATGCGTGCGCGTCATGTTGTGCGCATGAGTAGTGCACTACCTGTCTTACGACGGCTGTCTCTCAACACCGGGCACAACCCGGGGCGGCATGTCATGCCGGAAGCCTAGGAGGCTTACAGCTGCTGCCCGCATGTTTGCCGCAACTTAAGTAGTTCGCAGTCGCGCCTAGAGTAGGACTCAGATACAGCTAGAGTAGGGCCCCGATCCACCTAGAGTAAGAATCGACTCGGCGTCGAGTAGATCTCGCAAATCGATGTTCAAGGTTCGGGACTCCGCGAAAAAGTGAACCAGTCATCGACGTTCGGCGTGCGGGGCCTACCACACGGTGCGTGCGCCACGGTCTCGGCAGATCGAGCCCGGCGGCTACGGGCTGATCGTCTTGTCGCTGACCTTATTCCGGGATTTGCCAGGATGGCGCCCCACGGTGTGACGAAGGCGATGTCGGCCAGGGACGTCGTCTTTAGTCCAGGACTGATCCAGATCGAGCAACTGGGTCAGCTGGTCGCGGCTGTTGATGGCGAGTTTGGCGAAGATGCGGTAGAGGTGTCCCTCCGCGGTACGTACCGAGACAACCAACCGATCGGCGATCTGACGGTTGGACAAACCGGAGCTCACAAGCATCGCAACCTCGCGTTCACGGGGCGTGATCGGAAGGGGGCGGGCCGCTGCGTCGACTGCTGGCGTGCGTAGTCCGCCTCGTTGGGCCAGCCCGTATGCCCGGGCCGATGACTCAACGTTCTTGGCACGGTGGCCTGAGCGTTTGTGTTCGGCGGCCGCTTGCGCGGCCGCGTCGGCAGCAAGTGCCACCGCGCCCATGTCGGCGAACTGTCGTGCCGCGACGTCGAGCAGGTCACCGTCGTGGTTGGCCAGGCCACTGGCGTGGGCAGCGATCGCCTCCGCCAACGGAGTGTTCATTGTTCTGGCTAGTTCCTCCAGTTTTGCCGCGCACGACTGATCGCCGAACCGAACCGCCGTGTGCAGCGCGCGCATCTCGTCGGCGTGCATCCCAAAACTCCGCGCCGTCTGCGCAGCGCGTACCGAATGTATTTGGGCAGCGGCCATTTCGCCGACCGACGCTCGCTCCCACGCCCGGGCAAGCTCAAGTTCCGGTAAATACACGGCTGTCTGCGGTCCGTAGGCTTTTTCCGAGCGCCGCAGCGCGGCAGCGGCAGCCACATTGTTTCCCCGGCCGCCTTCTGCCTGTGCCGTCCAGGCAGCCACCACCATCAACCAGGTGAAGGGCGCACCATGCGACATCGCCGACAACGAGTCGTGAAATGCCGGACAGGCGGCAAGTAGCGCACCCCGGGCAAGGTCCACGAGGCCAAGCATGGCGTTGATGGCGCCCTGTACTGTAAGCGCGCCGGCCGGCATCGCGGCGTAGCGTTCCCAAACCCGCTCGGCCGCCGCAAAATCACCGGTGTCGGTCAGCACCCTCACCTCAGCCAAGCCAGTAACTAACTGTAGCGGCCCCGAGTTGCCGAGTGCAGCCGCCCGCACACCAGCATTCGTTATGCGGTGAAAGTCGCCATATCGCCCGATTTGTGCCAACGCCCAGCACGTTGACGCAGCCGCCCACGCCTTGGCCACCGGTGGCGCGTCGCGTGAACAGAGCGCTAGTCCTAGCTCGGTCGCCGTCGAAACGTCACCGGAGAAGTAGGCGAACATCACCTCCATGGCCGTGATGAGCTCGGCGCTCGCCCCCGGCTCGATGCGCTCCCTCAAGTTGACGAGTTCCAGGCGTGCTTGCTCAATTTGCCCGCCCCAGAACAGGTTCGCGGCTCGCAGGCAGCCATGCGCAGTCACCAAGTCACCGGGACCCTCAGGCTCGACGTCAGCAAGTACCGCCTCAGCCTCGGCGTTTGCTCCCCGCCAACCGAGGGCCTCGGCAAGCACGGTCGCGGCTGGCAGGCCACCGCCGCGCTCGAACACAAATCGCGCCAGCTTCTCGCTGCAATCGATGTTCCACATCCTCAGCGCGCTGACCGCTGCATCGATCATCATGTTGAAATCCGGCGCTAGGTCGCTTCGCATTGTAAGCTGCGCCAGCTGTATCTGGGTCCGCACGTCGGCTCGCCTCGAATGGCGCTCTGCTGCTTGTATTTGCTTCCGAAGATGCTGTGCCAGTAGCCCGTTGAGCTGCCGGGAGCGCACCACCCCAGCTCGTTGGATCGCCGCTTCCCCTAGAACGGCGTGAAACAACCGCGCCACAGTGTTCGATTCGTCGGCAACCAACTGGATTATTCCGCGACGCTCAAGGCGTCCCACCGCGTCGGCGTCGCAAAGTCCGCGCAGAACCTCCCAGTCCAGCACCTCCGCAGCTCCCAGAACCTCTACCACTTCTAATTCCTCAGGTGCGAAGGACCGCAGGCGAAACTCAAGAAGGTCGTAGAGTTGGCGGTCCCCACGCAATGTGCCGAAGAGTTGCCAGCCCGCGTCCGCGTGCACTAACACACCATTCTCTTGACCGGCGATCAGCAATCCGCGCAGCAGCAATGGATTACCCGCAGTCCGGTCTTGCAACTCGTCGATAAGCCGGCTTGCCACGACACCGCCAAGCACGGTGCGAGCGAGCGTCTCGGTCTGCTGCCAGGTGAACGCGTTAATGCGCAGGGAAAGTAGCATTCGCTCTTTACACAGCGCCGCGAATGTATCGGGCATGGCATTGCCCGAGCCGATGGTGACGATCAATCGTGCATTGCCGCGGGCCACAAGTTGGCACAACAATGATGCCGACAACGGATCGAGCAATTCTGCGTCGTCTACGGCGATGACGAGGTTCTGCTCTCGCTCCAGAGTTCTGTGCGCGGCTGCCAGCATGACGGCGGGTTCAGGTGCTACCTGGGCAGTCATCAACCAATAGAACGCACCGAACGGCACCGCACTCCGGGTTTCGGTGCACAGCGCAAACCTCACAGTGCGCCCGCGCGATTCAAGAATGCCGGCAAGGGCGCGAGCCAGTGTCGATTTGCCGACCCCGCTCTCACCCGTCAAGACGACTCCCCAGTACCCCGCGGAATCATCGAGTGCGGCCAACAGATGATTGACCTCGTCATCGCGGCCCACCATGGGCCACCCCGACTCGTCTTGCCTCGGCACCACAAGCTCCCTTAAGCAAATCCTTAACCAACTTTAAGCATACTCTGGCGTCAATCGCCCGTTCGGTGGTTCTGGAAAGCCCATGTAACTCCGTCAGTTACAGCAGGAAGATTGCTGAGGTCGTAAACCCGTGCGTACCAGCATAGTTAAGTAGTTGAAGAGGGTCTCGTCTGCAGCCGGGCGGACCTGCAGCCGGGCGGGCATAGACCGGGCCGGAAATCGTCGGTCCTGTTGCAGCTGCACTCGGTGACCCTTCGAGTTGCCGATGTCAAGGGGTCGTTGCTCCAAATCGCTCGCAACGAGCTGTGCTCATCTGGCACCGGTTACACAGTGACCATCTTCGCCAGCCCACCGATCGGAGCTCTGATGAAGCTACTCGTGTTCAACACGACTTCAATATGTCCGGCGCTGGCAGTTGACCAAACAGGGGGCAACGTTTGGCCGCTGCAACCTGCGAGCCATGTGGTCGTCAGGCGTACGCCTCCACCGGCGGACATGAGCAGACCAGATTGCGGTCGCCGTAAGCGCCGTCGATGCGGCGCACCGGCGGCCACACCTTGGGCCGAAACGTCTTGCCCAGCGGGTAGGCCGCTTCTTCACGCGAGTACGGGTGGTCCCAGTCCGCCACCAGCAGGCACTCCGCGGTGTGCGGGGCGCCGCGCAGCGGGTTGTCTTCGACGGGCCAGGCCCCGGTCGCTACTTTGTCGATCTCGGCGCGGATGGCGATCATAGCCTCGCAGAAGGCGTCCACTTCGTTCAGGCTTTCGCTTTCGGTCGGCTCAACCATCAACGTGCCGCTCACCGGGAAGCTCATCGTCGGTGCGTGGAAACCGTAGTCGGCCAACCTTTTCGCGACGTCATCGACGGTGACGCCGGTCGACTTGGTGATCGGCCGTAAATCCAGGATGCATTCGTGGGCGACCATGCCGTTCTCGCCGGTGTACAGCACCGGGTAGTACTCGTCGAGCCGTCGCGCGATGTAATTGGCCGACGCGATCGCCACCAACGACGCCTTGCGTAGGCCGGCCGCGCCCATCATGCGGATGTAGGCCCAGCTGATCGGCAAAATCGAGGCCGACCCGTAGGGCGCCGATGACACCGTCCGGCCCTCCGGCACGGGGCACCGCCCGCTTGCGGGGAACTCAGGCGCCAGCGGGTGGCCGGGCAGGAACGGCGCCAGGTGAGCG
>NZ_JBARMY010000177.1:0-2410 GCF_049802695.1 Mycobacterium sp.
GAGCTGCGCCGGGCGCAGCTGCTTCCAGCCGAATACCCGATCGGCCACCCGCTCAAGATCGGCACGTCGACTCACCGCTGCCCCATACCCGTGGGCCCGGGCGCGAAACTCCTGGCATCCTTCGAGCGCGGCAGGTCACACTGGACAGTGATCATGACGCAACAACTGGTGTTCGACGCTCCGCGGCGCGCGTTGCCGCCCCGTCATCTCGCCGACCTCGACGCGGCAGGCCGCGCGGCGGCTGTCGCCGAGTTGGGGTTGCCGGGGTTCCGGGCCAACCAGGTGGCGCAGCAGTATTACGGCCGCCTGACCGGTGACCCGCGAACGATGACCGACCTGCCGGTCGCTGTCCGTGACCGGGTCGCCGACGCGCTGTTTCCGGAATTGCTCACGGCGGTCCGGGACGTCACGTGTGACGCGGGCGAGACCCGCAAGACGCTGTGGCGCGCGGTCGACGGGACGACGTTCGAATCGGTGTTGATGCGCTACCCGCGCCGGGCGACGGTGTGTATCTCGTCGCAGGCCGGCTGCGGAATGGCGTGCCCGTTCTGCGCCACCGGTCAGGGCGGGCTGACCCGCAACCTGTCGACCGCTGAGATCGTCGAGCAGGTGCGACGTGCGGCGGCGGCGCTGCGCGACGATCACGGCGACCGGTTGTCCAACGTGGTGTTCATGGGCATGGGGGAGCCGCTGGCCAATTACGCCAGGGCGGTGGCAGCGGTGCGGCGGATCACCGAACCGCCTCCGCACGGCTTCGGGATCTCAGCGCGCTCGGTGACGGTGTCGACGGTCGGCCTGGCTCCGGCGATCCGCAAGCTGGCCGACGAACGCCTGGGCGTGACGCTGGCACTGTCGCTGCACGCACCCGACGACCAGCTGCGCGACACCCTGGTGCCGGTCAACAACCGGTGGAACGTCGCCACCGTGCTCGACGCTGCGCGCTACTACGCCGAATCCACCGGTCGACGGATCTCGGTGGAATACGCGCTGATCCGCGACGTGAACGACCAGCAGTGGCGGGCCGATCTGCTGGGCCAGACACTGCACCGGGCACTCGGCGCACTGGTGCACGCAAACCTGATCCCGCTCAACCCAACGCCGGGCAGCCGATGGGACGCCAGCGCGAAGTCCGTGCAACGTGACTTCGTCCGTCGCGTGCGCGCTCAGGGCGTGCCCTGCACCGTGCGCGACACTCGCGGGCGGGAGATCGCCGCGGCCTGCGGCCAGTTGGCCGCTGACGTCTGAGGCCTGCTACCGAAGCTTGCCCCGGCGTCGTAGCCACCAGTCTCGACCGATGACGAACAGCGCCAGCACGGCGAACCCGACCAGATACAGGTTCTCGATGTGGCCGACGTGATTGCCGCGCAACATGGCCACCAGAAAGATCACGATGACGACGCCGGTGGCGTGCCAGGTGCGGTAGTTGATCCGGCTCCAGCCCCACGCCGCGGACGGAACCTCGGCGACCTCGATTCTGGCGTCGCGCTCCAACTCAGTGCTGGCCACAGCAGACCCTCCGGCTCAATTGACTGCGTTGCCGCAATTCTCGCACACCGTGGTGCAGGTCGCGGCCGTCGCCGACGAAGGTAACAAATCGCCGGGAAGCCGTTTACGTCGTCGCTGTGACAGGGTATGACGGAAGCTATCGCCAGGCGACTGTTACCTTCGGTAACGTTCACCTAAGGGGAGCGAGCTTAGCGGTTGAACTCGGGACGGGGTGAAGCGGTGGATTTCGGAATGTTCCCGCCGGAAATCAACTCCGGTCGCATGTACACCGGTCCGGGGTCTGGACCGATGCTTGCCGCTGCCGCCGCCTGGGACGCCACGGCCGCCGACCTGCATTCCACGGCGGTTTCCTACTCCTCAGTACTCTCGGGGCTGACCGCCCAGTGGCAGGGTCCCTCGTCGGACACGATGGCTGCCGCCGCCGCGCCGTATGTAGCGTGGATGAGCGCCACCGCTGCTCAGGCTGAGCAGACCGCCGACCAGGCGCGCGCGGCGGTGGCTGCGTACGAAACCGCTTTCGCGGCAACGGTTCCCCCGCCGGTTATCGCGGCCAACCGCGCTCTACTGATGTCGTTGATTGCGACCAATATCCTCGGTCAGAACACCCCGGCGATCGCGGCCACCGAGGCGAACTATGCCGAGATGTGGGCCCAGGATGCCGCCGCGATGTACGGCTATGCCGGCTCCTCGGCGGCGGCCGCGCAGCTGACACCGTTCAGCGAGCCGCCGCAGACCACGAAGGCGGACGGGACGGCCGTGCAGGCCGCCACCGTTACGCAAGCCGCCGGCACCCAGGCACAGAACTCCGCGCTGGCGCAGGCGGTGCAAAGCGTGGCCGCCCCTGCGGCTGCGGCGCCTGCCCAGGCGGTCGATCCGCCGATCAGCCCCGCACAGACGCTGGCGA
>NZ_JBARMY010000178.1:0-1776 GCF_049802695.1 Mycobacterium sp.
TACAGCTCCACCCGTGAGCGGATGTTGAGCTTGCGGTAGACGCGGCTGAGGTTGACTTCGACTGTCTTCGGGCTGATGAACAGTTCCGCGGCGATGTCCTTATTGGTCATCCCCGACGCGGCCAGCTGCGCCCGGCAAGCAACATCGCGCGGCAGCGGCGGCTTTCGATCCATTCGTCGTACTATTCGGCGAGCACCGCGCCGACGAGGCGGATGATCAAACACCGTGCGGTCGGGGAAGATTCCGATGACATTGGTCTCACTTTCCTATCATCAGGCGCCACCTGGACTCATCGGATCGGATTGTGCTGCTGCGTGAGACCACCTATGTCGCGATAGGTTACCGATTCGTGTCCCGGCCGTTGGGCGGCTTGAAGATTGGGCTCGCGCCGCTACGAGGCCGGCAACGACGTTCGCGGCTCGGCTGGCGAGGCGCGGTGACGTCCGACGTGTGTTGAGCGAACGGATTTCGCGCGGAAGGGCAGATCGGTCGCCGGCCAGCGGATCCGGGCCCGTTGGGAGGCTCTCGTGTCGGCGCGGAGACAACTACCGTGTAAAGATGCAGTGCGCCGGGCCGCCGACCGGCTGTTCAACCAACTGTTTGGCGCCGATCAAGATGCGGCAGCCGGGACCCGGGCTGTCCTTTCCGACGGCCACCACCTGAAACATCTTGACATCGGGCCCGACGGTGATGCTTCGCTGCCACGGCAGTGTCGCTTCGTAAACGCGATCAGTCCCTGGGTCTGTGTCGATGGTGTACACCGAGCCCGGTCCGAACACCTCGAAGGTCACTGTGTTCGAGTCGGCGTGCGCCGGCGCCGGCGCCAGGATGCCCGGTAACGCCGTGATTGCCACCGTTGACAAGCCAAGTCGGACTGCGTTTCCGATTTTCACTGGCGAACGCCGGCTCCGTCTAGGTTGCGTTGTCATATCTTCTCCTTCGAGCTGCTGGTGTGCCACGCGACGTTTCACCAAAGCGCTGGTGTTATCGCCTAAGCGTTCGACGTTATGGCCGGTGAAACCTTTAATAAATAGGGGATTTCCCTATTCTTGGGCGGTGTCGGCGATGCGGCCAACGGTTGCCGGATTCAGTCAATCGCGGTCGGGGCGAGCGACACGCCGTTGCCGAACGTTGGCCCACGTGGCGTACAGCGCGAAGCAAACGCGGTCGCGGTCATTGGGCGCGCAGCAGATGGCGTCGACGACATGCCGCTCAGGCGACGCCTCCATCACTGCCGCACCGGTTGGTCAACAGCGAGATTCATAACCGCTCGGACACCAGTGGCGGCATGGTCGAGTTCTCCGCTGGTAATCGGTCGAACACCGTTCAGGTCGCGGTGCTGAGCTTCTCAGCAGACCGAGCTAATTCGGCCGCCGTGGATTTCGCGCGACAGGCCGGACCGGAGGTCGCCAGTAAGCAAGCCTGCGCTGTGGCGCGCCGGACGACCGCGCCGGCAACGATGTGCTGCGTGGACTGCATCTGCCGCCCGTACTGCCACATCACCGCTCGCAGCCGTCGATACGAGTCCGGTATCCGCTGCGTTGGCCTGCGACCAGCCGCATGGAATCATGTCGGCGGGTTTGCTAATCAGCACGTTCTCAGGGTGATTCAAAGTTGGCGGTCAACAATCGAGTGTGGGCAGTCATCCAACGGCAGCGCTGATGCGGTCCGGAGGCGCACCGGCGTCGGCACATACCAGCGCGACGGTATCTGCCGATTCGGCGGCGAAGACACCGAAGGCGTAGTCATCTGTCGGGATCGCCAGCGCCATCAGCA
>NZ_JBARMY010000179.1:0-10490 GCF_049802695.1 Mycobacterium sp.
CCGTTCCCCTGGTCGTCGACCCCGTCTGCGCCTCCATGCACGGTGATCCGCTGCTGCCGCCGTCGGCGCTGGAGTCGCTGCGCCAGCAACTGTTTCCGCTTGCCACTGTGGTGACACCGAATCTCGACGAGGTGCGACTGCTGGTGGACGTCGACGTCGTCGACACCGCGTCGCAACGTGCGGCGGCCAAAGCGTTGCACGCGCTGGGTCCGCAGTGGGTGCTGGTGAAGGGTGGACATTTGCGATCCTCGGTCACCAGTTGTGACCTACTCTACGACGGCGCTGACTTTCATCAGTTCGACGCGGAGCGGATGACCACCGGCAATGACCACGGTGGCGGTGATACCCTGGCAGCCGCCGTCGCTGCTGCGCTGGCCCATGACTTCACCGTGCCCGATGCCGTCGCCTTCGGAAAGCGTTGGGTGACAGAGTGTTTGCGCGCCTCTTATCCCCTCGGCCATGGCCACGGGCCGGTGTCGCCACTTTTCCGCCTGTCGTGACGTGCCGGCGACGATGCAGAGCGAAGCGATGAGGAGGAGCGGCACAGATTGCCGTGCCGGCGACGATGCAGAGCGAAGCGATGAGGAGGAGCGGCACCATAAGCATCGTGCAGCAGATCGCCGGCGTGGCGCACGAGCCGACGGAAACCCCGGCGGGTGTGGTGGTGCTGACGCACGGTGCCGGCGGCAGCAGGGAATCCCCGCTGTTGCAGAAGATCTGCGACGAGTGGGCCCGGCGCGGCTGGCTGGCGGTGCGCTACAACCTGCCCTACCGGCGGCGACGGCCCAAGGGTCCGCCGTCTGGTTCGTCGGCTGCTGACCGCGCCGGAATCGTCGAGGCCGTCACTGTCTGCCGCGGCCTCGGCGACGGCCCGCTGATCGCGGGCGGCCACTCCTACGGCGGCCGGCTGACGTCGATGGTGCTGGCCGCAAGCGAAGTCGAAGTGGACGTGCTGACGTTGTTCTCTTATCCGGTGCATCCGCCCGGCAAGCCGGAGCGCGCCCGCACCCAACACCTGCCGGACGTCACGGTGCCCACCGTGTTCACCCACGGGACCTCCGATCCTTTCGGTACACCCACGGAACTGCGGGACGCCGCGGCATTGATCGCCGCACCGACCGAAATCGTCGAGGTCAACGGCGCACGACACGATCTGGCCTCGAAGAGGCATGACGTTCCGGTGCTGGCAGTGGACGCCGCCTTGCGCCTTATGTGCAGTTAAAACTGGACAGTTTTGGCTGCCTACCTTAGGCTGGCCAGAGTGGAGGGTGTCAGCGAGTCGGCAGCGACGGCGGCCCGAGATCTGCGCGTGGTGTTCAGCAGGTTGCGCCGGCGGCTCAGGGAGGTGGCGACCGGCGGTGACCTGACGCCGTCGCAAACCGCCGTGCTGACCAGGCTTTGGAAAGAAGGACCGTCGTCAGCCAGCGCGCTCGCCGCCGCTGAACAGATGCGGCCGCAGTCGATGGCGACGATTGTGGCCGCTTTGGATCGGCACAGGCTCATCCGGCGTGCGCCCGACCCGAACGACGGCCGGCGACAGGTCGTCTCGCTGACCGCCACGGGACGGCGCCGCGCTGAAAGCGACCGTAAAGCCCGCGCGGAGTGGCTGGCGCGGGCCATGCAGGACAACTACTCCGAGCGGGAGCGCCGAACCATCCTCGACGCGCTGTCCCTGCTGGAGCGTCTGATCGACAACAACGGAAAGGACTGACCACAATGGAACTGGCAGTACATTTCATCGACTTCTTGCCTGGTGATCCGACCAAGCTGGCCCCGACGCTGAGCGCCTCGGCAAAAGCCGCCGAGGAGGGCGGGGCGACGCTGTTCACGCTGGCCGACCACTTGTTCCAGATGGAAAACGTCGGGCGCGCACAGGACCCGTTCCTCGAGGGCTACACCTCGTTGGGGTTTCTTGCGGCTCAGACCACCGAGATCGACTTGAGCCTGCTGGTGACCGGGGTCACCTACCGTTACCCGGGCCTGCTGGCCAAGGCCGTCACAACGCTCGACGTGCTGTCCGGCGGCCGGTCGATGTTCGGTATTGGCGCGGCGTGGTATGAACGTGAGCACACCGCCCTGGGCATTCCGTATCCGCCGGTGAGCCAGCGCTTCGAGATGCTCGAAGAGACGTTGCAGATCTGCCGGCAGATGTGGAGCGACGACGACGGGCCATACCACGGCAAGCATTACCAGCTGGCTGAGACGATCTGCGAGCCGCAACCGGTTCGGCGCCCACCGATCCTGATCGGCGGCGACGGCGAGAAGAAGACGCTACGGCTGGTCGCCCAGTACGCCGACATCTGGAACAGCACCGTGACCGACGTCGACGAACTCAAACACAAGATCGACGTGCTGCACCGCCACTGTGACGCGGTCAGCCGCGACCCTGCGGAGATCCGCAAGACGGTCGGCTTCCTCGTCGACCCGTTCGCCGACATCGACGAAACGCTGCAAACCACGGAACGGTACGCCGGTCTCGGTGTCGAAATGATCAATGTGGGCCCGCTGCCGGGCAATCCGGATCCGGTCGGCTTCATTCGCCGGCTCGGCCAAGAGCTGATACCGCGACTCGCCGACATCGGCTGACGCGCCGGTCAGTTCTGGTGGCTGCTGAAGTCACTGCCGCCACAGCAGCCTCGGTCTCAGCGGACACCCTCTGTGCGCACCCCTGCAAGCTCAGCGACGTAAGTGGCAGCTGAGGTCGACGGCCGATTGGCCGGCCCTACTGTGGGGCGGCAGCATCAAACACACCGACAGCCGATGCCTATGCGGTGCAGCGCCTTCAGTGCTTGACCAAAAGGTGACGGGTTCGATCATCGTGCACCGGAACGCCGTTGCGGCCGCTGAAATCCTGCGAGTAGAGACCTAGGGCGTAGGCGACGCCGCCGCCGAGCACACCCAGGGCGGCGCGGTCGACATGGTCGAGCGTGTCCGTTTTCTGGTGGTAGTTCGGGTCGAATGGCTGATTGGCGGTTCCGCCCCACAGTTTGGCTTGATCGTCGGACTTTTTCGTTTCGGCACCGGAGAACAGCCCGCCGGCCGGGATACCCGCCGAGGTGAACCCGTCGTAATCCGAACGGCCGTCGAACGAGGTGTCTTGGGGAGTTTTGCCGGCCGATCTCAGGTAGGCGACTAGCGCCCGTTCGATACCGGCCGAGCCTTCCGGGACGACCGGTTGTCCTCGCTGGTCCGCCGGCAACGATTGGTCCCCGTCATAGGTGAAATAGCCTGGGTTGGGCGAGCCGAGCATGTCAAAGTTCAGGTACAGGGCGATGTCTTTTAGCCCGTCCTCATTCAGCGACTCCACGTACTTTCGTGAGCCGATCAGCCCGAGTTCCTCCGCGCCCCAGAATCCGAACCGCACCGTGTTGTGAACATGTGGCGAATTCCCCAGCTGCAGAGCTGTTTCGAGCACCGCAGCCACCCCTGAGCCGTTGTCGTTGATGCCCGGCCCCTCCGGAACGCTGTCCAGATGTGCGCCCGCCATCACCACATCGGTGGTCGATCCGGTTTTGGTCTGAGCAACCACGTTGCGCGCCTGCAAAGTTCGCGTGTTGGCGTTGAGCTTGACGGTGGTGGGCCCGGGGTGGGCGCGCAATTGAGCTCCGTCGGCTTTGGACACACTGACCACCGGGACCTTGACGTCGGTGGCCTCGCCCAATGTGCCGCCCATCTGCTTCTCGTCGACGTTGTCGGCGACGATCAACGCCACGGCCCCGCGCTCGATGACAACCTGCTCCTTCTGGCTGAACGGGCAGCTTCCGCGGTCCACCAGCACAACGGCGCCCTGAACCGGTAGGCCGTCGTAATCGGAGGCGGTGCAGCCCGGGGTGTCCTCGGTGCGGGCAGCCACCAGTTGACCGTTCACGCCGTCGGGCGCAGTACCGATACTGAATTCCAGCGCGCGGGCCTCGACGGTTCTCCCGTCGACTGTCACCGATCCCGGATCGGCGTGAAAGACGCGCGCCTCGAACTCCGGTGTCTGCACGTCGAATCCGCTGTGCCGCAGCGTGTCGACGACGTAGTCGACGCTGGCGTCGTAGCCCGGGGTGCCCACCGCGCGGGTGCCGTTGTGGGCGTTGGCGATGTCCTGCAGCTTCGACAGATGAGCCATCATGGCGTCGGTCGTGACGCGGCCACGCAAGACCGCGGCGAATACGCCGGCGTCGGATGTCGCCGTCGACGGCAGCGAGATACTCGGTGAGCGGCTGCAGCCCCCGAGCAGTATCGCCAGGACGGCCACCAAAGCCATTGCGGCCGGCACCGACCTCGATTCGTGCTTCACGGCGATTACGTTAGACGGCCGGGTGTCACGGGCGCTGAGCACCTACAAGCTCAGATCAGCAGGCCTCATCCGCGATGCGGTCCAGCCGCACATACGCGTGGATCTTGGTGCCCAGCGCAGAGATGTGCGTGCGCACCAGGTCGGCCACCGCGTTCACCACGAACAGTCCGGACTGGGTGCTTCGGCGTCCGGCCAGCGGATCGTCCAGCGGGCCGACGTCGCTGGCTTCGCAGATCAGGTATCCGTTGTGGTGCCAGAAGGCGAGCCGGCACGACTTCCCGGTGTGACGCAGGCTGTTGGTCGCCAGTTCGGTGGCGATCAGTTGCAGGTCGTCGATCCTTTCCGGACACATGCCCAGCAGCCGGGCGTAGCGATAGGCGCATCGTCGTGCGCCGCTGAGATCGGTCAGCTCGTGGACGGTGAAGTTCACTGCTGCAGGGCTGGCGCGCAGTGGTTCGTTGCTGCGGTCCAGTGCGACGTCGACCGCGTATTCCGGGTTGTGGTGGTGCGTTCCCGCACGTCGGATGAGCGGATGCGTGAGACGGGCGTCGGCCAGCGCGTGGTCGGAGAGGCGGACAGCGTCGTACAGGCACAGGCCGGTCACCGCATGCCCCTCGAGGGCAAGGTTGACCAGGGCTTCGTGCTGCACGCAGGCTGGGTACTCGGCTGCGGTGCGGCCCGGCCACACCGGTTCTCCGATCAACAGCACCGGGCAGTTGCGGTGTTGGCGCACGAAGCAGCCGATCAGCCCGAGAATCCGGCCCGGGTTGCGGCCCACCTCGGTAATGTCGGTGACGGTGAGGTTCGGGGTCGCGTCGCCGCCGAGGTCTTCGCCGATGATGCCCAGAGCGCGTCGCAGCGCCGAAATTTTGTCTCCCGGCAGCGATACCAGCACCGGCCGCGCCGCACACAACCACTCGTCGACGGTCGGTACCACCGCCTCGAGATATTCATGTTCGGAGCGGTAGAACAGCGCAGAGTGCACCAAGTCGCGCTCGGTCTGCGCATTGCGCTCAGTCAAAGTCATCTCCACCGCTGCATCCCACACCGGGTTTTTGTCGGTCAGCCGCGTCGACGTTCTGGTTTCCAGCCCGCGTCCGGACTACCCACCGAATGCCGGATTGAATCAGATGCCGCAGTTTTGCCACGATGCAAGCGCCGCTGGCACCGCCTCTACCTGCACGTTCGTCATATTGAGCAGTTCAGCCAGCCGAGCGACCACGGCGTGCTCAGTCCGCAAGACGACATCACGGCAATCGGCGCGAGCAAGGTCGTCCACCGCACGTAGCTGACGGTGGGTGATGAACACCAAGCTTCGAGCCTCGATGACGAGCGGTCCCGGGGGCTGCAGTCGCCAGACCCGCTGCAGCGCGGTCAGGAAAGCGTTGTTGTCGGCGGCGTCGATCTCGCCCGCCATGGCGAAATTAGCGCCTGATTCGGCGAACAGCCGAAAAGCGACCGTCTCCTCGCTGGTGAGGGGATGCAGACAGAGGCAATCCCTCGCCGCAGGCCCGAGGTCGGTCAGGTCGTAGGTACACAGCGCCGACAGCGGCAGCACAGCCATCTTCTGGTCGATCAGGCATTCGAAGTGCGCCCAAGCGTTGCGCTGTTCGGGCGTACGCACCACCTCGACGACGTCGTTCACCATGCGCAAACCGCTGTAGCCGTCGGCCAGGGCCTGCTCGGTAGCCGCTACCTGTTCGGTCACCGTGGCATCGGCGTCCACGGCGTCACTGCCGGGACGGAATTCGTAGGTGTCTTCGGCTGGGGTCACCCTGATCCGTCCGGACCGCAGACCTTCGCTGAATCCGATATCGGCCAGCGCGGCGCATAACGTCTCGCGACTTCCATCACCGACGTACTGAATCCGCTGGTTGGCTGCCATTCCGCCGGCAAGGTACTCACCGACCCGCGCGGCGAACTCGGTGCGGTCGTGATATCCCCAGCCCAGGTGGCCGAACGGGACAACGCCCGCGGCCGATCTGACAACACCCTGGCGGCGCATCAGGCAACCTCGTCGACTGGTCGCTCCAGCCGCAGGTAGGCCTGGATGGTCGTACCGTCCGGCGATGTGTGCATGCGCACCAGATCCGCCAACGCGTTCACAACGAAAAGGCCGCTGGGGCTGGGCCTGTCCTTGGCCGGCGGCCGACGCCCGACCAGCGGGTCCACCAGATAGCCGGTGTCGCGCGCCTCACACACCAAGTGACCGTCGTGTTCCCAGAATGCGAGCCGACTGGTTCCACCGCCATGCTGCAGGCTGTTGGTGGCCAGTTCGGTCACGACCAACTGCAGGTCTGCGATGCGGTCCGGCGACAGCCCGAGCAGCCGGCCATAGCGGGTGCTTTGTTGACGAGCCTTGCTCAGATCGCTGGGTTCGCTGACCGTGAAGGTCACCGCGACCTGGCTCGTCTCTAACAGTTCGTTGCCGCGGTGCAGGGCGGCGTCCAGGGAGTAGTGGGTGCTACGCCGCTGCGATCCGCCCTGTTTGACCAACGGGTGAGTCATCCATACGTCGTCGAGCACCCCGCTGGCGAGCCGGGATGCGTCGTAGGGACACAAACCCGTCACGTCGGACCCGACAAATGCCATATTGCTTAGGGCTTCGTGCTGCAGGCAGCCCGCGTACTCGAAATCCCGGCGGCCGGGCCACACTACCTCGGCCACCATCCGCACCGGTCGAGAATGCTGCTGCGCCAGGTAAGCCAGCTCCGCACCCAAAATCCGGCCCGGGTTACGACCCATCTTTGTGATGTCCGCCCACGTGATCTCGCTCGCCGCGGCGCCCAAGGCGTCCTGAAGCCGGGCCAACTTCTCGGCGGGTATTGCGACCCAGGCCGATTCACCCTTTCGCAGGCCCTCCAGCAGGAAGCTCCCGACGAAATCCAGGTACTCCTGTTCTGACTGGTAAAGAACCGCCGTATGCAAGCAGCCGTGATCCACAGCCCGTGAACCAGTGCTCATTTAAGCGGCTCCGCTCGAGTAATCGGACCCGGCACCCGGCCGGCAGCTTTCGCCTTGCCGGGTGGCCTACCCGTTGGGGCCAGTCCTCAACCCGGCCCGTACAGCGTCACAATTGGGCGGTGATGAGATCTGCGACGCCAGCCATGCCGGCAGCGTTGGGATGAAAGGGCGCGGGCCGCCACGGCAGCGGCCACGCCGCGCCGACCGTCCACGGCTCCGCCGACCAGGCGTGGTGGTCGCGACTGGCCCTTCCGGCGCGGACAATTCCGCAGCCAGTGCTTTGCGCAGCCGCTGCGGTGAGCTCCTCGAGCCGAACGGCGACGCGGCGACCCAACTCGGCGTCAGCCGACGACAAAGGGGGCGCCGCTGTCCCGGGCGGCGGCAGCATCGTGAGGTAGTCGACGAAGACAATCCGCGCGTCCGGAGCCCGTCGGCGGGCTTCGCTGGCCACCGCGTGAAGTGCGTCGCCGACCTGAACGAGCGCCTCCTCGCGGGCTTCGCGGTTCAGCAGCGCCGAGATCCGTGGCACTTTGCGGGCGATGCCCGGCAGCGATGCGGCCATCAGCAGCGGAATGTATCCGACGTCGTTGCCGCCGATGGTGATGGTGACCAGTTCTTCGGAGCCGTAGAGCGCTTCGATCTGGGGCGGCGCGCTGCGCTGGCGTTCGGCGAGCACATGGGCGGTGGTGGCGCCGGAGAACGTGACGTCGACCAGATTCAGCTTGCGTTCCTCGGCGACCAGGTGCGCGTAATTGCGGGCGGATCGGCCCGAACCGCGTGGCGCGCCGGCCGCCCGTGGCCGGATACCGGGACCGGCCGCCATCGAACTGCCAAGGGCGACGTAGCGACTCGTCATAACGCCGGGCTGGAGGCCTTCGCCCAGAACCGCTTCGGGATGCGTCCCGCCCGCCGCGCCAGATAGCCGGCGGTGACGGCGGCAGCCATTGCGGCGGCCATTGCGGGCGGATCAGCGGCCCGTGTCACCGCACTGGCCAAAAGGACGGCGTCGCAACCCAACTCCATCGCAAGCGCGGCGTCGCTGGCGGTGCCGATACCGGCGTCGAGGACCACCGGTATTCCTGCGTGCGCGACGATCATCTCGATGTTGTGCGGATTGGCGATTCCCAGGCCGGTGCCGATCGGCGAGCCCAGCGGCATGACCGCCGCGCAGCCGGTGTCCTCCAGCCGGCGGGCCAACACCGGGTCGTCGTTGGTGTACGGCAACACCACGAATCCGTCGTCCACCAATTGCTCTGCGGCTCTGACCAATTCGACGGCGTCGGGCAGCAGCGTGCGTTCGTCGGCGATCACCTCGAGCTTGACCCATTCGGTGCCGAGCGCTTCACGGGCCAGTTGGGCGGTCAGTACCGCTTCGGCGGCGCTGCGGCATCCCGCGGTGTTCGGCAGCGGCGTGATGCCCAGCCGGCCGAGCAGGTCGAGCATGCCGGTGCCGCCTTCGGCATCGACTCGGCGCATCGCCACGGTAGTCAACTCGGTGCCCGACGCGGTCAGCGCCTCCTCCAACACGGCCAGGCTGGTCGCTCCCCCGGTCCCCATGATCAGCCGGGATGCGAAGCTACGGCCGGCGATGGTCAGTTTGGCTTCTTCCCCGCGACGATGCGGGCCAGCATGACCCGAGAAGGAGTGGGAGAAATCAGCTTCAGCCACCCTGCACCGCCGTGACGACCTGGAGCCGTAGTGGACCGGGAAGCTCAGAGAGATTGGTCGCCCAGCGCGAGCGCGGTAACACCGCCTGGTCGAGCGCAACCGCGATCCCGCGGTCGGGATAACCCAGCGTCTGCAGCAGTGCGGCGACGGTCATCTGCCCGTCGACCTCGACCTGCTGTTCGTTGACCACAACGATCATGTCGCGCCGACCGGAAGAAGTTGCATTACAACCTGTTCGGCCGTCCAGGGCGCGAGCAGAAATCCGGACCGGCCGTGCCCGCCAGCGATCACGGTGCGGGCGTCCAGCCGCTGTACCAGCGGCAGGTTGTCTGGTGTCATGGGGCGCAGCCCGGCCGAGCACTCCGCCAGTTCGTATTCGTCGAGCGCGGGCAGCACCGCGCAGGCGTCGTCAAGCAGCTCGCGCACTCCCGAAACGGCCGGCGCGGTGTCGCGGCCGTGTTCATATTGGGTGGCGCCTACCACCACACCGTCGTGGCGCGGCACCAGATATACCTGCCGGCCGTGCACGCGGGCGCGAATCACTCGTTGCGGCAACGGCATACAGCCTTTGCGCCATCGCAGCCGCAGCACTTCACCTTTGACCGGGCGTATCGGCAGGCCGGGCCACAGCACGGGCGCATCGATCCCGTTGGCGATCACCACCGTGTCGGCCTCGACTTCGGACAACTCGTGCACCGGGCCCGTCCACTGCACGCCGAGCCGCTCGCAGGCCAGGGTCAGGGCATCCAGCATCGCCCGGTTGTCGACGGCCAGTTCGGTGGGCGCCCGGAATCCGTGCCGGATGCCCTGCGCCAGCAGCGGTTCCACATCGCGAGCGGCGGACTCCCAGATCACCGGGTGGCCCTGCCCGGACAGCCAATCGGCGACGGTGCGCAAGTCGGCGACGTCAGCGCGGTCGACAGCCACCACCAGCGATTCCCGCGCGGTGATCACCTGCGGCGAAAGCTCCGCCAGGAAGCCGCTCTCGTGCCACAGCCGCAGCGATTCCAGGCCCAGCTGCAGCAGCCGGTCTTCGCCAGGCCAGCCTTCACTGTGCGGGGCCAGCATGCCGGCGGCCACCCAGGACGCACCGCGCTGGCCGCTGCGATGCACCCGCACCGACCAGCCGGCCTGAGCCGCGCGCCGGGCGATCGACAGCCCGATGACACCGCCGCCGATGACGGCCAGTGTCCCGAGCGAGTTCGATGGCATCCTTGCTCCCTTCGCCGGCATGATCCGGATCAGGTGTGACGGTAAGGGCAGGTCCTCTTCTCGGGTGTGCCCACTCTCAGCCCCGCTCCCGGGACT
The DNA here is from genome assembly GCF_049802695.1 of Mycobacterium sp. Taxonomy (GTDB): domain Bacteria; phylum Actinomycetota; class Actinomycetes; order Mycobacteriales; family Mycobacteriaceae; genus Mycobacterium. The sequence goes on from NZ_JBARMY010000179.1 coordinate 10,226, forward strand.
CCCGTGTTCGTCAAGTTCCTACGCTAGCCGCTAGCGTCGCGGTGTGCACGAGGCGCTTTCCCGACTTGCCACAGCCCGGCTGTATCTGTGCACCGACGCCCGGCGCGAGCGCGGTGATCTCGCCGCCTTCGCCGACGCGGCGCTGGCCGGCGGGGTGGACATCATTCAGCTCCGCGACAAAGGCTCGCCCGGTGAGCAGCGCTTCGGCCCGCTGGAGGCGCGCGACGAACTGGCGGCACTGGACATCCTGGCCGACGCTGCGCGC
>NZ_JBARMY010000180.1:0-7103 GCF_049802695.1 Mycobacterium sp.
CGGGGGCCGGGCCGGGCGCGACAGCAGCAGTGGGGGCTACCCCGGGGGCTTCCGGCGCGGCCGGAGCTTGCGGTGCGGCCGGAGTTTGCGGTGCGGCTGGACCGGGAACCACGGACGCGGGCCTGGGCTGAGTCGAACTGCTAGAGCTGACGAGGGCCAGACCCAATGCGCCGACGGCGCCGACGGCGCCGACCACAGCCGCGGCCACCACGGCACCCTTAGGCACGAACCACCGCCGGGCTGGCGGGTTAACCGGCTCAGGCGCGTAATCGGAACGCTCCGACCGATCCCCGTGCTCGGCCGGCGGGCGGCCGAACCGACTCCGTCCGGCGGCCACCGTAACCGCCTCAGGCGCGAACTTGGGACGGTCGGAAAGATACTCATCGTCGGCTGCCGGGTTACCGAGCGGACTCGAGGCCCACGCCGAGGCGATCGTATAGTCCGGGGACGCGATAGTGTCGTCGGCGGTTCGCTTGTAATCCGGGGAAGCGATTGTGTCGTCGATGGATCGCCTCATGTATGCGGTCCGGTCCGGGTCGTGGGTAGTGCCCATCATGTGTTTCCTTAACCTGTAGGCGCGGTCTCGGCGGGCGGGTCAAGCCGATAGCAGCAGCCACCCCGGGCCGGTCGGACACCTTTTGGACAGCTTTCTTGGAAACCACCGGGGACAGTTCAGGTGAGTGTCGTCGCCAGGAATTGGGGCAAGCCAGGGTGTCCGCGCCACTCTTTGAGGTGATGTCCCATACATCGCCGTGCCACTCACTGTGCTACTGCGCGCTGTTCATGGTGGCCGTCCTTCGCGCCTAGATTTGTAATGGTTGACGCTATAGAGCGAAACCAAATACCGAATCAGGGATTTCCCTATGCTTCTGGGACGCGATTGCGACGGTGAGTGTCGCGTTATGGACTGAGGCCGGCAGGCGCGCACGCCAGGGAAACGACGTCTGCCGAGCCGGTGGCGGCTATCCCGAAGACCACCTCGTCGAAACCTTCGCGTCCCATTCACCATCAACCACGTTGGTCATCCCGCAACATTGCTGCAGATGGACTATGTCGGCCCGCCCCATCGTGGAATTCGGTACGCAACGCTTGGCCAACTCTGCTGGATTCGCGCCATCAAATTGCTTTCCGTCGAAGTTTGATCGCATGCGCGCGCCGCTATCTGCCCTTACCATGAATGTTTGCTGAATTCCTATAATTGGAGTGGACCAAATGCGCCCATGCGGACGCGCCGCGGCCGGTCGTTGGTGGGCGCTCAGCGATGGCTGAGCGTCGTCACCTATCGGCCGGGCAGTTTACCCGTCGGGACGAAGCCGAGACGGTAGCGGATTTCTTGGTTTCAGCATGTCGTGAGCCCGCAGCGTTAGTGGTCGAAGGCGAGCCGGGGATCGGCAAGACCACACTGTGGCTAGCCGCCGTGGAGCAGGCCCGTGAGCGTGGCTTTTGGGTGTTGTCGGCGCGTGCAGCCGCGGTGGAATCGGGATTGGCTTACGCGGCGTTAGCCGATCTACTGTGCGCGGTCGACGCAGCGGTATTGGATCAGTTACCGGAGCGTCAACAGGTGGCCGTGGACCGGATCCTGTTGCGCACCAGCGAGCGTGGCGCTGCGACCGATCAACGCGCGGTGTCGGCGGCATTTCTCTCTATTATCGAGAGACTCGGCGAGACGTCGCCGGTGCTGCTCGCGATCGACGATCTCCAGTGGCTTGATCACTCGAGCAGGCATGTGCTGGCATTCGCCACGCGGCGGTTAGCTGCGGGCGTGGGTGTCCTGTGCACTCGCCGCACCGGCACCCCAGGCGAGGACGCGTCATCATCGTGGCTTAACCTTCCTAAGCCCGACGCCATTGGACGAATTCGCTTGGGTCCGTTGAGCCTCGGCGCCCTGCACGCGGTGGTTTGTGAACGGCTCGAGAAGTCATTTCCCCGTCCGACGATGGTGCGAATCCACGAGGTTTCCGGTGGTAACCCATTCTATGCGGTTGAAATCGCGCGAGTGATCGACACCCAAGCACCCGTCGGTGAAGTATCGCTTCCCCGGACACTTTTCGAAGTGGTGCAGTCGCGACTCGACAGTCTAGAAGTTAGCGTCCGAAATGCGTTGCTGGCGATGGCCTGTCTGAGTTCAGCCACTACGGGAGAGGTCATTCGAGCCACGGACATGGACTCCGATAGCCTCATCGAGCTACTTGAGCAGGCTGAGGGTGAGGGAATCATCGAGATTACTGGTAACCGGCTGGAGTTCACGCACCCGCTACTGGCGCGAGGGGTTTACGACAGCGCGGCACCGGCGCAGCGCCGCAGGATGCATCGTCGACTTGGCCAGATCGTGGGCCAGCCCGAGCAGCGCGCCAGACACTTGGCGCTAGGTGCCACTCGGGGTGACTTGATGATTCTGCAAGCGCTTGACAGGGCCGCCGAGTCGGCAAACACGCGTGGGGCACCCCACGCCGCCGCCGAACTGCTCGAGCTGGCAATGCGACTCGGCGGTGACACGCCACAGCGCCGGATCGTAACTGCTGCAAACCATTTCGATGCAGGTGACCCGGGGCGGGCCCGGTCTCTGCTAGAGGAAACGACAGCGCAGATGCCAGCCGGCCCCGCCCGCGCCGCGGCTTTGCATTTGCTGGCCCTGGTGCGCCTCTACGGCGACAATTTCGGTGATGCGGCAGAGTTGCTCAAGAAGGGACTTGATGAGGCGGCCGAAAATGCCGCGCTCCGAGTACAGATGCTGGTGGCTTTGGCATTCGCCTTAGTCAACACCGGGAATCTGCCCGCCGCACTGTCTACCGTTGAGGACGGGGTGACCGCTGCCGGCGAGCTTGGCGCTCCGCCTCTGATGAGTCTGGCGCTGGGCATGCGGGTCGTGCTGCATGTCATGCGGGGCGACGGGTTTGACGAGGCAAGCATGCGCCAAGCGATCACGCACGAGGACCGCTACGCGAAGATGCCCCTGGCGTTTCGTCCCACCGTGCAGAGCGCGATGCTGCTGGGCTGGATGGGCCAGCTTGAACGCGCCCACGAGCAAATGCTCGCCATCCGCCGCGATTGCATCGAACGCGGCGAGGAGGGCGAGCTGATGTTCGTCGATTTCCACATGGTGACACAGGCGATTTGGCGTGGAGACTTTACCGAAGCCGCGCTGGTTGCCGACGACACAATGGAACGGGCTGTGCAGCTCGGCGGCGACTTCCCCGCATTCATCGGTTTGACCGTCCGAGCCACGGTCGCAGCTTATAGCGGCCACGACACCGCGGCCCGGCGCGACATCGACGAAGCGCTTGCCGCTGGTCAGCGCAGCAATGCGCACACATTGATGCAGTGGACCGTGGACGTCTTAGGCTTTCTCGAGGTGTCGCTGGGCAATTACGAAGCCGCGCTGACCACGCTGCAGGCCCGCCTGAATATGCTTGAGGCAGTGCCGGATTCGACCGAAATCATTTCGGCCAGCTTCGTGCCCGACGCTGTCGAGGCGTTGATACAGGTGGGTCGGATCGGCGAGGCCGAGTCGCTCGCCAGCACGCTGCAGCGAAACGGCGAACGACTCGATCGTGCCTGGATGTTGGCCATAGCTGCGCGTTGCCGAAGCATGCTGCTGGCCGCAGACGGTGACCTCGACGAGGCAATTCTCTTTGCGCAGCGGGCGATGGCGCAGCATGACCGGTTGGCAATGCCGTTCGAGCTTGCACGCACCCAACTGCTACTGGGTCAGTTGCAACGCCGCAGCCGTCGCCGCGACGCCGCTGCGGCGACCCTGCGGGAAGCGCTCGCGACCTTCGAACGACTCGACACCCCGCTCTGGGCGGCGCGGGCGCGAGCCTCGTTGGCTCGTAGCGGCCCTGCACCGACCCGGGCCAGCTTGCTGACTGCGTCAGAGCGACGGGTCGCCGAGCTTGCGGCCTCCGGGATGACCAACCGGGACGTCGCTGGTGCGCTGTTCATCAGCGTCAAGACCGTGGAGGTCAACCTCACCCGGATATATCGCAAACTCGACATCCATTCGCGGGCCGAACTGGGCCGCCGCATCGATCAACTCGGTGAGTAGGGAAATCCCTGATTCGGTCTCGGTTGCGATTCTCTAACGTCGAAGCGATGGGTATCGCTGCGGAATCGCTGCCGTGCTACCTCGTCGAGTGGTACCGCCCTGGGCTTCACACAGAACAACTGGACAGCATCGCGGCCCACGTCGACCAATCGTCGGCGTTGGTGCGCGCTGAGGGCTTACCCGTGCGGCGCGTCTTAACGCTGGTGATTCCGACCGACGACGTGGTCTTCGGGATATTCGCCGCCAGCGCGGCGGACATCGTCGCCCTGGTGTGCCAGCGTGCCGGCATGCCGGCCTCGCGGCTTACTGCCGCACTCGCCGATCGCAATCGGGTGGCAAAGCATAGGGAAATCCCTGATTCGGTGTCCGCTTTCGCCTCGTAGCGTCAACCAGCAGAGATCAGCCGAGTCACCGCACGGCCCGGTTGGCATGTACCAGAAAGGACACCATCATGAAGACCAATCTTGCTCAACTGTTCACTCCCGCCGCGGTTACGGCGGTGATGCTGGGGGCTATGGGCCTGGCGTCGCAGGCCCCGGTGTCGGCGCTGCCATTTGGGCCGGACACCTGCGCTCAGGGATTCGTCTGGCGCGAGGCCATCCCGTCCGACCATGTCTGTGTGACCCCGGACGTGCGTTCCCGCACCGCACAGGAAAACGCGACCGCCGTCGATCGCCGCGACCCCAACGGCGCCTACGGGTCGAATACCTGCAAGTCAGGCTTCGTGTGGCGGGAAGCGTTCAACAGTGACGCAGTCTGCGTGACCCCTGACATCCGGAGCCAAACATTGGCCGACAATGCTTCTGCGGCATCGCGGGTCGCCCATTAGTAAGGCAAAGCCAGCATTGAAGCCGTCGACGGCACGCCCCCGCCGTGACGATGGCCCCACGCCCGGCAGCGTGTCGGTGGAACCTGTTGGCGAACACTAGCCGTGTGTAACGGCTTGCGGGTGAACGTCGGTGAAGGAGGCTACCCGTGTCGAAGACGGATATCGCGGTCCTCCTCGCGCTGTGCGCCGCACTGGCATCAGCGGTTGGCGGTGTGATCCGTCAGCGGTCCGCGCAGGAGATCACCGACGAACCGGTAGGCCACTTGAAGTTGTTCCGCATGTCGTTGCGCGACAGTCGGTGGTGGCTGGGTGGCGGCGGAGCCGTCGCCAATTACGGGCTGCAGGCCGCGGCGCTGGCGCTGGGCTCGGTGATGTTGGTGACGGCTCTGCAGGTGACGACGCTGCTATTCGCCTTGCCGATTTATGCGCGCCTCGCCCATCATCGGGTGACCCGCTGGGAGTGGATGTGGGCCGCGCTGCTGGCCGGTTCGGTTGCGGTCGTCCTCGTTGTCGGCGACCCGGCGGCCGGCCACTCGCGGGCCTCGGCCGAAACCTGGGCCGTGGTGGCTGCAGTGATGGGCCCGGCGTTGGTGTTGTGTGTGCTGGGGGCGCGGATCTGGTCGGGTTCGGTCGGCGCGGTGCTGCTGGCCGTGGTGTCGGGTTCGTTGATGGCGCTGTTCGCGGTGCTGACCAAGGGAGTGGTCAAGGTGCTCGAACACGGCCTCGGGACGGCGCTGCGTACACCCGAGCTGTATGCCTGGATTGCGATCGCGCTGGCCGGGATGACCTTTCAGCAGGCGTCGTTCCGATCCGGTTCGTTGAGCGCCTCGTTGCCGACGATGACCGTGGCGAAGCCGGTGGTGGCTTGGCTGCTGGGGATCGCCGTGCTCGGTGAAGCTCTCCACTTTGGAGGCGAAAGGGTAATTGTGCTTGGCGCGGCAGTGGTGATGACGATCGTGGCGACCGTGGCCCTGGCCCGCGGCGAGGCCGTTGCGGTGGAGACCGATACCGGGCGGGACGTGGAAATTACCAGTCACGATCCGGCGCATCGCAACGCCAATTCGATTGCGCGTCATCTTGGCTCGCGACGCCATCGACGGCAAACCGCGTCACGCCCTGTTGTGAGTATTTAACGAGGCTTCTCCAGAGGGTCTGGCGAAACGCCGTAGCGGGGGTCACGAGATTGAACCAGTACCACTGGCCAGCCCTGTTGTACTGGGTGTTTCGGCTGCGATCATGAGCGGAGCGGCGCCGCGGCGCATACGTAGCCACCCTCACCAATGACCTCTGTGGCGGCCAAAGAAGTGGCGAGAATCTCGGCAAAAATATGGGGACATCCCTGATTCAGCGACCGAACCTTCAAAGTAACGTCGCAAACGATTTATCCCACGATTGCATTTGCCCGGAAGGAGACGGTCGTGAGTCAACGAGACATCGCGATGGCGGAGGTCAATGACCGGCGGGGCCAGATCGACTGCTCAGCTCTCACCGGCATGCGCCGGCTCGTCGTCGCCGCTGCGCTGCTGTGTTGTGCAGCGGCGGGCTGTCAGTCTCAAAGCGGTTCGAGCACCTCAGGCAGCGCTGGCCCGGCGCCGGGTTCGCAGGCGGCGCACACGGCGAAACCGATCGATGTGTGCTCGATGCTTTCGCCGCAGGATATTTCGGCAGTGCTAGGTGTGACGGTGCAGGGCAAGTCGACCGGCAAGGATCCGGAAATGGGCGCCTGTGCCTGGGAGAATCCGTCGACGCAGGAATCGGTGTCCGTTGAAATCAGCAACCCGGGCACGGCACGGAATAATGTCCTGCCTTCGGCGGAGCCCGGTTTCCCTGATCCAACAACACCGGGGCCTGATGGCATGCGTTACATGGGCGGCGGTGGCACGGTCGAGTTCGCAGCCGGTGACAGGTCGAACACAGTTCAGGTCGCGGTGCTGAGTCTCTCAGCAGACCAAGCTAATTCGGCTGCCATTGATCTCGCGCGAAAGATAGCACCGCAAGTGCCCCAGTAGCCGTTGACATGCGGCGCCGTCCGCGCGATGGCGACCCGCCTCGGCGCTAACCCGGATTATGGCGATCGGCGATCGAACGTCCCCAGCCATCCGACGGCAGCGCTGATGCGGTCCGGAGGCGCACCGGCGTCGGCACATACCAGCGCGACGGTATCTGCCGATTCGGCGGCGAAGACACCGAAGGCGTAGTCATCTGTCGGGATCGCCAGCGCCATCAGCA
>NZ_JBARMY010000181.1:0-25971 GCF_049802695.1 Mycobacterium sp.
CTAGCTCTAGAAGTCGAGAGACGCTTCAGCCGCAAACGACACTCACCGACCGGCGGCTCGGTGAACAGCGTCCCCCTGACAAGGACCTATCGAGCGGAGGCTCGCTGTTCAGTTCCCATTAGCCGCAGCGTCGCGAAGCGACTGAGATCACCGGATGTTGGCGTAACTGATTGCACGTCTTGCTGATTCGCGCCATCATTTGGTGATCACACGAGAAGTACCCAAGGCTTCCGCCCACTGAGGCGCAAGCCACGAATATCAGTGGGTCGCACCCGCCGTCGCGGGGCCGCCTGTTCGGCATAGTGTCTTTTATCCCTTTGGCTTCGAAGCGACCAGGGCCTTCGGTAGTTTCGCATCGTGCCGCAGATGCTGAACCGTCAGGTTGTGCTACGCCGCCGCCCGACTGGACTGGTCGAAGCCGCTGACACCGAGTTGGTGAGCGTGCCCGCGCCGGAGCCGGCCGACGGCGAAGCGTTGGTGCGCACCACGTACGTCGGGATCGACGCCGCTGCCCGGACGTGGCTGGATGACCAGCAGGGCTACCTTCCGCCGGTGCAGCTGGGCGAGGTGATCCGCGCTGCGGGGATCGGCGAAGTCGTTGCGTCGCGGTGTGACGCCTACGCCGTCGGCGACGTGATCACGACGCTGACCGGTTTTCAGGAGTACGTGATCGTTCGCGACAACCTGTTCAGCACGCCCATTCCCGGCAAGGCTTCTGTCGACCAGTTGGCCGTGATGTCGGTGTACGGGCCAACCGGCGCGACCGCCTATATCGGGATGACCGACATCGGCCGGCCGCAGTCCGGCGAGACGGTGGTGGTCTCAGCTGCCGCCGGTGCCACCGGATCGGTTGCCGGGCAGATCGCCAAGATCGCCGGCGCTCGAGTGGTGGGTATTGCGGGCGGGCCGGAGAAGTGTCGGGCGGTAGTCGAGGATTTCGGTTTCGACGCGTGCATCGACTACAAGAACGACAACCTGGCGGCAGCCCTCAAACAGCATTGTCCTGCGCGGGTCAACGTCTACTTCGATAACGTCGGCGGTCCAATCCTCGACGCAGTTTTGGGCCGACTGGCGCCCAAGGCACGGGTAGTGCTGTGCGGAGTCATCTCCAGTTACCTCAGCGGTGAGCACCCCGGGCCGGCCAACTACGTCAACCTGCTGGCGAAAACCGCGCTGATGCAGGGTTTCAACGCACTCGACCAGTGGGGCCGCTTCGATGAGGCGTTCGCGGCCCTACATCAGTGGGCGCAGGAGGGTCAAATCGCGCACCGCCAAACCGTCTTCGAGGGAATTGAATCCTGCGTCGACGCTTTGAACGGCCTGTTCACCGGAGCCAATATCGGCAAGATGCTGGTCAAATTAAGCCAACCCACCGCATAGCACCCGCGGGCTGGCGGGCTATCCGGCTATCTCACCGGAGATTCCGCGCTCGATCGCGGCGTGCGCCGCGACCGGTAAAACGATCAGGCCGTCGAGTTCTCTGCGTCCGCGGTCGTAGGCGTGCTGGCGCTCCTGACGAGTCGCGGCCGAATCCGATGCCACCCGAAAAAGGCTTTGCGCCCGCGCAATACGCTGCTGTTCATCTTGGGAGAAATTACTGCGACGCCTACGGACGGCCTCTGCCTCAGCGGCATTGAATGCGGCGACATAGTCTTGGACGGCGGCGAGATAATTCTCGGCGGCTTGGCGGTCATCAAGGAGATCTTCGGCTTTGATCGGACGCAGGAACTCTGCCCGCAATTTTGCTCTATGAAAATTCATTGTGAGCTGATCGCGCATATCGGTCATCAGCGGAAAGTCCAACAGCTTGGCGAAGTCGAGTTCGTATTCGAGCCAGCGCTCGTCCGTCCGGCGATGCTCCTCGACGACGCGTCTGATCGACGTCCACTGGGCGGCTCGGTTGCCGCTGGAGCGCACGGGTGGTCCGCCCAGCTCGCCGTCCGGTGCTGCCGACCGGGCGGGATCGGGTGATTCTGCGGCTCGGCGCCGGTTTGCGCCGAACGCCCTGAAGGCAGCGATGATCACGCCGGAAAGCGGCAACACCAGGATGAGAAACTCCGCCAGCCGGAAGAGCAACCCCATACCGCGATGATGCCATCACAACGCATGACGGGCCCGTCCACAGCGCTGCCACCACCGCGCGCTGAGGTGCAGAGTCCGCCGTTACCGTCCTGGGGGAGTTCAACCCCACACGTACAGGCGCGGATCGGTCGGGCTGTGGCCGGACGCTTCGCGCGGAAACGAGATCGGCATTTCCACTCCGGCGAGTTTGACGCTGATCACCGTTGCATCAGATGAGATGGCGATGATCGTCCCGATGTCGTATCGGTGCTCTTCGTCCCATTTCACCGTCACACGACGTCCCACGTGTTGCGCGGTCAGGTCGTCAGCGGCCACTTCGGTAGGAGAGGGCGCCGCGTCAGGTGCGTCGGCGTTCGACTGGCCGCGAGCCGGCAGTCTTCCGGAATCCTCCGACCAGGCGCGGTCGTCGCCGAAATACTCCGAGTCATCGCTGGCGCTTTCCAGGCGACTGAGTGCCGAGGTGGACTTACTCGTGGCTGAGGCGTCATCGACCCACAATTGCCAGCCCGGCGGGGGCGGCGGCCAGGACGGGTCTGGCGACCACTCAGCTGACGGCGACCAACCTTCGGGTGGCTTCGGCCAGTTCGGCGGGGGGTTGTAGCGCATCAGCAATTTCACCGGCTTAGGTCAAGATCGGGCTTTCCTCAACCATATCCGAGCTTTCCGGCGCCACCTCGGCATCTCGGCGCAGGCACCGGGCAGGGGTCATTGGTCGAGGGCATCCTGCAGCTCTCGAACCTGGTCCGGCGTCTGCTGCAGTAACGGCCTCGAGGCCTCGGCGAAATCGGCCGCCAGGACCGCGACCGACGCCGGGCCGTACTGAAGGACGTCACATCAGCCAAGTTGCTTCCGTCGTGTCCTGCCCTAGGCTTGCGTCATGACGGACCACGACCGCACCGCCGACCGCCGTGAGATCGCAGATGCTCTGCTGAACGCGCTCGAACGCCGGCATGAGGTTCTCGATGTGATCGTGGAGGCGCAGGACAGTTCTGCGGCGGTAGCGGCGATCGCGGCTCTGCTCGGCACATCGCAACTCGGCGGCGAAGCCGTGATGGCAATCTCGTTCGACCAACTCACCAAGAACGCACGGCGAAAGATCGCCGGCGAACTCGACGACCTCAACAGCCGGCTCAGCTTCACCCTCCTCGAGCGGCCCGCCAGTTCCGGACAGTCACTGGCGCTGCGCCCTTTCGACGGCCAACGCGACCGCGACATCTTCGCCGCGCGGACCGATGAGGTCGGCGCGGCCGGGGACGGCTCGGGTGGGCCCGCCGGAAGACTGGATGACGAGATCGGCTCGGCGCTGGAACGGGTTGAGGCCGAAGAGGCGGCGTGGTTCGTGGCGGTGGAGGGCACCGAGAAGGTGGGGATGGTCTTCGGGGAGCTCATCGGAGGCGAGGTGAATGTCCGCGTCTGGATTCATCCCGAATACCGCCGGCGAGGTTACGGCACAGCCGCGCTGCGCAAGTCACGGTCGGAGATGGCCGCGTATTTTCCGGCAGTGCCGATGGTCGTTCGCGCGCCCGGGGTGCGGCCGGCCTGAGACGGCCGCTGAACAGGCACCCGCCGTCGGTGTGGGGTGTCTGCACAGGTCAACGCGATTGCTTCCCCAGGCCCGGCCGGCGGCGTTAAGGTTCTCCTCAAATCGACTGCAAGGGGAGCTCGATGGCGAAGCTCAGATTCGGGTATTTCATCGCGCCCTTCCACCGCGCAGGCACCAACCCGACGCTGGCATTGCAGCGCGACCTCGAATTCGCCGAGCACCTCGATGCCCTCGGCTTCGACGAGGTGTGGTTCGGCGAACATCATTCGGCAGGCAGTGAAATCATCAGCTCGCCGGAGATTTTCATCGCCGCCGCCGCTCAGCGCGCGAAGCGGATCCGCTTCGGCACCGGAGTGATCTCGCTGTCGTATCACAACCCGCTGTGGGTGGCCGACCGGCTGATGTTGCTCGACCATCTCACGCACGGCCGGGTGATCGGCGGTGTAGGCCCGGGTTCGCTACCCACCGATTCCGCAATGATCGGGCTCACCCCCACCGACACCCGCGAGCTCCTCGAGACCAATCTCGACATCGTCGTGCGTCTGCTGGCGGGGGAGACGGTGACCGCGAAAACCGCCACGCACGAACTGTTCGACGCCCGACTGCAGTTGGCGCCGTACGCGGAGGGCGGGATTCCGTTGGCCGTCGCCGCTGTCGCTTCACCCACCGGTGCGCGCCTGGCCGGCAAATACGGCGTCGGCCTGCTGTCCATCGGGGCAACGCTGATGATCGAAGGGTTCGACGCGCTTGCCTACCACTGGGGCATTGTTGAGGAACGCGCCGCAACTTTCGGTACGCGCGTCGACCGCAAGGACTGGAGCCTGGTCAGTCCCTTCCACATCGCCGACACCGAGGAGCAGGCCCGCGCTGACGTGAAGTTCGGCATCGAGCCGTGGTTTCGTTATTTCCAACGCGTGGCGGCTTTTCCGCAGATGACCATGCCGGGTGACCAAGTCGACGAGATGATCGACATGATCAACGACAACGGCGCCGGCCTGATCGGCACACCGGAGCGGGCCCGCGCGCAGGTGCAGCGAATATGGGATCAGTCCGGCGGGTTCGGTTGCATGCTGCAGATGGCGCACGAGTGGGCGAACCCCGCGGCGACCAGGCGGTCCGCCGAATTGTTCGCCGCAGAGGTGATGCCTCACTTCCAGGGCCTGGCGAAACCGACGATCGACGCCGCCGCTCGTGCCAGCGAGCAGCGAGACGGACTGGCGCAGACGCAACTGCAGGCCATCGACCACATGGTCAAGAAGTATCAAGACGAGATCGGCGATCAGCGTCCGGCAAGCTGACCCCGGACGGCGGACGGGGTGCTCACACAACCCATCCGACCGTCCGGGGCAAGTTGAGCCGTCACATTACGGCTCCGCTCGATTCAGTTGACGCCGATGGCCTCTTGTGCGAGTGCGGCCAGTCGGGTCTGCGCGGCGGACACGACTCGCTGTCGGTTCCGGTGCGCCTCCTCGTAGGCGACGATGACGCGAATGTCCGCTGCATCGGTGATGTCTTTGACCGCCGCCACCGCTTGGGTCTGGTTGAGGTCGTCATAACCCTTGATCGGAAGCTCGTCGGAGTTCAGCACCCCGACGCGACTCCGGGTCTTGTGCAGCTTGTCCGCGGCATCTTCGCTCCCATCGGTGCGGATGACTTTCTCCGCGGTCTCCAACGCGACGTCCCTGGCCGCGACAGCAGCCTTGGCCGCCACGTCGCCTGCATGAGCGCCGCGGCTGACCAGCTCTTTGAGCGCCGGCCGAGTGGACTTGACGGCCTCCACGGCGCGGTCAACTCCACGTGTGGACCAGTTGAGCGGCAGGTTGACCAGTTTCACCACTGATCCGGCGGCCGCCTGCACCGGCGTCCGTTGCAGCGCGGCCGGGCCACCTAGCGCGTCTTCGGCGAGCACGGTGGTCAGCCAGTCCACCGTCGCCGAGTGCGCCGTGATGAGGCGCGTCGCGAGCTTCTCGATGTCTTTCTGCTTGGTGGCGACGGCCAACGCTTTGATGTAGCGCGACCGGTCAAGCAGCTGGTCTTCCAGCGCCAAGTCACCGAGCAACGCCTCGCTGAACGGCTGAGCCTGCTCGGTCAGGGCTTTGACGGCGGCCGCCGCACGTCCCAGTAACGGCCCGACGACGAGGGGAAACCCGCCCAGTTCTCGGATGGCCGCTTCAATGGCTTGCGCCCGGTCGCGCCCGTTGGCGGCATTTTCCGTCAGCTCGCGCCGCACCGCCTCGGTGCGGGCTTGTGCGACTCGTGTTTCGGCCACTTGGATTTCGGTGTAGGTCAAGTCCAGCACAGTGCGCAGTTGCGCAATCAGCGTGGCGGTCGTGGATGAAGTCAACGATCCCCCTTCAATCTGTATAGTTTTTCGTCTGGCGTGCCCGACGCCTCGCAGACGGCTACCCGTAGAACCGGTGGGCTAACCTCCTGCTCCAAGGTGTGACGAATTTCTCTTCGTGCCGGGTACGCCAGCAAATCGGTTGCTGCGCAACGCTTCGCAGCGGAATCCCGCGACCTCGCCTGCGGCGGTGATGGTCGGCTTCAATCCTTTCAGATTGCCACGGTGACCACCGGGTTCGCATTAAAGTGATAGCTCATGACGAGTTCGTCAACCCCGTGGGCTTGGGCCGAAGAATGGGGCGGGCGGTCGCATCGTTCTCGTCTCGGGGAGCAGTCACTGAGCCGCCGGCGCGCACGGCGGATGAGCCGGTGCTTCGCCGGCGTCGGTGTCGGCATTCCACCGGCCCGGCTGCAGCAGATAGCAGCCGGGGCGCCATTCGGCTCAGACGAGCTGTTCGATGTGAGATTCGCGCTGTGCGCGACGGAGCTCAAACGCGAGGAGCGCCGCGCCAAATTCGAGCGCGGCAGACGTCGCGCCGTGCACTACCTGATTGTTGCGGGCCTGATCCTGGCAGCGCTGAACCTGCTGCTGTGCATGGCCTACGTCTTCGTCAGCCTTGCTCTGCACGAGTCGGCGCTGTGACCTGACGGGCAGGCTGGTCGGCTTTGCCGGTGTCTTGTCCCGTGCCGGCCGCCATCGTCGCGGCCTTCCCGCGAGCCAGGGCCCACGTGGCGACAATCACCAGCGCCGCCGCGGCCGCCAGGGCAAGCATTCTGGGGCCGCGGGCGTCCAGTGTCTCGCCGAGCACACTCACCCCGAGCGCCGACGCCAGCACCGGCTCGACCACGGTCACGGTCGGCATCGACGCCGTCAACGCACCGGCCCGAAACGCCGACTGCTGGAAAATCATCCCGGCCAATGCGATCGGAATCCAAGCATAAAACTCGGGCGCATGCAGCACATCGACAAATCCCTTGCCGAGCAAGTCGACGACACCCTTGGTCAGCACGGCGAACACCGCCAACGACGACCCGGCAACCACAGCCAGCAGCACCGCCGCGACTGGGCGGCCCTCCAACATCCGCGCAGCAAGGACACACAACATCAGCAGCGGAACCGCCACCGCGGCCACCACCAGCCAGGCCTTCAGCGAGCCCCGCGAGTGCGCCGCCTCCGGCTCGCCAACCGCGACGAACACCGCTAACCCGACGGCCAGCAGCACCGCCCAGGTCCACTCCCAGCGGGTGACCCGGTGGTGCGTCACCCGCGCGTAGATCGGCATCGCGAACAACAGCGCCGTCACCTGCAGCGCCGTCACCAACGTCACCGATCCAAGACCCAGCGCGAAGGCCAGCAACGCATAGTTCGCGACGGCGCCGCCACTACCCAGCCACCAACGGGTGTCGCGCAACGATTTACCGAACAACGCGAAGTGGCCGACCTGCTCGTCGGTGACCTCGTGGGCCGACCGCTGACGGATCACACTGCCGACCGCCGACGCCAGCGCCGCGAGGAGAGCGAGCAACGCCGCAATACCCGCGTCCGACATAACTGGCCTCCTCGGCGACTTGGCCCGGAAGTCGTCAACTTACACGTAGTGTCATCTCACCGTCTGTACCGCCGACGCGCGTCCAGTGTTATTCGCCGACGGGTCATCGACAAGCACGCCAGTTGAGGGATCCCGGCCTACCCTGATCCGGGGTGGCCGAGCAGTCTTGGCAGACTGTGCCCATGGCACAGATAACGTTGCGTGGTAATCCGATCAATACGGTTGGCGAACTGCCCGCGGTCGGCTCCACGGCTCCCGACTTCACCTTGACCGGCACCGACCTCGGCGCGGTGCGCAGCGCGGACTTTCACGGCAAGCCCGTTTTGCTGAACATCTTCCCCTCTGTGGACACGCCCGTTTGCGCCACCAGCGTGCGGACCTTCAACGAACGCGCCGCCGGAGGTGGTGTGTCTGTGTTGAACGTTTCCAAAGACCTGCCATTTGCCCAGCAGCGGTTCTTTGGAGCGGAGGGCATCGAGAACGTCCGAACGGCATCCGCGTTCCGCGACAGTTTCGGCGAGGACTATGGCATCACCATCGCCGACGGTCCGATGGCCGGGCTGCTTGCGCGGTCGATCGTGGT
The DNA here is from genome assembly GCF_049802695.1 of Mycobacterium sp. Lineage (GTDB taxonomy): Bacteria > Actinomycetota > Actinomycetes > Mycobacteriales > Mycobacteriaceae > Mycobacterium. Next base: position 8,102 of record NZ_JBARMY010000181.1, read on the forward strand.
GATCGGCGCCGACGGCAACGTCGCATACGCCGAACTGGTGCCCGAGATCGCCAACGAGCCTGACTACGACGCGGCACTGGCAGCGCTGAGCTCGTCGGACTGATCGCAGCCCGTAAGCAGCCTTACACCGGCCAATCGTCGCGTCGATAGGCCGCGTCGAAGAACATCCACTCATAACGTGTGGTGGTGGCAAAGTGCGCGCGGGCGACCGCCTCGTCGGCCGCTGTCAGCGTCGGTCCGATCCGGTCGGCCAGCTGCAGCACCTGACCGACCGTCGCCGCGAATTCGTCCCCGCCGTAGCTTTCGATCCAGCGTTGGTAGCGACGATCGGCGGACCCGCGCTCGGCCAGCTCCGCGCCGACTTCGGCGTAGATCCAATAGCAGGGCAGGACCGCAGCCAATCCGTCGGCGAAGCTACCGCCGTAACAGGTCGCCAACAGATAGCTGCTGTATGCCTGGGTGACAGGCGCCACCGGCGCCGCGTCGACGTCGCTGGCGGTAAGCCCGAGCTCGGGCAGCAGCACGGCGTGCAGAGCCAGTTCGACGTCGAACACTTCGGCCGCGTGGCGGGTGAACAGCGCAGTGTCGGCCAACGTGGGCGCTTTGGCCGCGACGATGGCCAGCGCACGCGCATAAGCGCGCAGGTAGTGCACATCCTGTGCGACATAATGGGCGAACACCGACGCATCGAGACTGCCATCGGTGAGGCCGGTCAAAAACGGATGCCGAAGGATTGCCGCGAACGTCGGCTCGATTTCGCGCCACAGCCGGAAAGACCAGGACTGCGGATTACTTGAGCGGATGCGCGGATGCAGATCCTTCATGCCACTCGCCCGATGCGGTGATATGTCGTGAGCAGTATGTTTTCCATTTCACCCCACCGCCATTGGGTAACACCCTCCACCCATACAATTACCTACCGTGGCCATCCTGGTTGGTTTTGCGCCGTGGATCGTCTATTGGGTACTCGTCGGTAACGTTCCTTTCGCTGTTTCGGCGTTTGTTGCGTTGGCCATCGCCGTCGCTGCTGCAGTGATCGGCGGTGTCAAAAGGGCGCCCGGGCGAATACTCGAAATCGGCGCCGTCGTAACGTTCGCGGTGCTCGCCGCGCTGTCTACTTGGTCGGCTCACTTCGCCGAGCGATGGGCGCAGCCGTTGAGCGTCGCGGCCGTGTTTCTCGTCGCGCTGACCGGCGTGTTGGCCGGCAAGCCGTTCGTACGCGAATTCGCCGAAGTAGGCCAGCCCGCGACGGTGATCAGCAGCGAATCCTTCGTTCGCATCACCACTCAGCTGACCTGGATTTGGACGGCCGCCTTCGCGGGCATGACGGTATCGTCGGCAATTCCACCAATCGTGCGGGGCAGTGCGAGCATCCTGGACACCGAAACACCACTGTCGTTCGTCTGTTACTGGGTGATCCCGTTTCTGATGCTCGGCCTGGCCGCATTAGCGCCGCGTCTGCTGCCTGAGCCAACCACCGTCCGGGCCGACGATGCACCCCGCAAAACCACCTTCGTCGCCTACGGCGAAGCGACGATCGACGAGTTGTATTACCTCGCCCAGCAACACGCCGACCGCGAAGTCGGCGCGGGACAGGAGGCCTATGACGTCAAAGTCGGTGGCCTGGGAACGCCGTTGGTCGGAGACGACAGTCGCAAATCGTGGCCCTCGACCTACAAAGTTCGGGAGGCGAGGCGTTAGCTGCTTAGGAGCGGCGCAGCATCGTCAGCTGCCAGGCGCCCAGCAGTACCGCAACGTCGCCGGCCGCGGCAAGCGCCCAGTTGCCTGCGGTGCTGACCGGCAGCCAGTGAAACAGCGCCACCGCCCACACGGCCGGCGCCAGCAGCAGGTTGGCTGCGCCGAAGACCTTCAGCAGCCGCCGCGGCGTCTGGCGCATGCGCTGCAGCCCGAGCCAGAGGGCGGCACCCACCACTACGAACGTCGTTCCGCCGGCCAGCAAGGCCGTCGGCGGCACCTTCCACCACTGACCAAGCGGTCGGGAGAATACGGCGACCGCCGCGCCCGCGACGCTCCAGAACACCAAGTCGGTGACGATCGGGCGCCAGCGCTCGTTGCTCGCCTTCTGGTGACTAACTGAGATTGATTCGCTCGTCATGCGGTGATTGTTCGGCCCAGCAGACTGCCAAATCCACCTGTGGCACTGCCAAATGCTGCCAATCCCGAAACGTCAGAGCCGGCGCCGTGGTCGTTGGTCGTTGGGGTCGTCAGGGTCCGGTTCGCCGAACCATCGCGACGGCTCGCGGTGGCCGTATTCATCGTTCCGGGCCCACCACTCATACGGCGGTGACTGCGGGTATCCCTCGGGGGAGCTCTCCCAATTTTCTTGACGGCCAAGCGCGGTCATGTCGAGGTAACTCCAGGTGCTCCCCATCGCCTCGTCGCCACGATTGTTGATGAAGTAGGTCCGGAACACCCGGTCATCGCCGTCGCGAATGAAGGCGTTGTGACCGTGCCACTCGTGGACACCGAAGTCGACGTCGAAGTCGTCGGTCATCGTGTACCACGGAATCCGTTGCCAGCCCATTCGCGCCTTCACCCGGTCGATGTCGGCTTGGGGTGCCCTGGAGGTGAACACGAGCGTGGTGTCGCGGGCATTGAGATGGGCGAGGTTGCCGACGTGGTCAGCCATCATTGAGCAGCCGACGCAGGCGTGGTCGGGCCAGCCGTGCAGACCAGGCTCGAAGAAGGCCCGGTACACAATTAATTGTCGGCGACTGTGGAAAAGGTCCAGCAGAGTCGCTTTGCCATCGGGTCCTTCGAAGACATAGTCCTTCTCCACAGGTGTCCATGGCATCCGCCGGCGTTCCGCGGCCAAGGCGTCGCGCGCACGCGTGAATTGCTTCTCTTTCACGAGCATTCTTTCGTGGGCGGCCTCCCACTCTTGGGCCGACACGATCGGTGGGGTCTGCACGATTCTCCTTTCCGCTTCTCCTGCTAAAGCTTCCGGCGCACCCGCCGAGCAACATTAAACATTGCAGTTGAGTATCGCATCCATGACACCACCGCGACCGGCTATAGTCAACAAAATGGTTGAAGATCAGGTGCTCGATCGGGCTTACGCCGCGCTCGCCGATCCGACCCGCCGCCGGCTGCTGGAGACGCTGCGTCAAGGTGACGCCCGCATCACCGACTTGGCCGCTCCGCTGCCGATGACATTCGCCGGCGTCTCACGCCATATCGGCGTGTTGGAATCAGCCGGACTCGTGCGGCGCGAGGTGCGCGGCCGCGAGCACTGGCTTTCGCTGCAGCCGGACGGATTGGCGGTGGCCCAACAGTGGATCAGCGCGCAGACGGATTTCTGGTCGACACGTGCGGACGCCCTGTCGGCGCGGCTGCACCGGAAGCGACGCAGATGATGAATGATCCGCCGGTTGCCCGCCTGCAGCGGGTCATGCCCGCCGCGCCCGAGGTGGTCTTCGACGAATGGCTCGACCCGGAGTCGTTAAGAGAGTGGATGTGTCCGCGTCCCGTCCGCGTTCTCGACGTCACTGTTGAACCCCGTGTCGAGGGGAGCCTGCGCCTCGATCTCGACAACTCAGGCACTCGTGTCCTGATCAGCGGACGCTTCTTGGCCATCGATCGCCCGAACCTATTGCGCTTCACATGGAGCGCATCCGACTGGCCGGATCCGACGGCGGCCAGTGTTGTCAACGTCACCTTCGAGCCGTTCGGTGACGGTCGGACACTCATGTCCATTGAGCACTCACTTGTGCCGCCGGAGCAGTTCGACAATTACCAAAACGGCTGGGCGCTGACTGTCGATCAGCTTGCCGCTTTGTTGCCCGGCGAATAGTCGGCGAACGCGTCAGCCTGCTTCTGAATGACGTTGCAGCGCAGCGCGTAAACGCCAAGACGCCCCGCAAGCCGGCAGCTCGCGGGGAGTCCTGTGACGTCAACGATCAGGTCGAGGTTGTTATTTGAGATCGAACCGGTCGTTATTCGCCACCTTGACCCAGCCCGCCACGAAGTCGGCGACAAACTTGGCTTCAGCGTCGCTTTGTGCGTAGACCTCCGCCAGTGCCCGCAGCACCGAGTGCGACCCGAATACCAGGTCATTCGCCGTGGCGGTCCACTTGAGGGTGCCCGATGCGCGATCGTGGCCTTCGTAGACGTTCTCCGCGCTCTCCGACGCCTTCCACTCGGTGCCCATGTCGAGCAGGTTGACGAAGAAGTCGTTGGTCAATACGCCGGGTCTCTCGGTGAAGACGCCATGTTTGGTGCCGCCGTAGTTAGCGTCGAGTGCGCGCAGACCGCCGATCAGCACCGTCAACTCCGGCGCGGTCAGCCCCAGCAGATATGCCCGCTCCAACAGCAGCTGCTCTAGCTGGACCTTCTCGCCGGGACGGACGTAGTTGCGGAAGCCGTCTGCCCGAGGTTCAAGCACCGCAAACGACTCCACGTCGGTGTTCTCCTGGGTGGCGTCCGTGCGTCCCGGGGTGAAGGGCACCGTAACCTCGTGGCCGGCATCTTTCGCGGCCTTCTCCACCGCCGCGGACCCGGCCAACACGATCAAGTCGGCCAGCGAGATCTTCTTGCCGCCGGAGGCCGAGCTGTTGAAGTCCTGCTGAATCTGTTCGAGCACCGGCAATACTTCGGCCAACTCGACGGGCTCATTGGCCTCCCAGTTCTTCTGCGGCTTTAGGCGAATTCGGGCACCATTGGCGCCGCCGCGTTTGTCGGTCTTGCGAAAGCTCGCCGCCGACGACCATGCCGTCTTCACCAACTGCGGAACAGACAGGCCCGACTCGAGCACTTTGCTCTTCAGGGCTGCGACGTCCTGGTCGTCGACCAGTTCGTGGTCGACGACCGGAACCGGATCCTGCCACAATTGCGGCTCGGGAATCCATGGACCCAGGTAGCGCGAGATCGGCCCCATGTCACGGTGCAGCAGTTTGTACCACGCTTTGGCGAACGCATCGGAGAGTTCCTCGGGGTGGTCGAGCCACCGCTGCGTGATCTCGCGATAGATCGGATCTTCGCGCAACGCGATATCGGTGACCAGCATCGTCGGGGCGCGACCGGCGCCACCGAACGGATCGGGGCTGGTGCCCGCACCGGCTCCGTCCTTGGTGGTGAACTGCCAGGCGCCGGCGGGGCTCTTGGTCAGCTCCCACTCGTAGCCGTACAGGTTCTGCAGGTATCCGTTACCCCACTTGGTCGGAGTCGAGGTCCACACCACCTCCAAGCCGCTGGTAATGGCGTCTTTCCCCTTACCGCTGCCATACGAGCTCTTCCAGCCCAGTTGCTGTTGCTCGATGGGAGCAGCCTCGGGCTCAGGACCGACCAGTTCGGCGTCGCCGGCACCGTGAGTCTTGCCGAAGCTGTGACCACCGACGATCAGTGCGGCGGTCTCCTCGTCGTTCATCGCCATCCGGCCGAACGTCTCACGGATGTCGTGCGCGGCGGCAACCGGATCCGGTTTGCCCTCCGGCCCTTCGGGATTGACGTAGATCAAACCCATGGTGGTCGCGCCGTAGGGTTGTGCGAGTTCACGCTCGCCGGAGTAGCGCTTATTGGTACCCAGCCAGGTCTCTTCTTCACCGAAGAGTATTTCCTCAGGCGCCCAGACGTCTTCGCGGCCGAAGGCGAATCCGAAGGTCTTGAATCCCATCGACTCCAGCGCGACGTTGCCCGCGAGCACCAGCAGGTCGGCCCAGGAGAGTTTGCTGCCGTACTTCTGCTTGACCGGCCACAGCAGCCGGCGAGCCTTATCCAGGTTCGCGTTGTCCGGCCAACTGTTGAGCGGCGCGAAGCGCTGCATGCCCTGCCCGGCGCCGCCGCGACCGTCGTAGATCCGGTAGGTGCCCGCAGCGTGCCAGCTCATCCGGATCATCAAACCGCCGTAGTGCCCGTAATCAGCGGGCCACCAGTCCTGCGAGGTGGTCAGCACGGATACGACGTCAGCCTTGAGTGCCTCGACATCGAGTTTGGCGAACTCCTTGGAATAGTCGAAATCCGCCCCGAGCGGGTTGGCCTGCAGCGGTTGCGGATGCAGTTTGGAGAGGTCGATCTGCTCGGGCCACCAGTCCTGGTTTCGCAGCGCGCCGTGCGCCTTCGGCGTGGGCGAGGGGATCGCCGGGTTTTCGCTTTCACTGGTGCTGGCTGTCTTGGTTTCGGGATTGGGGGGGCGGCTGTGGGACGTATCGGAGGACACTGCATTCCTTTCCGGTGGTGGTGATACAGGCTGCGGTCACAGACTTGCAGTCGAACAGCTGGGGCACAGGCCCCAGTAGATGACTTCGGCTTCGTCCAGCACGAAGCCGTCCAGAACCTTGTCGTCATCGGACGGTGTCAGGCACGGTGCCTCGCCGAGTGCGCAGTCGACGTCTGCGATGACCCCGCAGGACCGGCAGACAACATGATGGTGGTTGTCGCCGACCCTGGACTCGTAGCGGGCAACGAGGCCCAACGGCTGGATGCGGCGCACCAGTCCCACCGCGGTCAGCGCGTTGAGAACGTCATACACGGCCTGCCGGGACACCTCGGGCAGGCCGGCTCGCACCGCGGTGAAGATGGTGTCGGTGTCGGCGTGCGGATGCGCGCGCACCACCTCCAGGACAGCGACCCTCGGGCGCGTCACACGCAGATCGGCCATCCGCAGTTGCTCCGCGTAGTCGGCCGTTGACGACACCGTGACAATATGACCCACTTATCTGGAATGAGTCAAGACTTTAAGCAGTTTGGGTAAAGATTCCGGTGAACGAACCGCGTCAGCCGTCCTCGAGCCAACCGATTGAACGCCGGATCGCCAGCCGAATCAGACTGCGCGACAACCGGACCGCAAACGTGAGGCACCCGGCCCTCGAACGAGGCGCTGACGGACGCACAATCGACTAGACAACGACTCGGGAGGCGACGATGAAGAGAACTGCAGTCGCCGCGGTTGCGTTCGCCGCGCTGGTGTTAAGCGGATGTTCGCCGTCCGAACTCATCAACACCGGTGGTGACACCAAGTGCAAAGACTTCATCACTCAAGACGAGAAGAAGCAGAACCAAGAGATCAACAAAATGCTCAAAGACGCGAGCGGCACTGAACCGACCAACCTGGAGATCACGGCGTCACGGCTGTCGGCGTCGACCTACTGCCAAACGCTGGGAAAGCCGGACACCAAGATTTCTCAAGCGCCACACGGCTGACAGCGCTGAAATGCCGCCGGTCCGCCGGCTTGACGATCAGGCCGGGCGGCCCGCCCGCGCCGCGTCTTCCAGTAAATCGGCCGCGGCGGCGACGCTCTTAGCCGGCGGGGTCATCCGGATGGCCACCTCACGCGCTCGAGCGAGATATTCCGGGGCGAGGATCACTCGCAAGTCGGAGACCAATGACTCCTGCCCGCTCTGCGAGAAGCCCCTTCCCACGCCGACTTCCAGCTCCTCGGCGCAGGCTGCCCACATCGGCTGATCGAGCCAGAGCCAGAGGATCAACATGGGGACACCGGCCCGCAAACCCGCGGCCGTGGTGCCGGACCCGCCATGGTGAACGACGGCGCGGCAAGCGGGGAAGACGGCTGCGTGGCTCACCGAGTCAATGATCTTCACGTGTTCACTCTGCGGAACGTTGTCGAAGTCGTTGGGTCCGCTGCAAATCAGCGCCCGCTCGCCTAACTGTGCACTCGCCGCGCTGATCGTCGTGACCGCGTCAGCGAAAGCTGCGACCGGCGTGCTGCCGAACCCGAAGTAGATCGGTGGTGGTCCAGCTGCAATCCACGACAGGACCTCGTCGTCGGCATCCGTCGGCAAGTCCAGCGTCAGCGCGCCGGTAAAGGGGTGTTGGTCATTGTGTTCCACCCATCCGACCGCAAGCTTGGGCAAGCAGAACTCTTCGAAAGCCTGGATCTCAAGCCATCCACGGTCCGTGGTCGGTGCCGTCGACGAATCCGTCGCCTCCGGCAAGCCGAGTATGCGGCGTTGGGCGTCCTCGGCGGATTTCGTAATCTGCGAGTACAGCCCACCGGACGACCAGACCCGCGCCGGGAACAAATGCAGCGCAGCCGACGGAATGCCATGAAATTCAGCGACGTTAGCGGCGATACCTTGCTCGGCCACGCCCGCTACCAGCAGGTCGGCCCCTTCTGCCAGCGCTGTCAGCGTCGCACTCTTGTCAGCACATACCCGGTTCGCATGCTCTATGACTTCGGGCAGAATGCTGAGCGGATTCTGCATCTTGTTCGACAGGTTGCCGATGAAATTTTCATCGTGCAGCAGACCCTGCGCATCCGGCCCATAGGCAACCGCAGCAAGCCCTGCCGTTCCGACGAAACCCAACATGTCCGGCGGGACCGCCATGGCAACGTCGTGACCCCGGCGCAGCAGCTCTACTCCGACGGCGGCGCCGGGCTCGACGTCGCCACGGCTTCCGTAGACTGCCAAGACGAACTTCACCACCGAAACCTAACGGGCAGTGACGAGCACAGGCCCAGCCGGGGGACACCTGCTGCAATTCTCTTCCCGTGCCGTTGTTCGCTCCGGAATTGCCCGGCCGTGCCGAACGTCTTCAGACGGCAGATTGAGCGGTCACCAGACCTGAAACCGGGAAGCACGGCACCCGGCGAGCAAAGTGTGAGTGAGCGACGTCACGCACTTACAAGCCATCGGGCGGTCAGGTCAAGTTAGGCATGCCCGGTGATGGGTATAGGGCGAAGATGGAGTGGGTTACGGTTCATTTGATCGCGATCTCCTCGGCGTTGCTATCTGCGTTTTGGGCTGCGGTGGGCATCGTTGTCCGACAACGGGTAGCGCAGGGCGTATCCGACGAGTCCGCAACCAATGCGGTGGTGAACTCGGTGGTTCGCCAGCCACTGTGGTGGGCCGGAACACTGGCTGCGGCCGCCGGCTACGTCTTTCAAGCCCTCGCGCTGGCACACGGATCCTTGCTGCTGGTGCAGCCACTGCTGGTGTCGGCGCTGCTGTTCGCATTGCCGATGAGCGCGCGACTGTGCCACCAACGCGTCAGTTGGGTCGAGTGGGGCTGGGCCACGCTGTTGACCGCCGCGCTGGCGATATTCGTCCTCGTCGGCCAGCCTCGCGAAGGACATCTCCGGCCAGCGCTACCGGCGTGGACACTGGCGCTCGGGGTCACCGTGCCGTTGGTGGTTGTTTGCGTCTTTGTGGGGCGGCGCGTCACCGGCCGGCTGCGCGCGATGCTGCTGGCGGTCGCCGTAGCGGTCCTGCTGGGCATGATCGCGGTGATGACGAAGATCTGCACGCACCGCTACGCCGTGGGCGGATGGCACGGACTGCTGACCGAGCCTGCGCCGTATGTGCTGATCGCACTGGCGGTGACCGTGACGGTGGTGCAGCAAGCCGCGTTCCATGCTGGCGCCTTGCAGGCGTCGGTACCCATCATGTTGGTGGGCGAGCCGGTCGTCGCCGCGCTGCTCGGCGTCGCCGTGCTGGGTGAACACCTGGCGGTGAAGGGCTCGGCAGCGCCCGCCCTGCTGACTGCGGTCGTCGCGATGGTGGCATCCGCCATTGCGCTGGGCCGCGGCCAGGCTCCCGGTTCGGATCATTCGAACAGGCAGCGAGAACCTGCTGTCTCGGATTCGGACGCAGCTGAGACGGTGGAAGTCTGCTGAACTGCGGCTGCCCGCCTGCTCTTCGCGTCAGAGGCTAACGCCACTTGATGCCGCACCCGATCGACGGCCGCTGATGCGTGTCGACCCGCTGACCGGCGAGGACAGCATCAACCGCTGCGCGGACGTCGGCGGCCGTCACCGGGAGGCCGTTGCCTGGGCGTGAGTCGTCGAGTTGGCCGCGGTAGACGAGCCGCCGCGCGCCGTCGAAGACGAACGTGTCGGGCGTACAGGCCGCGGAGAATGCGCGGGCGACGTCCTGGGTCTGGTCGTAGAGGTAGGGGAACGTCCAGCCGTGGCGACGCGCCTCCACGACCATCTCCTCGGGACCGTCTTGCGGATACGTGACGACGTCATTGCTGGAGATGCCGACCATAACGACGCCTCGATCGGCGCAGTCACGCCCGAGTGCGGCAAGACCCGCGGCGACGTGTTTGACGTAGGGGCAGTGATTGCAGATGAAAGTGACGACCAGGGCGGGGCCAATGAGGTCGTAGAGGCTAACTGCAGCGCCGGTGGCCGGGTCGGGCAGGTTGAACGGTGGCGCGGGCGTGCCCAGAGAAAGCATCGCGGACTCGATGGCCATGTCCGCCAGCGTAGTGCTTGTCAGTTGTCCCTATGCGGTGTCGGACTTTGCGCCGACTCCCATTTGGACTCGAGTGACCGGTTGACGACGGTGTTCGCCGCCAGATCGACCTGGAAGGTTTCGCCGTCATCGTCCGCGAGGGTGACGACGTACCCATCGTCGGTGGAATCTTTGAACACCACTTTGTACGGCCGTTCACCGGAGCCGCGGTCGACGACGATGATGTCGCCCGCGGCGACGTCCTCGATGGTGTCGCTACTGGAATCGGCCATGGTCCCGACGGTAGTCGACGGGCAGGCGACGCTGCGTCCACGCTGGTTACCCCCCGGTCACCGGTGACGAGGCTCACGGTACGCCGTATCAAGTAGCGCACCGCGATTTGGAATCGCACTGTGCGCGTAGCCGTTCTGAAAGAACATGACGTCTACGCTGGAAAACGACACACCTGGCCGCCGAGTGCCTGCCAGCCTCGCCGACCGCCTCCTGGACATCAAGCGGATCTATCACGAGCCGGATATGGAGCGGTTGCCGCGCGCCCGTCAGGTTCTCGACCGGTTCCCCGGCGCCGAACGGATCGAGGTCGCCTCACACCAGGCGATACCTGGCCTTTACGGCAACGCGGGCAACGTCGAAGACTGGGTCCGCATCAAGCGCGAAGTGCTTGTTCTGGGCGAGAAGAAGAGCCTGTCGGCGCGCCGCAATGAGCGGTCAAGCGACTGGATCGCACCGTCGACCGCCAACGGCTGCGCGATGGCTTGCTCGTACTGCTATGTCCCGCGGCGGAAAGGTTATGCCAACCCGATCACGGTGTTCTCCAACATCGAGAAGATCAGTGGGTACCTTGAGCGCCACGCCGCCCGGCAGGGCGTCAAGCCGGTGCCCAACCAGTGCGACCCGGTTGACTGGGTTTATGACATCGGCGAGAACAGCGACTGCTCGGTCGACGCCCTGGTTTCCGACAACGTTGGTGACCTCGTCGACCTGTTCGCGGGCATCCCGAACGCGAAGGCCAGCTTCGCAACGAAGTTTGTGAACCGGGAGCTGCTCGACTACGACCCGCGCGGACGGACCCGGGTGCGGTTCAGCCTGATGCCGGCGGAGACGTCTCGTCTGGTCGACGTCCGCACGTCGAAGGTGGCCGAGCGGATCGCTGCGCTCGACGACTTCGTAGCGGCCGGCTTTGAGGTGCACCTCAATTTCAGCCCGGTCATCGTCCACGAAGGCTGGTTGGACGACTGGGCTGAGCTGCTCGAGCAGGTTGCCGACGGCACCAACGAGCGCACCAAGCAGCAGCTCGCCGCCGAGATCATCTTCCTGACCCATAACGAAGGGCTGCACGAGGTCAACCTCGGCTGGCACCCGAAAGCTGAGGACCTGCTCTGGCGGCCCGACCTCCAGCAGCTCAAGCGCAGCCAGAGCGGCCAGTGGAACGTCCGCTACAAGAGCTCGTGGAAGGGCCAGTGGGTGCAGCAGCTGACCGACCTGCTCGCGGTCAAGTTGCCGACCTGCCGCGTGCGTTACGCGTTCTGATTCACCGCTTCTGCGCTGCTAGGCCCGGTTCGGCAATGGCCCGACTCGGTTGGCCGCGAAAGTCGCCGCTTGGTCGGTCATTCCGGACTCGATGTAGGAGACGTGTGCCGCAAGGTTGCCGCCTCCGGTGCAGATCGGGTCGTCTTGAACGCACAAGCTGAGGGTTTTGGAGCTGTACAGCGGGCTGATCGTCGGCAGCGGCTGGCCGCCCCACAACGTCGTCGACAAGCCGCTCGATGGTTCCCCGAAGAGGGCCACGGCGGCGACATTGTCGGCTACTGAGCCCGGCATCGCGGTGGTGGCGGAGTCGATTACGGTAGCGCCCTGGGAATAGCCGCCGAGCACGATTCTGGTGTTAGGGCAGCTGGCGACGGTGTTCTGGATTTGCGTGCTGGCATCGTCAGAACCGGTTGCCACGCTCGTGTGGTAGTCGTCGTTCGCCGGGTAGTTGACCGGGTAGACGTCGACGGATCGCCCGCCGAGTTGCGATGTCAGCGAGTCGACGAAGGCCTGCCCCATGTTGCCCAGACCAGGCTCCTGATGGGTGCCGCGCGCGAAGACCACCGCGACATCGGAGCACGGGTCAGCAGCTGCGGCGGGAGTGTTGACGGGCGCGCTCACCAGCGCCCCTGCGGTTGCAACCGCGACACCAACGATGCGAGCAAAGCTCTGTGAACTCATTTGCAAATGTTGACACATCGCCGCTGACGGTGTGGCGGTGACCGGCTTTCCGCCGACTGACATTCGCCGTCAGGCGAATTAGCACACCCCGAGATCCACCACATCAGGGTGAGGTAGGCCGGTGCAGGATGCCAGCGGCGTCGGCTGGGAATGCCTGCTGCGGTGATTCATCACCTACTTCAGGTGGCCGCGGAGTCCGGAGTACCGAGCTGACCGGCGAGCCAGGGCAGCGTGGTCTCGAAGGCGGTGGCGGCCGAGGGCCAGTCGTGTTTGCCGGGCAGCTCGACGATCTCGCAGGCGATGCCGTGCGCTGCGCCGAGCCGGCACAGTGATTCGGCGGCGGTTTGACCGACGGCTTGAGGGCGGTCTTTGCTTCCGTCCGGTGTCCGGCCGCCCGGTACCGCGAACAGGCCAGACAGGTTCGTGTACTTGCCGTGGCGGACGATCACCGTGCTCGGGTCGAACGACGACCACGCATTCGCGTCACCGCCGAACAGTCGATGGATGGTCTGGGTCCGGGTACCCGCGCTGGGCGCGATATCGCCGCCAATGTCCACGAAAGTGCTGAATGTGCCGGGATGCATCACGGCCAAGTCCACAGCGCACGTGCCGCCGGACGAGAACCCGACCACACCCCACCTGGTGCGGGCGCCGAGGCCGAACAAGTCGTCGATCTCGCGAGTGAGGTCGGCGCTCAAGTGGTCGGCGGCGTTACCACGAACCCCGTTGACGCACTCGGTGTCCACGGTGAATCCACCGGTGGCGTCGGCGAAGACAGCGACCGGCGCGTTGCCCCCGTGTGTTGCGGCGAACGTGTCGAGGGTCGCGACCGCATCACCGGCCCGGATCCAGTCGGCCGGCGTGTTGAATTCGCCGCCGAGCATCAGCACCGCCGGAAGCTGGGGCGGCGGCACACTTGTGAACCAAGCAGGCGGCAGGTACACCCATTCACCGCGGTGACGAAAACCCGACGCCTCGGCGCCTGAGCGCACCGGCACGACGGCTCCCTTTGTCGGCGTAACAGCGCTGTGGCGCAGTACTTTTAGGCCGTGCAGGTCAGTCTCGTCCGGCAGTGGTGCATCGGCCAGTTGGCCCCAGGCGGCGTAAACGGTCGGGTAATAACCGAGCCAGCTGTTGATAGTCAAACCGGTGCTGAGCAAACAAAAGGACACGGCGAATACGGACGCGTTGCGCCGCCAATTGCCGGCGCTGCGCCAGCCGACGATCGCGATTGCAATGGCGAAGCCGGTCAGTGCTACCCACAGCCACATCGGCCACGGCGCAGGCTCGCTGGCAATACCCAGGGTGCCGTAATACCAGTGCACGGCTGCGCCGGTCACGACTCCGGCCGCCGCCGCCAGAGGCACCGATATGATCCGCCAGCGCCGCGCACGCCATCCGGTCGCATACAGCAACGCCACGACGGTGACCAGTTCGATGAAGATGGGAATGAACCCATGCGTCAGTGATGCGTGCGAGACAGCGTCGCTGAAGCCGGCCGCTCGTGCGGCACCCAAGCCTGTCCACGGCTCAGGAGACAAACCAGGCACCGGCACGCCTCCCGTTGCTGCTTGAGCGCTCATACTTGGAAGGCGCGAAACCCAGTGAGCCCCGGTCAGACCGGTGACTCGTGGGTGACTGCCTTATAACCACGGGCGCCGACCCGGTCGACGGCGGCGCGGACCAGACCGAAGACCAGACCTTGGAGGCCGGCGGCAGTCAGCGCTGCCCGGGTCGACCTGTTCAAATCCTTCGGGTCGGGCGGGGGTTGATCGGTGTCGCCCAGCCGCCGCCAGATCTGACTGAACACTTCTCCGGCCAGCAAGCCCCCTGCCACGCTGGTCGCGATCGACAAGGAGGTGTACAACGCCTTCGATTCGCGGCTCATGACAACCTCTCAACTCGCGCTACGGTTACCTGCCGCTCATACCCGGCCAGGCAATAATTTAACCCGGCGTGAGAAGCAGTCACGCGGCGCTTTCCGACACTCGCCGACCGGATGGCGGCGCGCCGTCGGCGCCGAGCGCACCGAATGCTCCGTCAAGACTGCGGGACGGAGCGTCGCAGTCCAGCGCAGCGGCGAGGCCTGGGCGACGGTGATCTTGCGCCGTTCGAGGCGAAGCTGACGGCGGTGGTCGCGGGCGATCAAGGCTCGTTTCGCCTCTCCCGTGACGTGACCGGGCGAACGACGCCTATCCTGGCCGGAGTGTCCGAACCGTCCGTCGCGCAATTGCGCGACCGCCTCGACGGTTTGACCATCCGCGACGAAGCGCGTTTCGGCAGGCGCTTGAAGCATCTTCGCGGCGCACAGCCGGTGAAGCTGCGGGAGCTTACCGACCAAATCAAAAAGGCGGAAACACTCGTCGCCGCTCGGCGAGCCGCCGTCCCGCCGATCAGCTACCCGGACCTACCGATCAGCGAGCGGCGCCGGGAAATCGCCGAGGCACTCCGACAGCACCAGGTGATCGTCGTCGCCGGCGAGACCGGATCGGGCAAAACCACCCAGCTGCCCAAAATCTGCCTCGACATCGGACGCGGCATTCGCGGAACCATCGGGCACACCCAGCCGCGGCGGCTTGCTGCACGAACCGTCGCGCAGCGCATCGCCGACGAGCTGCAGTGCCCGCTCGGCGACGCCGTTGGTTTTGCCGTCCGGTTCACCGACCAGGTCAGCGAACGCACGTTAGTAAAGCTGATGACCGACGGAATCCTGCTCGCCGAGATCCAGCGGGACCGCCGCCTGCTGCGCTACGACACTTTGATCCTCGACGAGGCCCACGAGCGCAGTCTGAACATCGACTTCCTGCTCGGTTACCTGCGGGAGCTGCTACCTCGCCGCCCCGACCTCAAGGTCATCGTCACCTCGGCGACGATCGAGCCGCAACGCTTCGCCGCGCACTTCGGCGGCGCAGAACGTGGATTCAACGGGGGAGCGCCGATCATCGAGGTATCCGGGCGCACGTACCCGGTGGAGGTCCGCTACCGACCGCTCGAGGTACTTATTTCGTCCGGGCTCGAGGACGATCCCGATGATCCCGACCAGGAAATCATCCGGACGGAAACCCGCGACGAGGTCGAGGCGATTGTCGACGCGGTCCACGAACTCGAGGCCGAGCCACCCGGGGACGTCTTGGTCTTCTTGTCCGGCGAGCGTGAAATCCGGGACACCGCCGAGGCGTTAGCTGGTTTGACGGCGGGGCCACGCTACACCGAGGTGCTTCCGCTGTACGCCCGGCTGCCCACTGCCCAGCAACAGAAGGTTTTCGCACCGCATACCGGCCGCCGTGTCGTGCTGGCGACCAATGTCGCCGAAACATCGCTGACCGTTCCCGGGATCCGCTACGTCGTCGACCCCGGCAACGCGCGCATCTCGCGCTACAGCCGCCGCCTGAAGGTGCAGCGGTTGCCGATCGAACCGATTTCTCAGGCCTCTGCGGCGCAACGGGCCGGGCGCTGCGGTCGAGTCGCGCCGGGTGTGTGCATACGCCTGTACTCCGAGGAGGACTTCGCCGCCCGTCCGCGCTAGACCGACCCCGAGATACAGCGGACCAACCTCGCCGCGGTGATCTTGCAGATGGCGGCACTGCGGCTCGGCGAGGTATTTCCTGCACTACCTGCGCATCCGCGAGTGGCAGGACCTGGTCGGGCAGCTGCGCAGCATCGCCCGCGACCTCGGCATCAGCGAAGCTGACGAGTCCGCCGACGCGGTGCAGGTGCACGCGGCGCTGCTCGCCGGGCTGCTGTCACACGTGGGTATGCGGCGCGAGGATGCGCGTGAGCACCACCGCGAGTATCTGGGTGCGCGCAACTCGCGGTTCGTTCTTGCTCCCGGCTCGGTGCTGAGCAAGCGGCCGCCGCGTTGGGTTGTAGTGGCAGAGCTTGTGGAGACGACCCGCCTGTATGGGCGAACCGCCGCGCGCATCCAGCCGGAGGCCGTCGAGCGAGTGGCCGGCGACCTGGTTCAGCGCACCTACAGCGAACCGCACTGGGATGCCAACCGAGGCGAGGTGCTGGCCTACGAGCGCGTCACGCTGTACGGCCTGCCACTCGTTGCGCGCCGCCGCGTCGGATACGCCCGGGTCGAGCCGGCAGTTGCGCGAGAGTTGTTCATCCGGCACGCACTTGTGGAAGGCGACTGGCAGACCGGCCACCATTTTTTCGGTGACAACGCCCGCCTGCGGGCTGAACTCCAGGAACTCGAGGAGCGGGCCCGCCGTCGTGACCTGCTCGTCGGTGACGACGAGGTCTACGCGTTCTACGACGCCCGCATCCCCACCGATGTGGTCTCCGCACGGCACTTCGACGCGTGGTGGAAGCGGCAGCGGCAGAAGACACCTGGCCTGCTGACCTTTATCCGCGACGATCTTTTGCGCATCGACGCCGCCGCGGGTGCCGATCGGCCGGACATCTGGCAGGCGGGCGACGTTGCGCTGCCCCTGACTTACCGGTTCGAGCCCGGCGCCGCAGACGACGGGGTGACGGTACACGTGCCGATCGATGTGCTGGCCCGTCTGGGCGGTGATGACTTCGCCTGGCAGGTCCCCGCGCTGCGCGTGGAGCTGGTCACCGCGCTCATTCGCTCTTTACCGAAAGAATTGCGCCGCAACTTCGTTCCCGCCCCCGACACTGCCCGTGCGGTGCTGGCCGCGATAGAGCCCGCCGGTGAGCCGTTGCTGGAGGCGTTGCGGCGTGAGTTACGCCGTCGCACCGGCGTTGCGGTGCCGGTCGATGCCTTCGACCTGGACAAGGTGCCGTCGCATCTGCGTATGACGTTCGCTGTGCAGTCCGGTGACGGCACCGAGGTCGCCCGCGGCAAGGACCTCAACGCGCTGCAGGAGCGGCTGTCGACGCCGGCTCGGGACGCTGTCGCGCACGCGGTGGCCGGTGAACTGGAGCGGACAGGTTTGCGTGGCTGGCCCGAAGACCTGGACGTGCTGCCCCGTGTCGTCGAGCGCACAGTCAGTGGTCGGCCGGTGCGAGGCTTCCCGGCGGTCGTCGACGCGGGCGGCGCCGTCGATCTGCGCGTGTTCGCCACATCGGCCGAGCAGGATCGTGCGATGCGGCCGGGTACGCGTCGGTTGGTGCGGCTGGGCGTGCCGTCGCCGGTCAAAGCGGTGGAACGACAACTGGATCCTCGGACACGCCTGGCGCTGAGCGCCAATCCGGACGGTTCGCTGCCCGCGCTGCTCGACGACTGCGCGGAGGCTGCGACGGAGGCGCTGGCTCCCGAACCGGTATGGACTCGTGCCGAATTCGCCGCGTTGCGTGTTCGGGTGGCCGACGCGCTGGTGCCGCTGACGATCGAGATCCTGGGCCGCGTCGAGAAGGTGTTGGCTGCCGCCGATGAATTGCATCTGGCGCTGCCGAGCCGGCCACCGCCGACACACACCGACGCGATCACCGACGTCCGCGCTCAACTGCACCGGCTCTTGCCGCGCAGGTTCGTTGCCGCCGCCGGGCGCGCGCACCTCGAAGACCTCACC
>NZ_JBARMY010000182.1:0-8626 GCF_049802695.1 Mycobacterium sp.
CCGGGGCACAATCTCTTAGTAGGAATCGACCATCATTCCTGGCGGGCATAGTGCTCACCGGCCGGCGGCTCGGTGACCAGCTTCTCGCCAACTAGGCATAAACCTCGTCAACGACTCGCTGATCGAATCCCATTAGGCGGGCAAGAAGGCAGTCCCTTCTGGAGAGGCAGATGTGACAGGAGTGAAGGCAGTGGTTGGACCCGCTACGCACGAGGTAAGCCGAGTACCCGTTGGGCGATGATGTTGCGCTGGATCTCTGAAGTACCGCCGGCGATGGTGGCGGCGAAACTGCGGAAGTAGCGGTCGGACCAACGGCCGTAGTGGCTGTCTAAGTTCAGCGGCGCGAACGGGCCGGTCGCCACCTGCCAACCTCGATTGAGCGGACCCACCAAGTTCTCGGCGGGCACCCGCACGTCGGTGAAAAACACCTCGTTGAAGTCCAGGTCGTCGTGATCTGACGCCGACGCGAACGGCCGGCACGTCACACCGGGCGTATCGGTCGATATCAGCAACGCACTGATCCCCTTGTGTTTGGGAGCCTCCGGGTCGGTGCGCACGAACGCCAGCAACACGTCGGCGTCGTGGGCACCGGACGTCCACACCTTTTGCCCGTGGACCACGAAGTGGTCCACGTCCAGCACCGCCCGGGTGCGCAGCGATGCCAGATCCGAGCCTGCGCCAGATTCACTCATCCCCAACGACGCCGTCATCTCCGCGCGCAGGATCGGCACCGCCCATCGCTGCTTCTGCTCGTCGGTGCCGAACGACAACAGCGAGGCGGCGACGATGCCGATGCCCTGCGGATTGAAACTGTGGTGGATGCGGCGCCGCGCCAGCTCGTCGGCGTGCACATACTGCTGCAACACCGTGGCGTTGCGACCGCCGAACTCCGGCGGATTGCCCGGGAGCAACCACCCATGGTCGAACAGCAGCCGCTGCCACCGTCGGGCCCACTGCGGGACGTGCGAGCTAGATTGCGCCCGCTCTCCCGTCCACGCCTCGGCAGGCAGATTTTCGTCGAGGAACGCCGCGAATTCGCTCGGAACGCTTCGACATCGGCGTCAAACGTCAGCTGCACTGGCACTCCTCGACATATGAGAATACTGTTCTCACTACGCGAAAGTAACAATCTCAAATACGGCGCCACCCGTCAGGGGGTATTGCAGAGAATGGCACGACGTTCTCCGGTAGAGTCCAGTCATGTTCTCCCCTCGCGGCAACCGACCGGGCCGTCGGTGATAAACCCAAGCGAGGAGCCGGCCTGGAAGCAGCGTGCGGTCGAGCGCTCGATCAAAACCGCCAAACTGCGAGCGGCCCAGCGTGTGCAGCGTTTCCTGGATGCCGCCCAGGCCATCATCATCGAAAAGGGCAGCACCGACTTCACCGTTCAGGAAGTCGTCGACCGGTCGCGTCAGTCCCTGCGAAGTTTTTACCTGCAGTTCGACGGAAAACACGAGCTGCTGCTGGCACTTTTCGAAGACGCGCTGAGCCGGTCAGCAGAACAGATCCGCGCCGCCACCGTCAGCCATTCCGATCCGCTCGAGCGGCTGAAGATTGCGGTGGAGTTGCTTTTCGAAGCCTCACGTCCAGATCCGACGGCGAAGCGGCCGCTTTTCACCGACTTTGCGCCAAGACTGCTGGTCACGCACCCAGCTGAGGTCAAAATCGCGCACGCGCCACTGGTCGCTCTGCTGACTGAACTGATGGAACAAGCCGCCGCGGCCGGAAAATTGCGCCCCGACGCCAATCCCCGCCGGATGGCGGCCATGACGATGCAGACGGTCATGTTCATCGCCCAGTCCAGTGGCTCCGATGACGCTACCGTTCACCCGATCAGCGCCGACGAAGTGTGGGACTTCTGCTCACGCGGATTCGTCGGCGCGTCGGGAAGGTGATGTCTGCTCCCTGAGCCATCGTTCGCATACCGCACGCCTCTGAGAATGGCGTTCTTGCCTAACGAGAGTGACAGCTAGCAAGGATGAATCCGACGTTGACACTTGCGGTCAACGGATGACAAAGTTCTTCAACGAAACGATCTGCACGGTTCCGTTCCAGCCAGATGGTTCCGGCGAGAGGCGATATCTGTGACAGTCAGCGCTACCAGCGATGTCTACTACGACCCGTACAACGTAGAGCTGAACGCTGATCCCTACGTCATGTTCGCCCGCCTCCGCGAAGAGGCGCCGCTGTACTACAACTCCGAACACGACTTCTACGCGCTGAGCCGCTTCGCTGATGTCGACGCCGCCATCGTCGATCACGTGACGTTCAGCTCCGCGCGAGGCGGAATTCTGGAGTTGATCAAGGCCAACCTCGAAGTGCCTTCGGGCGTCCTCATTTTCGAAGACCCGCCCATTCACGACATTCACCGGAAATTGCTTGCCCGGATGTTCACCCCGCGCAAGATCGCAGCGCTCGAGCCCAAAATCCGTGAATACTGCGTCCGCAGTCTGGATCCCCTGATCGGATCGGGCCGCTTCGACTTCGTGAACGACTTGGGTGCTCAGATGCCGATGCGGGTGATCGGCATGCTGCTGGGCATCCCGGAGACCGACCAGGAAGCCATCCGGGACCGGTCCAACGCCAACATGCGCACCGAAGACGGCAAGCCGATGGATCTCGTGCAGCAAGGCTATGACACCGGTGAGATCTTCGCCGAGTACATCGACTGGCGCGCTCAGCATCCGTCCGACGACATCATGACCGAGCTGCTCAATGTCGAATTCGAAGACGAAAAGGGCGTCCGGCGGCGTTTGACACGCGAAGAACTTCTGCTCTACGTCAACGTCGTCGCCGGGGCGGGTAATGAGACGACCACCCGCCTGATCGGCTGGGCCGGAAAGGTGCTGGCTGAGCATCCCGGTCAACGCCGCGACTTGGTCGAGAATCCCGCACTGATCCCCCAGGCCATCGAGGAGTTGCTGCGCTTCGAACCGCCGGCGCCGCACGTGTCCCGGTATGTCACCCGGGACGTCGAGTACTACGGCCAGGTCGTGCCAGAAGGCAGCGTCATGATGATGCTCATCGGGGCGGCCAACCGCGACCACCGCCAGTTTGCGCCGGACGGTGAGATTTTCGACATCCACCGGCTGATGCGCCAACACCTGACGTTCAGTGTCGGAACACACTACTGCCTGGGCTCGGCGTTGGCCCGACTCGAAGGCCGGGTGGCACTCGAGGAGATTCTCAAACGCTTCCCGGAGTGGGAAGTCGACCTCACCACCGCCAAGCTGTCGCCGACGTCGACCGTTCGCGGCTGGGAATCAATGTCTGCTCTGATCACGTGAACTCGAAGGAAATGAGGTAGCAATGGCCGGGCGAGTCGAAGGCAAGGTCGCGTTCATCACCGGCGCCGCGCGCGGTCAGGGCCGCTCGCATGCGGTGCGACTGGCGCAGGAAGGCGCCGACATCATCGCCGTTGATATCTGTAAGCAGATCGAGTCCGTTGCGATTCCACTTGCTACTCCAGAGGATTTGGCTGAAACCGCCGACCTCGTCAAGGGTCATAACCGCCGCATCTACACCGCCGAAGTCGACGTGCGTGATTACGCCGCGCTGAAAGCCGCCGTCGACGCCGGCGTGGAACAGCTGGGTCGGCTGGACATCATTGTTGCCAATGCCGGCATCGGCAACGGCGGGAACACGTTGGATAAGACCAGTGAAGAAGACTGGACCGACATGATCGACGTGAACCTGGGCGGCGTCTGGAAGACGGTGAAAGCCGGTGTGCCCCATCTCCTGGCGGGCGGGCAAGGCGGTTCGATCATCCTGACCAGTTCGGTGGGCGGGTTGAAAGCTTACCCGCACACCGGCCACTACGTGGCCGCCAAACACGGCGTCGTCGGGTTGATGCGCACGTTCGCAGTTGAGTTGGGGCAGCACATGATCCGGGTCAACTCGGTTCATCCCACCAACGTGAACACACCGTTGTTCATGAACGAGCCGACGATGAAGCTGTTCCGCCCCGATTTGGAGAACCCGGGTCCAGATGACCTCAAGGTGATAGCGCAGATGATGCACACCCTGCCCGTGGGTTGGGTGGAGCCCGAGGACGTCAGCAACGCGGTGCTGTTCTTCGCCTCCGATGAGTCGCGCTACGTCACGGGGGTGACCCTTCCGGTTGACGCCGGCAGCTGCCTCAAGTAGCGGCCGGGTTCGCCCGGCCCTGATTTCGGCGCGCCGGTCTGTGGGTGGTCGAGCAGTGAACCGCTTCCATGGCATTAAGTCAAGCGTTTTGATTTAGAGCGGGTCCGCTGCGGGCAACCCCTCGTGCACGGGCAATCTGTCGTGATAGTTTCACCGGTGGGCGTCGCCGTGGGCCATCCATAAGTCCATACCGTTGCTGGCCGTGAAGCAGTCGGACCCTACCGTTCGAAGGAGTTGTTTTGAGCCTCAATCGGTTCGGCGCAGCACTGTGTATTCTCGCCACCGGCACAGTCATGCTGTCGGCATGCGGCAGCGACAACGGCGCATCCAGCGGAAAACCATCGTCGGGTTCGTCGACAGCGAACGCGAACTGCGGCGGAAAGAAGTCGCTGAAGGCCAGCGGATCGACGGCGCAGGCGAACGCGATGACACGCTTCGTCAACGCGTTTCAGCAGGCCTGCCCTGATCAGACGCTGAACTACACAGCCAACGGCTCCGGCGCCGGAGTCAACGAGTTCACCGGCAACCAGACCGACTTCGGCGGCTCCGACGTACCACTCAGCGCCGACGAAGCAACGAAGGCCCAGCCGCGTTGCGGCTCGCCGGCCTGGAACCTGCCGGTGGTGTTCGGTCCCATCGCGGTCACCTACAACCTCAGCGGGGTGACCACGCTGAATCTCGACGGACCTACGAGCGCGAAGATCTTCAATGGCACCATCACCTCTTGGAACGATTCCGCGATCAAAGCACTCAACGCGAACGCCAACCTGCCCGCAACCCCCGTTCACGTCGTGTTCCGCAGCGACGAATCCGGCACCACGGACAACTTCCAGAAATACCTTGATGTCGCGTCCGACGGCGTTTGGGGTAAGGGCACCGGCAAGGCGTTCAAGGGCGGTGTCGGCGAGGGCGCCAAGGGCAACGACGGCACGTCAGCGGCCATCAAGAGCACCGAAGGCTCGATCACCTACAACGAATGGTCTTTCGCCCAGGCACAGAAGTTGAACATCGCCCAGATCGTCACCTCGGCCGGCCCGCAGCCGGTGGCGATCAGCGCCGACACGGTCGGCAAGACGATCGCCGGCGCCAAGATCAAGGGCCAGGGCAACGACCTGGTGCTCGACACAACGTCGTTCTACAAGCCGACGCAGGCCGGCGCCTATCCGATCGTGCTGGCGACCTATGAGATCGTCTGCTCGAAGTACCCCGACCCGCAGGTGGGCAGGGCCGTGAAAGCGTTTTTGCAAACCACTATCGGCGCCGGACAGACCGGTTTGGCAGACAACGGGTACATCCCGATTCCTGACGCATTCAAACCCAGATTGACGACCGCAATCAACGCCCTCAGTTGATCTGAGGTCGGCGTGACCGAAGGACCGCTCGGCGTGCGGCCTATCCAGGACGGCATTACGCCCGCACCGGCAGCGATCGAAGCGGGAACGGCACGGCGCGGAGATCGACTGTTCAAGATCGCGGTGGCCGCCGCGGGCTCGATGATCGTCGCCGCGATCGTGTTGATCGCGCTTTTCCTGCTGATCCGGGCCGTGCCTTCGCTGCTGGCGAACCACGCGAATTTCCTGACCAGTGCCGATTTCGACACCGCCGATGCCGACCACCTGGCGTTCGGGATCCGCGACCTGTTCATGGTCACGGTGTTGAGTTCGGCATTCGCCCTGGTGCTGGCCGTCCCCGTGGCGGTCGGAATTGCGGTGTTTTTGACCCAATACGTGCCGGCACGGCTGTCGCGCCCGTTCGCCGCCATGGTTGATCTGCTGGCCGCCGTGCCCTCGATCATCTTCGGGCTATGGGGCATATTCGTGCTGGCACCGGAGCTCGAACCGCTCGAGTCGTTCCTCAACCGACACCTCAACTGGTTGTTCCTGTTGAAGCCCGGCGACGTGTCGTTGGCCGGCGGCGGCAACATCTTCACCGCGGGCACCGTGCTTGCGGTGATGATTCTGCCGATCATCTCGTCAGTGTCCAGAGAAGTGTTCCGGCAGACCCCGACCATCCAGATCGAGGCTGCACAGGCGCTCGGCGCCACCAGATGGGAGGTGGTGCGGATGACCATACTGCCCTTCGGCCGTAGCGGAATCGTCGCCGCATCGATGCTGGGTTTGGGCCGCGCTCTCGGCGAAACCGTGGCCGTGCTGATCATCCTGCGCGCGGCCGCCCACCCCGGCGCCTGGTCGTTATTCGACGGCGGCTACACCTTCGCCTCCAAAATCGCTTCCGCCGCATCGGAGTTCAGCGAACCGTTGCCGACCGGAGCCTTCATCTCCGCGGGCTTCGTGTTGTTCGTGCTCACATTCATCGTCAACGCCGCCGCCCGGGTGATCGCCGGGGGGAAGGTCAACGGATGATTCAGGGCACCCTCGACCGGCCGGTCAAGGCACCGGCGTTTCGCTCCGTCAGCATCGTGCGGCGAATCAAAAATCAGCTCGCCACAACATTTTTCCTTTCTGCCTTCGCCATCGCGTTGGTGCCGCTGATCTGGCTGCTGTGCGTGGTGGCCGTGAGGGGCTGGTATGCCGTTACCCGCTCGGGCTGGTGGACGCACTCACTGCGCGGCGTACTGCCCGAGCAGTTCACCGGCGGGGTGTATCACGCGCTGTACGGCACACTCGCACAAGCCGCGGTGGCCGCGCTGGTAGCCGTGCCGCTGGGACTGCTGGCCGCGGTGTATCTGGCCGAGTACAACTCCGATCGCCTGGCTCGGGTGACTACCTTCATGGTCGACGTGCTCGCCGGCGTGCCGTCGATCGTGGCGGCGCTGTTCGTGTTCAGCATGTGGATCGCGACTCTGGGCTTCCAGCAGAGCGCCTTTGCGGTGTCGCTGGCGTTGGTCCTGCTGATGCTGCCGGTGGTCGTGCGATCGACCGAGGAGATGCTCAAACTCGTACCCGACGAGTTGCGGGAAGCCGGCTACGCGTTGGGGATTCCGAAGTGGAAGACGATCGTGCGGATCGTCGCCCCGGTGGCGCTGCCCGGAATCATCTCCGGTGTGCTGCTGTCGATCGCCCGCATCATCGGTGAAACGGCGCCGGTGCTGGTGCTGGTTGGATACAGCCGCTCCATCAACTACGACATCTTCGAGGGCAACATGGCCTCGCTGCCGCTGTTGATCTACACCGAGCTGACCAACCCTGAGCACGCCGGTTTTCTGCGGGTCTGGGGTGCGGCGCTGACGTTGATCATCGTGGTGGCCGTCATCAACCTGGTCGCTGCCGCGGCCATCCGCGTTCTGCCGGGCGGGCGGCGGTAACCCGCGCACCGGGCGTCACCGATGGTGGCGACCCGCTTCGCCCGGCCTTCAGCCGCGCTCGCGATCGCCACTAGCCTGCCGCGAGCCGCACGACCCTGTTGTTGCCCCGATCGGCAACGTAGACGTTCCCGCTCTTGTCCACCGCCAGCTCCAGGGGGCTGTTGAGGCCGGTAAACGGGAGCTCGGTTTGAGTGGTCGCCCCGGGCGCCAACTTCACCACTTTCTGAACTTCGTAGTCGGTGACGTAGACGGCACCGGCCGAATCCACCGCGACGCCCCAGGGCACGCTGAGGCCGGTGAACGGCAGGTCGGTCTGGTTCTCCGAGCCGGCGGCCAACTTCACCACTCTGTTGTTGTCGGAGTCAGTGACGTAGACGTTGCCGCCGGAGTCGACCGCCACTCCGTCTGGATGATTAAGACCATTGAACGGCAGATCAGATTGGGTGTTGGAGCCGACCGCCAATTTGACCACCCTGTTGTTGCCGCGGTCGGCGACGTACACGTTGCCGCCGGAGTCCACGTCGACGCCTTCGGGATAATTCAGTCCGGTGATCGGCAACTCGATCTGGTCGTTCGATCCGGGTGGCAGCTTCACCACTCTGTTGTTCTCGTCGGTGACGTAGACGGCACCGGCGCTGTCCACGGCCACCCCGTGCGGCTCGTAGAGACCCTTGAACAGCAGCACCGTCGGCTCGGTGGATCCTGGAGCCAGCTTGACCACCCGGCCGTACATGCCTTGGTTGGTGGCGTAGATGCTTCCGTCGCTGTCCAGCGCCAGTCCGCCTGGCGAAAAGCGGAAGTTGAGGCCGGTGAACGGCAGGGCGCTTTGTCCCGGCGCGGCGGTCCACGAGGTATTGGACGGCCGCGAGGGCCGCAGCACCAGGTATCCCACGATCACCGCGATGACCAGCAGCAGCGCGGTAGCGCCGATCAGCAGACCCACCTTTCGAATCCTGGTGGGCTTGGCCGCGCTTTCGAAGTCCGACGAGTGCGCCGGGCCGGCAGCGGACGGCGGATTCGGCTGGGCGCGGTCCCATCCGGGTTCGGGAGACGGGGCGCTGGTCGGACCGTGCCAGGTCGCGCCCGGGTCAGACGGTGGCGGAATCGGTTGGCCATGCCCGGTGTCGCGCGGGGTCATGCTTGCCGGGGCCCGCCAGGTTGCGCCGGGTTCCGGGAGGGGCGGGACGGGTTGGTCGTGCCAGGTGTCGTCGGTGC
>NZ_JBARMY010000183.1:0-6589 GCF_049802695.1 Mycobacterium sp.
CTAGCTCTAGAAGTCGAGAGACGCTTCAGCCGCAAACGACACTCACCGACCGGCGGCTCGGTGAACAGCGTCCCCCTGACAAGGACCTATCGAGCGGAGGCTCGCTGTTCAGTTCCCATTAGCCGCACGCTGGTGTCCGAACGTGAAGCTGGTCGCACGTTCGGCTGGTGAAGTGACGCTCGTGACCACTCGTGCGAAGCTCCGGTTCGTGGGAGAGCCATTCATCGGCAGTGAGGCGATTGCTCGCGGCACCGTGACCAAGAGCCAGCTTTGCAGTCGCTATGCTCGGCTGTTCCGCGACGTCTACATCAACCCCGATGCAGAAGTCACGGGCGCGCTGCGGGCAAGGGCGGCATGGCTGTGGACTGGGCGCCGAGGAGTGGTCGCAGGGTTCTCGGCGGCCGCGCTGCACGGCAGCAACTGGGTGGACGACCGACGAGTGGTGGAACTGATTCACGACAACCGCCACCGTGTGCCGGGGATTCAGACGCACGGAGACCTCGTCGAGGAGGAGGACGAAATCGTCATGGTTGCCGGTGTTGCAGTGACCTCACCGGTGAGAACCGCGCTCGACCTCGGTTGTTGGTATCCGACTACGACGGCTGTGGCGGGCATCGATGCGCTTGCGCGAGCAACGGAGATCAAAGCGGCTGACGTCGAGCTACTGGCTCGAAGATATGCCGGACGTCGCGGCATCGCGCGGGCACGCCAAGCGATACGCCTGTTCGACGCCGGCGCACAGTCGCCGAAGGAGTCCTGGCTGCGGCTTGTCCTGATCCAGGCGGGTCTGCCTCCGCCACGGACGCAGATTCCGGTGTTCGACGATTTCGGCAGCGCCATCGCATACCTCGACATGGGTTGGGAGGACGTGTTAGTTGCGGTCGAGTACGACGGGGATCACCACCGCAGTGATCGTTTTCAATACAACTGGGACATCAGGCGGCTCGAAAGGTTGCAGCATCTCGGCTGGGTGGTCATCCGCGTGGTGGCGGCAGATCGACCAGCCGACATCGTCCGCCGGGTTCGCGCGGCCTTCGCCCGCCGAGCGTGAAGCCAGCCGCACATTGGCGCTCGAACGTGAAGCTGGCCGCACACTGGGCGATACGAAGCGGAAGTTAGGCCGGCACCAGCTCCACACCGGACAGCACTACGGTGTCGTCGCGTTCGGGCGCGATGACGCGGGCCAGAAGTCGCCCGTCTTCTTTCCAGACCCCGGCCTTCAACGTCTCGCCGGGATACGCGACGCCGGCGAACCGTGCGCCGAATGACCTTACGGCGCTGACGTCGGAATCCAGCGCCGCGTCCACCACCGCCTTGCAGGTCATGCCGTAGCTGCACAGACCGTGCAGGATCGGACGGGAAAAGCCTGCGGCGGCCGCGAATTCGGGATCCGAATGCAGCGGATTGCGATCGCCGCACAGCCGATACAGCAGCGCCTGCTGTGGCAGCACCGGTATCGCAACCTGCACGTCGGGCGCCCGTTCCGGCGTCGAGTCCGACGTTGACGGGCCGCGCGACCCGCCGAAACCGCCTTCGCCGCGGGCGAAGATGGACCGCTGCTGAGTCCATAGCGGAGTGCCGTTGTCACCGGTCACCGACGTCTCCAGGACAATCACCGCGGCCTTGCCCTTGTCCCAGACGTCGACGATCCGGCTGATCGCGCGAGCACTGCCCGACGCCGGCAGCGGCGCGGGCACCGACACCCGCTCGGAGGCGTGCAGGATCTTGGCCAGGTCGATCTCCACACCCGGCCAGCTGACCGTCGGCGGTTCCACTTGATGAAAAGACGCCGCGACACACCCGAACGTCGGCAGCACCTGCGGCTTCTGGTCGAGCACGTAGCTGAGCTCACGGGAATTCATCGGATCGGCACCCGCGCCCAATGCCAAGTTGTAGAGCTGCACATTGGTTGCAGTCCAGTCGAATTCGACAGCTCCGAACTCCGCACCCAGTGCAACATCGAGGTCGATCGGCATGTCAGACCGCCTGCCCGGCGAGATGCAGCGCCGCGAGGTAACCGAAGGTCATCGCCGGCCCGATTGTGCCGCCCGGACCCGGATAGGTGTGTCCCATGACCGGGGCGCTGACATTACCGGCGGCATACAACCCTTCAATGACGCTGCCGTCGTCACGCAGCGCGCGGCCGTGCACATCGGTGCGGACCCCGCCCTTGGTGCCCAGATCCCCGGGAACCATCTTCGCCGCATAAAACGGCGGATGGCCGATCGCGCCGAGGTTGGGGTTGGGCTTGTTCGTCGGGTCGCCGTAGTACCGGTCGTAGGCGCTTTCCCCACGGTGGTAATCCTCGTCGACGCCGGAAGCCGCAAATCCGTTGAACCGCCGAACCGTTGCGATGAACTCGTCGCCGGGCAGCCCGGTCTGGGCTGCCAGCGCCTCGAGGGTGTCGGCGCGGACGATGACGCCTGACTCCAGCCATTTGCGCGGAACCCGTTGCCCTGGCTGTAGTCCGGCGAAGATGTAGCGGTCGCGGTACTGCTGGTCGAACACCAACCACGCCGGAATGTTCTCACCCGGCCCGGGACCTTGGCCGTACTCCCCGCCGTACATGTGGTGACATGCCTCGACGTAGGGCATCGACTCGTTCATGAAGCGCTTGCCGGACATGTTGACGATGATCGACCCGGGCGAGTTGCGCTCCGACAACGCGAACCACGGTGCGCCCACCAGCGGCACGGTCGGGCCCCACCACGCGTCCTCCATCAGTTCTAATGTCGCGCCGAGCTTTTCCGCGGCGACGATGCCGTCACCGGTGTTGGCAATGGCGCCCACGGTCCACTCGGTGGTGATCGGCGCCCGCTGATATTTCACCCGCAATTGCTCGTTGTGCTCGAACCCGCCGGAGGCGAGAATCACCCCGCGCCGAGCCTTGATCAGCGTGGGTTCCGCAGTCTCGGTCGCGCCGGTGTCCCGCACGTACACCCCGCGAACCGCACCGTCCTCGACGTAGAGGTCGGTCAAAGCCGTGTTGAGCTCGACCGGGACGCCGGCCTGCCGCAGCCCGATCCGCAACGGTCCGATCAGGGCGCGTCCCATCCCGACCAGGTTCTTGCCGGTCGCTTTCGCCCACACCGTCCTCGCACCCACTTTGACGCTGCGCAGCACCCCCCGCGGGTGTCGTTTCAACTGGTTCAGCCGGACGTAATCCTGCTGCATCACAACGACATTCAGTGGTACTTTGCCGTAGGCCGGCTCCAGTCCGTACTCATCGGGACCAAGGTTGCGGGCGTTGAAAGGTTTCGGCTCGATCGACCGACCGCCCGGGCGCCCGCCGTCAGCCTCGGGATAGTAGTCGGAGTAGTTCGGCACCCAGCACATCTTCAGCGGTGTGTGCTTGAGCACGAAGGACAGCATTTCGGGGCCGCGTTCGAGGTAGGTGTCGATACGTTCCGGCTCGACGACGTCACCGATGATTCCGTGTAGGTAAGTGCGGGCGGCTTGGGTGGTGTCTTCGACGCGATGGCGCGTGAGGACCTCGTTGTTGGGAATCCACACGCCGCCGCCGGACCGTGCCGTCGAACCGCCATAGTGCGGAGCCTTTTCGATGACTATTGTCGAGAGACCCCGGTGAGCGGCGGTGAGGGCGGCGACCATGCCGGCGCCGCCGCTTCCGACCACGACGACGTCGTACTCCTGGCTAGCCATGTAGAACACGTTATAGAATTGCCCGGGCCGGGCGCTACTGCACCGGTCACACCAACGAGGGGACTTCGGCTTAGATGCTCGACAGCGTCACCCGCGATGAGTTGGCCGCCGAACTGGCGCAGGCCGAGCGTGGCCGTGAGCCGATCAACCCCTTGACCGCCGCACAGCCCGGGATCGACGTGGTCGACGCTTACGAGATTCAGCTGATCAACATCCGGCAGCGGGTGGCCGAGGGTGCTCGCGTGGTGGGCCACAAGGTCGGTTTGTCGTCGCAAGCGATGCAGCAGATGATGGGGGTCGACGAGCCGGACTACGGGCACCTGCTGGACGAGATGGAGGTGTTCGAGAACACCGCGGTCAAGGCGTCGAACTATCTGTATCCACGGGTAGAGGTCGAGGTGGGGTTCATCCTGGCCGAGGATTTGCCGGGCGCTGATTGCACCGAGGACGACGTGCTGGCGGCGACGGCGGCGTTCGTCCCGTCCATCGAACTGATCGACACCCGCATCACCGACTGGAAGATCGCCCTGTGCGACACCATCGCCGACAATGCCTCCTCCGCGGGCTTCGTCCTGGGTGCGGCGCGGGTTGCGCCGGCAGACGTCGACATCGCCGGAATCGACGCGGTATTGACCCGCAACGGCGAGGTGGTGGCCAAGGGCCGCAGCGATGCAGTGCTGGGCAACCCGGTCACCGCGGTGGCCTGGCTGGCCCGCAAAGTAGAGAGCTTCGGCGTGCGGCTCAAAGCCGGGGACGTGGTTCTTCCCGGATCCTGCACGCGCGCGATCGACGCGCGGGCCGGTGACGAGTTCGTCGCAGAATTCGCTCACCTGGGGTCCGTGCGGTTGTCTTTCGAATAGAAGGAGCGGTCGAGATGGCTTTCACAGGCGCGAAGGCGAAGGTTGCCATTGTCGGGTCGGGCAACATCAGCACCGATCTGCTCTACAAGTTGCTGCGATCGGACTGGCTCGAACCACGCTGGATGGTCGGGATCGACCCGGAGAGCGAAGGGCTGGCGCGGGCGCGCAAGCTCGGCCTGGAAACCACCCATGAGGGGGTCGACTGGCTGCTGGCGCAGGCCGATAAGCCCGACCTGGTGTTCGAGGCGACGAGCGCGTATGTGCACCGGGATGCGGCGCCGAAATACGAGGCCGCGGGCATCCGGGCGATCGACCTGACGCCGGCGGCGGTCGGCCCCGCGGTGATCCCGCCGGCCAATCTGCGTGCTCACCTTGACGCACCCAACGTCAACATGATTACCTGCGGCGGACAGGCGACCATTCCGATCGTCTACGCGGTGTCGCGTGCCGTTGCCGAGCGAGGCGGCGTCCCCTACGCCGAGATCGTCGCGTCGGTGGCGTCACTGTCGGCCGGACCGGGAACCCGCGCCAACATTGACGAGTTCACCAAGACCACCAGCAAAGGTGTGGCAACCATCGGCGGCGCCCGGCGCGGCAAGGCGATCATCATCCTGAACCCTGCTGATCCGCCGATGATCATGCGAGACACCATCTTCTGCGCTCTGCCCGAGGACGCGGACCGCGACGCGATCACCCGGTCGATCCACGACGTGGTCGCCGAAGTGCAGACCTACGTGCCCGGATACCGGTTGCTCAACGACCCGCAGTTCGACGAGCCGTCCATGCACTCCGGTGGACAGGCGTTGGTCACCACCTTCATCGAGGTCGAGGGCGCCGGCGATTACCTGCCGCCCTACGCGGGCAACCTCGACATCATGACCGCGGCTGCCACGAAGGTCGGCGAGGAGATCGCCAGGGAAGCCCTCTCCACGACGGCCGGAGGAGTAAAAGCATGACGTGCGCCGTCGACGATGCAGAGCGAAGCGATGAGGAGGAGGGGCGCCAATGACTACTGACGTCTACTTCAACCCGATCTGGGACGTCCGGATCACCGACACCTCGTTACGGGACGGGTCGCACCACAAGCGCCATCAATTCTCCGAAGACGAGGTGCGCGCCATCGTGGCGGCTCTCGACGCCGCGGGCGTGCCGGTCATCGAGGTCACCCACGGCGACGGTCTTGGCGGATCGTCGTTCAACTACGGCTTCTCCAAAACTCCCGAGCAGGAGTTGATCAAGCTGGCCGCCGACACCGCGCTAGAGGCCAGGATTGCATTTTTGATGCTGCCCGGCGTCGGAACCAAGGACGACATCAAAGAAGCGCAGAACAACGGCGGGGTGATCTGCCGGATCGCGACGCACTGCACCGAAGCCGACGTCAGCATCCAGCACTTCGGACTGGCTCGCGAACTGGGGCTGGAAACCGTCGGCTTCCTGATGATGAGCCACACCATTGCGCCGGAGAAGTTAGCGGCGCAGGCCCGCATCATGGCCGACGCCGGATGCCAGTGCGTGTACGTCGTCGACTCTGCCGGCGCCCTGGTGCTCGAAGGCGTACGCGACCGGGTCGCGGCGTTGGTCGCCGAACTGGGCGACGACGCGCAGGTCGGTTTCCATGGGCATGAGAACCTCGGCTTGGGGGTGGCGAATTCGGTGGAAGCGGTCCGCGCCGGCGCCAAGCAGATCGACGGAAGCGTGCGCCGTTTCGGCGCCGGAGCCGGCAACGCCCCGGTAGAAGCACTGATCGGGGTCTTCGACAAGATCGGCGTCAAGACCGGCATCGACTTCTTCGACATTGCCGACGCCGCCGAGGACATCGTGCGCCCGGCGATGCCGGCCGAGTGCCTGCTCGACCGCAACGCGCTGATCATGGGTTACTCCGGCGTCTACTCCAGTTTCCTCAAGCATGCAGTTCGCCAGGCCGAACGCTACGACGTGCCGGCTCACCAGCTGTTACACCGGGCGGGTCAGCGCAAGCTCATCGGCGGTCAGGAAGACCAGTTGATCGACATCGCGCTCGAGATCAAACGCGAACAAGCCGCGAGCGGGCAGGAAACCGTCGCACA
>NZ_JBARMY010000184.1:0-16592 GCF_049802695.1 Mycobacterium sp.
CGCAGCACCTCGCGCGCCACCGCCGGCAACAATGCGCCGGGCGGTGCCCCCAACTGCCTGAGCGAGTCCGGGCGGCCGCCCTGCACGCCGATACCCGGCACCAGCACCGGTCCGCCGAGATTACTGAGATCGGGTGGTTTGAACACCGTGGCTCCGACGACCACCCCGACCGAACCGGGCTCCCCTGGATTGGCGGACTGGCCTTCGGTCCGGTTGATCACCGCCGCCTGGTCGACAACCAGCTGCGCCACCGTCCGGCCGCCGCCGGTGCTGGCGCGCTGCACGTTCGCGCCCTCCGGGTTCGACGTGGCCGCCAGTACGAACACCCCTCGGTCGTTGGCCGCGGCGGCTTCCAGCAGTGGCCGCAGCGAGCCGAAGCCCAAATAAGGCGACGCGGTGACGGCGTCAGCGGCCAGCGGCGAATCACCCGCCCAAGCCGTGGCGTAGGCCGCCATCGTCGACCCGATGTCACCGCGCTTGGCGTCGGCCAGTACCAGCACGCCCGCCTCGCGCAGTTCGGCCATCGTGCGTTCCAGCACCGCGTACCCGGCGGCGCCGTACATCTCGAAGAACGCGACCTGCGGTTTGACGACGGCGAAACCGGCGTACGCCTCGACGCACTTGTCGCAGAACGCCGCCAGACCGTCGGCCGTCACCGGTAGCTCCCACGCGCGCAGCAGCTCGGGGTGCGGGTCGATGCCCAGGCACAGCGGTCCTCTGCCGGTGATCGCGTCACGCAGCCGGGCGCCGAACCCGGGCATCGCTAATGTCCCCCGTCGCTCAGCGCGGCGTGCAGCTCCTGCAGCGACCGCACCCCGATGTCACCGCGGATGCCGGCTTCAATGCCTTGCACGGCGGCCGACGCCCCCTGCACGGTCGTCACACAGGGGATGTTCATCGACACCGCCGCCGAGCGAATCTCGTAGCCGTCGATGCGGGGGCCGTAATTGCCGTAGGGGGTGTTGATCACCATGTCGACCTCACCGGCGCGGATCGCCTCGACCGCCGACAGCACCGGGCGGTCCGCCCTCGGCTCTTCGAAATGCTTACGAACCACTTCGCACGGAATACCATTGCGGCGCAACATCTCTGCGGTGCCTTCGGTGGCCAGCACCCGAAAGCCCAGGTCGGCGAGGCGCTTGACGGGAAACACCAGTGACCGCTTGTCCCGGTTGGCGACGGACACGAACACGGTGCCGTCGACGGGCAGCGAACCGTAGGCGGCGGTCTGACTTTTGGCGAAGGCGCTGCCGAAGTCGCGGTCGATGCCCATGACCTCGCCGGTGGATTTCATCTCCGGACCCAGCAGCGAGTCGACGCCCGAGCCGTCGGCTCGCCGGAATCGGTTGAACGGCAACACTGCTTCCTTGACCGCGATCGGGGCATACGTCGCGGCGGTGCTGCCATCCCCGACGGGTGCCAGGATTCCCTCCTCGCGAAGCGCCGATATCTTTGCGCCCAACATGATTCGCGCGCACGCCTTGGCCAGCGGTATCGCCGTGGCCTTCGAAACGAAGGGCACCGTGCGACTGGCCCGCGGATTGGCCTCCAGCACATACAGCACATCGTCTTTCAGCGCGAACTGCACATTGAGCAGCCCGACCACGCCAATGCCGTGCGCGATGGCCTCAGTGGCGTGACGAACTTTCTCGATGTCGGTGCGACCCAGCGTGACCGGCGGCAGCGCGCACGCCGAGTCGCCGGAGTGGATGCCGGCTTCCTCGATGTGCTCCATGATCCCGCCGATGTAGACCTCGCTGCCGTCGCACAACGCGTCGACGTCGATTTCGATCGCATCCTCCAGGAAGCGGTCCACCAGCACCGGATGTTCGGGCGACAGTTCGGTGGCGCGGGTGATGTAGCCCCGCAGCGTCACCTCGTCGTAGACGATCTCCATGCCGCGGCCACCGAGCACATAGGACGGCCGGACCAGGACCGGATAGCCGATGTCGGCGGCGATGCGACGGGCCTGGTCGAAGGTCGTCGCCATGCCATAGCGCGGAGCGGGCAGTCCCGCGGCGGTGAGCAAGTCACCGAACGCGCCACGGTCTTCTGCGAGGTCGATGGCCTCCGGCGGGGTCCCGACGATCGGCACTCCGGCGTCGGCCAGTAGTTGTGCCAGCCCGAGCGGGGTCTGACCGCCGAGTTGCACGATGACCCCGGCGACACCAGGGCCGCCTTCTGCGGACTCAGCTTCGGCGAGAAAAACCTCCAAGACGTCCTCGAACGTCAACGGCTCGAAGTAGAGCCGGTCGGCGGTGTCGTAGTCGGTGGACACCGTCTCGGGGTTGCAGTTGACCATCACGGTCTCGAAACCGGCCTGCGACAACGTCGTCGCCGCGTGTACACAGCTGTAGTCGAACTCGATGCCCTGACCGATGCGGTTCGGCCCGGACCCCAAGATCAGCACTTTGGGCTTCTCGGTCTGCGGGGCCACCTCTGTCTCGGCGGCCGGGTCGAGCTCGTAGCTGCTGTAGTGGTAGGGCGTTTTGGCGTCGAACTCTGCGGCGCAGGTATCCACCGTTTTGTACACCGGGTGGATGCCGAGCCGCCTGCGCAGCGACCGGACACCGTCCTCACCGGCCAATTCCGGTCGCAACGCCGCGATCTGGCCGTCAGACAGCCCGCTGTGCTTGGCACGCCGGAGCAGGTCGCCGTCGAGCACCGCGGCGTCCACCAGTTCGGCGCGCAGTTCGGTCAGTTCGCTGATCTGCGCGACGAACCACGGGTCGACGCCGGAGGCCTCCGACACCTCGTCCACGGAAGCTCCCAGCCGCAGCGCCAGCTCGATGTCGTAGAGCCGGCCTTCGGACGGGGTGCGCAGGCGCTCGAGGGCGGCGTCCGCGTCTCCGGGGGTGTCCGGTTTCGTCCAGAATCCGGCGCGGCTGGTTTCCAGCGATCGCATCACCTTGCCGAGAGCCTCGACGAAGTTGCGGCCCAACGACATTGCTTCGCCGACGGACTTCATCGTGGTGGTCAGGGTCGGGTCGGCGCCGGGAAACTTCTCGAAGGCGAACCGCGGCGCCTTGACCACGACGTAGTCCAGGGTGGGTTCAAAGCAGGCCGGGGTCTCCTTGGTGATGTCGTTGACAATCTCGTCGAGGGTGTAGCCGATCGCCAGTTTCGCGGCGATCTTGGCGATCGGGAAACCGGTGGCTTTCGACGCCAGTGCGCTCGACCGCGAGACCCGCGGGTTCATCTCGACGACGATCAGCCGGCCGTCGCTGGGGTCGACCGCGAACTGGATGTTGCAGCCGCCGGTGTCCACGCCGACTTCACGCAGGATGGCGATCGCCAGGTCGCGCATCCGTTGGTATTCGCGGTCGGTCAGCGTCATGGCCGGCGCGACGGTGACCGAGTCGCCGGTGTGCACACCCATCGGGTCGACGTTCTCGATCGAGCAGACGACCACCACGTTGTCGTGACCGTCGCGCATCAGCTCGAGCTCGAATTCCTTCCAGCCGAAGATGGATTCCTCGATCAGCACATTGGCGCTCGGCGAGGCGGCCAGCCCGGCGCCCGCTATCCGGTCGACCTCCTCGGCGGTGTGCGCCATGCCCGAGCCCAGCCCGCCCATGGTGAACGAGGGCCGAACGACGACGGGCAGGCCTAACTCCGCGACCGTTTCGCGCACCTCGTCCATGGTGAAACAGACTCGGCTGCGGGCGGATTCACCGCCGACCTTGGCAACGATGTCTTTGAACCGCTGCCGGTCTTCGCCGCGCTGAATGGCGTCGAAGTCGGCGCCGATGAGTTCGACGCCGTAGCGCTCGAGGGCTCCGTTCTCATACAGCGCGACCGCGGTGTTCAACGCGGTCTGCCCCCCCAGGGTGGCCAGCAGCGCGTCGATCTTGTTGCCCCGCTGCGCTTGCTGGGCGATCACCCGCTCGACAAATGCCGCGGTGATCGGCTCGACATAGGTGTGATCGGCGTACTCCGGGTCGGTCATGATGGTGGCCGGGTTGGAGTTGACCAGGCTGACCTGCAGCCCTTCGGCTTTGAGCACCCGGCACGCCTGGGTGCCGGAGTAGTCGAACTCGGAGGCCTGCCCGATGACGATCGGCCCGGAGCCGATCACCAGGACGTGGCGCAAGTCGGTGCGGCGCGGCAACTACCGCCCCCCTTCGGTCCGGGCGCGACGGTGCGCAGTTGTACGCGGTCTACGGCGTGTCGGCGTGCAAACACGCGCGCTCGCGTGGGAGGTGGGGGTGCTCGCGGGGGAAGAGGGAGTCACTGCTCGCCTGCCATCAGGTCGAGGAATTGGTCGAACAGATACTCGGCGTCGTGCGGGCCGCCGGCGGCCTCCGGGTGGTACTGCACTGAGAATGCCTTACCGTCAACGAGTTTGACGCCTTCGACAACGCCGTCGTTGGCGCAGGTGTGGCTGACGACGGCCGGCCCGAACGGCGTGTCGAACCGCTGGCCGGCCTCACCTTCCAGCGCGAACCCGTGGTTCTGGGCGGTGACCGCGACTCGTCCGGTCGCGTGGTCGATGACCGGGACGTTGATGCCGCGATGCCCGAACACCATCTTGTACGTGCACAGACCCAGCGCGCGTCCCAGGATCTGGTTGCCGAAGCAGATGCCGAACAACGGGATCCCGGCGCCCAGCACGTCGCGGGTCACCGCCACGATGTGATCGGCCGTGGCGGGGTCGCCCGGACCGTTGGACAGGAAGACACCGTCCGGGTTGAGTTCAGCGATCTGCTCGAACGTCGCCGACGACGGCAGCACATGGCTGCGGACTCCGCGCCGGGCGAAGTTGCGCGGCGTGTTGGTCTTGATGCCCAGATCGATCGCGGCCACAGTGAATCGTTGCGGCCCGTCCGGTTCGACGAGATAGCCGCCCGGGGTGGTCACCTCGCCGGCCAGATCGGCGCCCAGCATGGGCTCCTGGTCCCGGACTCTGGCCACCAGGTCGTCCGGCTCGGCAAGCGCGACACCGGAGAACACCCCGGCTCTCATCGAACCGCGGCTGCGCAGATGACGCACTACAGCGCGGGTATCGATGCCGGCGATCCCGACGATGTGCTGGCGCGCCAACTCGTCTGCCAGCGTGCCGGTGGCCCGCCAGTTCGAGGCCCGCGGCGAGGGGTCGCGCACCGCATACCCGGCGACCCAGATCTTGTCGCCGCGACTCTCGGCATCCTCACTGTTCCAGCCGGTGTTGCCGATCTGCGGTGCAGTGGCCACCACGATCTGGCGGTGATAGCTCGGGTCGGTCAGCGTCTCTTGATATCCCGACATGCCGGTGGAGAACACCGCTTCACCCAATGCCTGGCCGATCGCCCCGAACGGCTTACCGGTGAAGATCCGGCCGTCCTCGAGGACCAGCAATGCCTTGTCTTGCGCGTGGGTCATGAGCGCCGCTCCTCCTCATCGCTTCGCTCTGCATCGTCACCGGCGCGCACCATTCCGGCCTCCGCCAACCAGTGGTCGTAACTCGCGCGGTCCTCGCCGCGAAATCCGGTGTCGATCTCGGCGCCCGACGGCAGCCGCCACCGAATCACCAGGATGCCATTGTGTGCGCCGGGTTTTCCGAGCATGCCGCGTTCGGTGCGGAGCGCGGTGATCGACTCCTGCGGTATCCAGATGGGGTTGGCCGCGGAACGTTGCACCAGGATCCCCTCGGGATAACGGGTCAGCACCGCCTTGCCGCGGTAGCCCAGATCACCGACGGCGACGCGCTCATGCCGACTCGGCACTAGCGTGCAGCCGACGTATGTGCCCCGGGTCGGCGGAATGATCGCGGCTCCGACCCGCTCGGGCACCGAGGGCAGCGCACCGATCATCGCGGCCTGCCGCTGCGCGCGACGCCGCCAGCCGCGCAACATCAACTGGATCAAGAAAGCGATCAGCAGCGCGAGCACCGCGGCGATGATCAGGGAGGCGACCAGCGTGGCAGAGTTCATCCCGGGCTTTTCCCGTCCCGGGCGGTGACCTTGCCCCGCAGCAGCGTCGCAATCACGGTAGCGGGCAACGTCATCGACTCATATGGCGTGTTGGCGGACCGGCTGACCAGCTCGGACCCGGCAACCGTCCAGTTCGCGTCGGGATCGACGACGGTCAAGTTGGCCGGCTCCCCCACCTCCAACGGGCGGCCCTGGTCGGGCAGCCCGGCGATGCGCGCGGGCTTCTCGCTCATCACCGCGGCCACGTCGCGCCAGGTCAGCAGGCCGGGTTTCACCATGGTGTGCGCCACCACCGACAGGGCGGTCTGCAGCCCCAGCATGCCGGGCCGCGCCGCAGCGAACTCGACGCATTTCTCGTGCTCGGCGTGCGGGGCGTGGTCGGTGGCCACGCAGTCGATGACACCTTCGGCCAAGGCTTGCCGCAGCGCGACGGCGTCGGCGGCCTCCCGCAGTGGCGGGTTGACGCGATTCACCCCGTCATAGCTCACCAGCCTGCTGTCGTCGAGCAACAGGTGATGTGGGGTCACTTCGGCGGTGATCGAAATGCCCTGTGCTTTAGCCCATTTCAGGATCTCTACGGTGCCGGCGGTGGAAGCGTGGCAGATGTGGACGCGGGCACCGGCGTCGCGGGCGAGCAGGGCATCGCGCGCGACGATCGACTCCTCGGCGGCCCGCGGCCAGCCGGCCAACCCCAGCCTGGCGGCGTTGGGTCCCTCGTGGGCGACGGCGCCGACCGTCAACCTGGGTTCCTCGGCGTGTTGGGCAATCAGCACGCCGAGCCCGGTGGCGTACTCGAGGGCACGACGCATCACCAGCGGGTCGTGGACGCAGTTGCCGTCGTCGGAGAACATTCGCACCCGCGCGGCCCCGGCCGCCATCATCCCCATCTCGGTCAGCTCTGTTCCGCTGAGCCCGACGGTGACGGCACCCACCGGGTGCACGTCGACCAGCCCGACCCGCTGACCGCGGTGCCAGACGTGATCGGTGACCACTGGGCTGTCCGCGACCGGGGTGGTGTTGGGCATGGCGAACACCGCGGTGTAGCCGCCGAGCGCCGCTGCGGCCGAACCGGTTTCGATGTCCTCAGCGTATTCCCGGCCGGGCTCGCGCAAATGGGTGTGCAGGTCGACCAGGCCGGGCAACAGCACGTGTCCGTCGGCGTCGATCACCTCTATGTCTTTTTCGAGGCCCTTTCGGGCCTCTGCCAACCGCGGACCGATGTCGGCGATCTGACCATCGTCGACTAGCACGTCGAGACGCTCGCCCTCGCCGTAGCACCGCACCCCGCGGATCAGCACGCTCACGCCACACCTGCCTTTTCGCCGGCGCCCGTTCCGAGAAGCACATGAAACAGCACCGCCATCCGGACATGCACGCCGTTGGAAACCTGCTGCAGCACCGCCGATTGCGGCGAGTCGGCGACCGACGAGGAGATCTCCATGCCGCGCAGCATGGGTCCGGGATGCAGCACCACGGCATGACCGGGCAGCATGGCCTGCCGCCGGCCGGAAAGGCCGTAAAGCACCGAATATTCGCGCGCCGACGGGAAGAAACCGCCGGTCATCCGCTCGGCCTGCACCCTCAGCATCAGCACCGCGTCGGCGGCGGGCAGTTCGGCGTCGAAGTCGTGCGAGACGGTCA
Organism: Mycobacterium sp.; assembly: GCF_049802695.1. Lineage (GTDB taxonomy): Bacteria > Actinomycetota > Actinomycetes > Mycobacteriales > Mycobacteriaceae > Mycobacterium. The sequence goes on from NZ_JBARMY010000184.1 coordinate 7,554, forward strand.
CCGGCCAGCCGGTGACGCCGACGGGCAACAGTGTCGGGGGCGCCACCAGCACCACCTCGGCACCCAGGGTGTTCAGCAGCATGACGTTCGAGCGGGCGACCCGGCTGTGCAGGATGTCGCCAACGATCACGATGCGCCGGCCGTCGATGCCGCCCAGCCGTTGCCGGATGGTCAACGCATCCAGCAACGCCTGCGTCGGGTGCTCGTGGGTGCCGTCACCGGCGTTGATCACCACCGGGCCGGTTCCGCCGGCATGGTCAGGAGAAGTCCAGTCGGCCAAGCGGTGCGCCGCACCCGATGCCGGGTGCCGGATGATCAGCGCATCGGCCCCGGCAGCCCGCAGCGTCAGCGCCGTGTCGCGCAACGACTCCCCCTTGCCCACCGAGGATCCCGTCGCGCTGACATTGATCACGTCGGCGCTCATCCACTTGCCCGCCACCTCGAATGACACCCGGGTGCGGGTGGAGTTCTCGTAGAACATCGTGACGATGGTGCGGCCCCGCAGCGTGGGCAGCTTGCGGACCTCGCGGCCCACCAACGCCTGAGCGAACCGGTCGGCGTCGTCAAGGATCGCGGTGGCGTCCTCGCGGCTGAGGTCGCCTGCGGCCAGCAGGTGGCGGGTCATCGCGAGATCACCACCGCGTCGCGGCCATCCTGCTCGGTAAGCAGCACATGCACGCTCTCGCCGCGAGACGTGGGGACGTTCTTGCCGACATAGTCCGCGCGCAGCGGCAACTCACGGTGGCCGCGGTCGACGAGCACCGCCAACTGCACAATGCGCGGCCGGCCCACGTCGCGCAGTGCGTCGAGAGCCGAGCGCACCGAGCGGCCGGAGTACAGCACGTCGTCGATGAGGATCACCAGCGCGTCGTCGATACCGCCGGCCGGAATTGAGGTGTCCGCCAACGGTCGCGGCGGCTGCAGCATCAGGTCGTCGCGGTACAGCGTGATGTCCAGGGCGCCGTGCGCCACCTCGACACCGGAGAACTCGGCGATGTTGGCCGCCAGCCGCTTGGCCAGCGTCACTCCACGGGTCGGTATGCCCAGCAGCACGACCGGGCCGGCGTCTTCGCCGTCGAGGGCGGTCTTTTCGATGATCTGGTGCGCGATTCGGGAAATGGTGCGACTCACGTCGGCCGCCGACATCAATTCCCTAGATTCGCTGCCTAAGCTGGTGTCGCCCGCAGCACCCATGCGAGATCCTGACCTCCTTCTCCGCCTCACGGGACGGATCGTTAAAGGATGTCGACTGCTCGGCAGCCTAGCACTCGTGCGCCCGGTCGGCGGTGCGGGGCGCGCAAGCACAATTGTCTCAGCGATCAGGAGAAAAACCGGATCCTGCTGTGCCCGGGTGACCGTGCCGGCTTGACCGGACCGCCGTACCCTCGACCGGATGAATCTCGACGGTAACCAGGCGTCGATCCGGGACGCCTGCGACGCCGGTTTGCTGGCCGGGGCAGTGACGCTGGCGTGGCGGCACGGAGAGGTGCTGCAGGTCAACGAGATCGGCTACCGCGACCTCGACGCAGGCGTTCCGATGAGCCGCGACACCGTGTTTCGCATCGCGTCGATGACCAAGCCGCTGACCGTCGCCGCGGCGATGAGCCTGGTCGACGAGGGAAAGCTGGCCTTGACCGACCCGATCGTGCGCTGGTTGCCGGAGTTCGCCGATATGCAGGTGCTCGAGAGTCGGCGCGCTCCGGTGCAGCGCACCCAGCCGTTGCAGCGGGCCATCCTGGTCGAAGACCTGCTGATCCATACCAGCGGACTGGCCTACGCGTTCAGCGTCGACGGGCCGATCTCACGGGCGTACTACCGGCTGCCGTTCGGCCAGGGTCCCGACGCCTGGCTGGCGGCGCTGGCCGGGATACCGCTGGTGCACCAGCCGGGTGATCGGGTGACCTACAGTCACGCCATCGACGTGCTCGGCGTGCTGGTCTCCCGAATCGATGACAAGCCGTTCCACCAAGTGCTCGACGAGCGGATCCTGCAGCCGCTGGGCATGTCTGACACCGGCTTTCACCTCTCGCCCGAAGCACGGCGGCGCGCGGCGACCATGTACCGCCTGGACGACGACGACCGACTGCGACACGACGTGCTGGGACCGCCCCGGATCACCCCGCCGTCGTTCTGCAATGCCGGCGGCGGACTGTGGTCGACCGCCGACGACTACCTGCGCTTCATCGAGATGCTGTTGCGCGGCGGGACGCTGGACGGCGTGCCGGTGCTGTCCGCCGAGTCGGTGCGCCTGATGCGCACCGACCGGCTCACCGACGAGCACAAGCGTCACCACTTCCTGGGGGCGCCGTTCTGGGTCGGCCGCGGATTCGGCTTGAACCTCTCGGTGGTCACCGACCCGGCGAGATCAGCGCCGCTCTTCGGGCCCGGCGGAGTGGGCACGTTCAGCTGGCCCGGCGCGTACGGCACCTGGTGGCAGGCCGATCCGACCGCGAATCTGATCCTGCTTTACCTGGTGCAGAACTTCCCCACCTTCTCCAGCGACGCCGCCGCCGCGGTCGCGGGCAATACGTCGCGCGCAAGGCTGCAAGCGGCGCAACCGAGGTTCGTGCGTCGCACCTACCGCGCGCTGGGGTTGTAGCGAACGGCCGAACTGGCGCGTGACCTCAGCGGAACTGCGTTAAAGGTCGGCATGCGCGATTCGGGTGGATCGGCTTTGGTTCCCGCCGGCGTGCTTGGCGTCGTACATGACCGTGTCGGCGAGGTGCACCAGGTCATCGATGAGTTCACGCTCGGCGGGTTTGAACCTGGCGCCCAGCGGCGCGCTGACGATGCCGACGCTGGCCGTAACGGGGAAGCGGATCGCGGCGATGGCTGCGCGCAACTTCTCGGCGATGTGGTGCAGGTCGTCGGTGGGGTAGGTGTCGGCGACGACGAATTCTTCACCGCCGAGGCGGGCGATCGTGGACGTGGCCGGGCAGGCCAGGCGAAGGGCGCCGCCCACCGCGACCAGAGCTTTGTCCCCGGCGGAATGGCCGTGAGTGTCGTTGATGCGCTTGAAATTATCCAAATCGATCAACGCCACGCCCAGATAACTTGGCCCTTGCCGGCGGCGCAGCAGTAATGCGTATGTCGACTGATAAAACGTCCGGCGAGTTAATAGACCCGTGAGCGCGTCGCGGCTCGAACTTCTCAAGTCGCTGCCCAACGCATAGACCAGCCATTGCACCGCAAATGAAAACGCCGCATTCAGCACCAGGACCAGCAGAAGCGCGCAGCCCGCCACCACGGTGTCGTAGTAACGGATGAGGCGCGCCGCGAGCGCCGCAGCGGTGGTCATGGCGATCGCGAAGTTGATCACCATGTCCCGGGGGGTGTGAAAGAACGCGATGTAGCCGCCGAGCACGGCAAACGCGCTACAACCCAGCAATCCCGCGAGTGGGTCGCCTTGCAGTAGGCACGCCGACGCGATGCAGACGCTTCCGACAAGAGAGAAGAACAGGGATCGGCCGCGGCTGGGCCAGCGGATCAACCACGAAAGTGCAACGCACACGCCGAAGCCACTGCAAACCGGTGCCACCATGACCGCGGCCGGGTAGTGCGGCAAGGTCGGTCTGAGCAAGACCACAGCCGGAACCACGGCAATCGAGGCGATCACGGCGGCGATCACCGCCCGCCATATCAGCCGCAGACCTCGGATGTTCAGGTAAAGAGTGAGCCAGTCAAAGTGATCGCTCTGATGCCACCACCGCCCCACCGCGTTCACATGCCCACTCTCTCGCATCCCCGTTGATAGCGGCGGGCAACCTCAGCGCCTGGCAGATCTCGACCGTCTGATCGACGCACTGTAGACGACGTCAATGGTCGTCGTCGGGAGAGTGGCTCCGGCTACTGGCCGGCGGGCGCATCGGCGCCCGGCACAGTCAACGTCACGGAGCCCGGCGCTGCGCTGAAGCCGCCACCGCTGAGGTCGTGCGGCGCGATGGCGGGATCGGGCAGCTTGGCCGGTTCGGGCAGCTTGGCCGGTTCGGGCAGCTCACCAGCCGGGCTGAGGCTCTCCGTACCAGGATCCGGCACCACCGCGGGAGCCGGGAGCAGGCCGTCCGGCACGCCCAGCAGGCCGATGAGGTCGTGCAAATCGAGGTCGCTGTGCGCTGTTCCGGCAGGCTGCACCGCGGGCACCTGAACGTCGGGCAACTGCGGCCCGGTCGGCATGAGGGCGACGACACTCGCGGCACCCGTCATCGCAACACCGGCGATGACGTAAGGGCGAATGGCGAACCGCATGTCCGCTCCGTTCCTAATGCCAACCTCGACGGTTTCGAGCTAGTTCGTTAAGAATAGCTGAGAGGCCGCTTAGAAACAACCATTTGCGTCCGATTCGCCTGCGCGCCACCTGGCGGAAGCTCAGCCGACGATGGCCGGTGCCACCTCTGGCGCACCCGCTGCGGTTACCGCCTCCCGCGCCTTGGCGATTCGCGCCAGCGCGGCCTCGGTGAAGACCGACAAGCCGAGCTCGTGGTTGTAGCCGTGAATCTCCTTCACGTCGAGCTCGGCGAGGAAGTAGAGGATCCCTTTGGAGATCGCCTGCCCGGGCACCAGCACTGGGAAGCCCGGTGGGTACGGGACGACGAACGTGGTGGACACCAACGTCTTTCCCTCGGCGAGTCGCCGCCCCGCGGCCCCGAGCAGCACGTGCTCACGGTCTGACTCGTCATAACCGGCGTAGAACGCCGAACGCATGTCACCGAACGAGCAGACACGTTCGGGCCGGAACGCTTCGTCGAATTCACTGAAGTCAGGCAGCGGCGGCAGGTCCTCGGTGATCTCCACGATCCGGCGCTCCTGCAGGGCACGGTCGGCGATGCTGGCTGCGTCCCGGTCGCGGTCGAAATCGGCGGCCACCCGGCGCAACACGTCAAGCAGGTAGTGCACGCTCGACCAGGTGACGCCGATGGTGAAGATCAGCAGCACGCTGTTGATCGAAGTCTTGTTGATCTGGATGCCGAAGCGGTCCATCAGGATCTTCTCGCGAAAGTCGTAGCCGTTGAGCCCGGTTTTGCCGAGGAACAAGGTGACCCGCGTCGGGTCGAGCACGAACTGATCCGAGCGCCAGGCCTCGTTCCATTCGGCCAGGGCGCCCTGCCTGACCTGCCGGTAAGAGCTGACGGCAGAAGCCCGGAAGTCGTCGGGCACCAGATCGGATTCGTCGAGGATGCGAAACCACTTGCTGATCTGCCGGTCTTTGCGGACGCGGTGGCGGAAGACCAGTGCCATGTCATAAACGCTGCGGACGAGCTGGAATCCCTCGATGTCGACTTGCCTGCGCGCCAGGTCCAACGACGCCAGCAGCTGCTGGTTCGGCGATGTCGAGGTGTGGGTCAGAAACGCCTCACCGAACGCGTCGCGGGTGAGCGCCCTGAAGTCCTGATCCCGCACGTGGATCATCGACGCCTGCCGCAGCGCCGACAGCGACTTGTGCGTGGAGTGGGTGGCATAGACCCGGACGCGCGCCCGCTTGGGATCGGGAAGCAGCCGGTGGTTCACCCACTCGGCGCGGTCGACACCTTCCATCGACGAACGCCACTGCCGATATTCCTCGGCGTAGGCGCGCGACGCCAGCATGGATTCGAGATGGCCCGCGGAGACCATCGCGGTGCGCTGCCGCACCCACGGCACCGCGGTGGCGAACGCATACCACGCCTCGTCCCAGAGGAAGCAGATGTCCGGCTTGATCGCCAGCACCTCCTCCATGACCCGGCGCGGGTTGTAGACGACACCGTCGAACGTGCAGTTGGTGAGCGACAACATGCGCACCCGGTGCAGTTGCCCGGCCGCTTCGAGGTCCAGCAGCGCCTCTTTGATCGTGTGCAGCGACACGGCGCCGTAGATCGCGTACGGCTGCAACGGGTAAGCGTCCAGGTACAGCGGGTAAGCCCCGGCCAGGACCAGGCCGTAGTGGTGCGACTTGTGGCAGTTGCGGTCGATCAGAACGATGTCGCCGGGGCGGGTCAGGGCCTGCACGACGATCTTGTTGGCCGTCGACGTTCCGTTGGTGACGAAGTAGGTCTGGTTGGCAGACCAGGTGACGGCGGCCTTGTCCATGGCTTTCTTGATGTTGCCGTGCGGGTCGAGCAGCGAGTCCAGGCCGCCGGAGGTGGTCGACGTCTCGGCCATGAAGATGTTGCGCCCGTAGAACTCACCCATGTCGTGCAGCGACTTGGAATTGAAGATGCTGGCCCCGCGTGCAATCGGCAGTGCGTGGAACTGGCCGACCGGTGACGCGGCGTAGGCCCGCAGCGCATCGAAAAAGGGGGTGGCGTAGCGGTTTCGGATACCGGCGAGCACCGTGCTGTGCAAGTCGGTGACATCGTTGAGCCGGTAGAAGGTGCGGTCGTAGAGGTCGGGCTTGTCCTCGGTCTCCGCGGCGATCGACTCGTCGGTGAGCAGGTAGAGGTCGATGTGCGGGCGCAGTTCCCGGATCCATTCGCCGCATTCGATCCAGTTTTCGGTGCAGTCGGTGAGGGCGTCATCGTTGTAACCCAGCAGCGTCGTCATCAGCGGTACCCGGTCGTGCGACCGCAGCGGCAGGTCGTGGCGGATGATTGCCGCCTGGATCTCGCCGTTCAGCGCGACGGCGGTGATGGCGTCCTCGACGCTGCTGACCACCAGGAATTCCACCTGCACACCGTCTGCCGGGTCCTGCAGCGCGCGCAGCTGTTCGGCCAGGCTGTCCGGAGCCGTCACGGGGGAATCGTCGGCGAGCAGGACGGTGTAGAACTGCTGATGTTTGGCCCGCGCCACCAGTTCCTGGTCGGCCAGTGACGCCGATGTGTCGAAAAGGGCTGCGCGGTCGCCGTATTCGGACAGCAGCCGGGCGGCCAGGCACACCGCGTTGGTCAGCCCGACCGTCGCACCGGCGCCGAGGTTTTGACTGAACTTCGCCAGGTTGGCCGGGCCGGGGTACAGCCAGTAGCGCTCGTAGGCGCCGAGCCGGCTGAGCAGCCGCCGCACCCGGGCGGTCTCGTGGCGGGTGTCCAGGCCGCCGCGGTCCACTTCGGCCAGCTCACGGCAGGCGTCATCCAGCAGGTTCCAGGTGTCGATCCGCGAGTACGACGGGTTGGCCGCCGCGGCCAACGCAGAGACGTGAAGCCGTCGGGCTTGCTCGCCATGTCGGTGCATTTGGTCAGTGTGTTCCCTTGTCGGTTACCGCGAGGTCATTTCGTCGACGTTACCGGTGTCCGCCTTGGGCGCATGAGCCACAAGGGTTTCAGCGTAGAACTGGGGACGTGCTCAGCTCTCGATCTCGCGGTCGCTGTCGCCCCCGCGCCGGCCACCGCGGGTGACCTCCATCCAGCGCCGCACCGGAAGGTCCCATCGCCGTGCCGGCAGGTCGGCGACGTCGCTGAGCGAGCGAACCACGGCCTGGGTCAGACCCATGATCGCGGCCATCACCGGCAGCAGCGGCTGGAAGGGTTTGGCCGCCGAACGGACGGTGCTGATCCGGCGGGCCATGACGTAGCGCTCGATCGCGTGATACAGCCAGGCGCCGACACCCAACGCATAGATTGCCAGCGCCGCGGCGCCGAATGCCAGTCCGTAAGCCGCACACACGACGGCGCCCAGCACGACCGTCGCCGCCAGCACGGAGGCGACGACGACCCGCAGCTCCAGCCGGGTCACGGCGAAGTCTCCTGCCCGCGCACCGCGCGCGCAGCCGCTCGGATCTGCGGCGTCAACAGCATCACCTGGCCCAGCACGCCGTTGACGAACCCAGGCGAATCGTCGGTGGACAACTCCTTTGCCAGCTCCACCGCCTCGTCCACCGCAACCGGCTCCGGAACATCGTCGGCATGCAACAACTCCCACACCGCGACCCGCAAGACGGCCCGGTCCACTGCGGGCAGCCGTTCCAGCGTCCAGCCCTGCAGGTGCGCGGCGATCAGGTCGTCGATATGCGCACTGTGCTCGCTGACTCCGCGCACCACCGTCACGGTGTAGGGGTGCAGCGGCGCCACATCGGCTTTCGCATCGGCGAGTGCCGCACGGGCGTCGGCCACCTCGGCCGGGGTCAGGCCGCGGGCCTCGGCTTCGAACAGCAGGTCGACGGCACGTTTGCGGGCCTGGTGCCGCCCCTTGACCGGTCGCATGGTCAGGCGTTCACGCGCCCCAGATAGTTGCCGTCGCGGGTGTCCACCTTCAGCTTGTCTCCGGTGTTGACGAACAGCGGCACGTTGATCTGAGCGCCGGTCTCCAGCGTGGCCGGCTTGGTGCCCGCGCTCGACCGGTCGCCCTGCAAACCGGGGTCGGTGTGCGTCACCTCCAGCTCGACGCTCACCGGCAGCTCGATGTAGAGCGGCGCGCCGTTGTGGAAAGCAACCTGTACCGGCATGCCCTCCAGCAGGAACCGGGCCGAGTCGCCGACCAACGACTCCGGCAGCGGGTGCTGCTCGTAGTCCTGGCTGTCCATGAACACGAAGTCGGAGCCGTCGCGGTACAGATAGGTGGTGTCGCGCCGATCGACGGTGGCGGTGTCCACCTTCACCCCGGCGTTGTAGGTTCTGTCGACGACTTTGCCGGACAACACGTTCTTCAGTTTGGTGCGCACGAACGCCGGGCCTTTGCCCGGTTTGACATGCTGAAACTCCACAATCGTCCATAGCTGGCCGTCGATCGCCAGCACGAGCCCGTTCTTGAAATCGGCAGTCGTCGCCACGGTTGGTGAATCTCCTAGACGATGGTCAGTTCCTTGGGGAACCGGGTCAGCAATTCCGGGGCCTGCCCGGGCTTCTCCGACGTCTCTAGCGTTTTGGAGGGCACGGACAACGTGTCCTCGATGCGGACGCCGCCGCGCTCAGGCAGATAAACCCCGGGCTCCACGGTCACCACGGAGCCCGCCCGTAGTGTACCGGCGGCCGATGCGTTGATTCCCGGCGCTTCATGGATCTGCAGACCCACGCCGTGGCCCAGGCCGTGACTGAAGTTGTCGCCGTAGCCGGCGCCGGCGATCAGCTGCCGCGCTGCGCCGTCCACGTCGCGCAGGCTCGCTCCGGGATGCAGCGCGGCCCGCCCGGCCTGTTG
>NZ_JBARMY010000185.1:0-1825 GCF_049802695.1 Mycobacterium sp.
GCCCAACCCGGTGGTTGACCCTGCCGACCTGGCGGCGGTGGCAGGGCAGCTGGGACGCGAGCCCCGCGGGGTGCTCAGGATCGCCTACCGTTGTCCGAACGGTGAGCCCGGCGTCGTGCAGACCACCCCGAGATTGGTTGACGGCACGCCTTTTCCGACGTTGTACTATCTCACGCATCCTGTCTTGACCGGTGCGGCAAGCAGATTGGAGTCGTCGGGCATGATGCGGAAGATGACTGAGCGGCTGCAAGCCGACGCCGAACTGGCTGCCGCCTACCGGCGGGCTCACGAATCCTATCTGGCCGAGCGTGACGCGATCGAGCCGCTCGACACCCCAGTTTCAGCCGGCGGTATGCCCGATCGGGTCAAATGCCTGCACGTGCTGATTGCGCACTCGTTGGCCAAGGGTCGCGGAGTCAATCCGCTGGGAGACGAAGCGCTGGCGGTGCTGGCCGTTGACCCTTCGATGGTCGGAATTTTGCTGCCGGGACAGTGGACATGAGCGGTGCCAGTCGCGTCGGGGCCATCGATTGCGGAACCAACTCGATCCGGTTGCTGATCGCCGAGCCGTCGAACGGGCGACTGCGGGACGTGCATCGCGAGATGCGAATTGTGCGACTGGGTCAAGGGGTGGACGCCACCGGTCAGTTCGCGCCCGAGGCACTGAACCGCACCCGCGCGGCGCTTGTTGAATACGCCGGTTTGCTCAAACAGCACCATGTCCATCGGATCCGGATGGTTGCCACGTCCGCCACCCGCGACGCCGCGAATCGTGATGTGTTCTTTGCCATGACGGCCGAGGCGTTGGGTGGTGGTTACCCCGGTGCTATCGCCGAGGTGATTACCGGCGCTGAAGAAGCCGAGCTGTCCTTCTGCGGTGCGGTGGCCGAAATGGAGGCTGCGGAAGCACCTTTCGTGATCGTCGACCTCGGTGGTGGGTCGACCGAAGTCGTTCTGGGCGACAACGCTGTGCAGGAAAGCTTTTCGGCCGACATCGGTTGTGTCCGGCTCACCGAGCGTTGTCTGCATTCGGACCCGCCCACCGCAGAACAGGTGGCCAGCGCTCGTGAAGTGGTGCGGGAACGGCTCGGGGCGGCTTTGGCCGTGGTTCCCGTCGAACGAGCCCGGACCTGGGTGGGGGTTGCCGGGACGATGACGACATTGTCGGCGCTGGCGCAAAGCCTGACAGCGTACGACCCTGCGGCAATTCACCTTTCGCGCGTTCCGAGCGATCAGCTATTGGCGACCTGCGAGCAGGTGATCAGCATGACGCGAACGCAGCGCGCCGAGCTGGGGCCGATGCATGAGGGGCGGGTGGACGTGATCGGGGCGGGAGCGATCATCGTCGAGGAGTTGGCGCAGGCACTGGCCGACCGTGCAGGTATTAGTGAACTGGTCGTCAGCGAGCACGACATCTTGGACGGCATCGCGATGTCCATCGCCGGTTAATCGCACGGTTCATCGCCCGAGCAAGCGATTCTTCTGCTCGGTGAACTCCTGCTCGGTCAGCCTGCCCTCGTCGCGCATCTTGGCGATCTCGCGAATGCGGGCCGCGACTCCGGTGAGCACGGTCCGAGGCGCCGGCCGTGACCCGTCGCCTTGAGCGTCCGCCGCCGCGGCGGCCCGGGCCGGCACACGTTGACCGATCTTCGTTCTGTCGCCTTCGGCGCCGCCGCCTGGTTTGCCCGCCAAGCCCGAGCCTGCCATTCCCGCAAGGCCGAGTTCGCTGAACATGCTTCCCGAGGAACCTTCCATCGCCTCCGCGGCGGTGGCGCCCGCGCTGGTGGCGGACAGCTCCAGCGCGACGGGGCGCACCGCCCCCGGT
>NZ_JBARMY010000186.1:0-5150 GCF_049802695.1 Mycobacterium sp.
CCGGCCGGCAGCAGCAGGCAGGCGAGCACCAGCGTGTAACTGTCCACCACCCAGGTCAGCTGGGACTGGGTGGCGGCGGTGGCCACCGCGATGTCCGGTAGGGCGGTGTTCAAGGCGACCATCGACGCGATGACCAGCGACACGCCCATGCAGGTGACGATCAGAGCCCAGGCTCGCGCTCGAGCAGATCCGCCGAGGGAGGCCGCGTCGGTACGCTGGTCAGGCCGGCTGAGGGTCTCCGCCATGGTGGCGAGCCTCCTTTCGGTGGCACGAAGTTTTGAGACTATCAGTCTTGTAGGTAGACCAATAGTCTTGCTTTCAAACCTCAGGGAGGTGGCGGAGGATTTCCGGCAGCAGTACCGATCCCCGGCCGGCGCGTTCTCGTGCTCGATTACTTGACGCCGCTGCTTCGCTGCTGCGGTCTGGCGGTCCAAGTGCGGTGACGGTCGACGCTGTCACCCGTGCCGCCAACGTGGCGCGCGCAACCCTCTACCGCCACTTCTCCAGCGGAAATGATTTGCTCGCAGCGGCGTTCAACAACCTCATCCCACCTGCGCCCATGCCGCCGGCCGAGGGGTCCCTGCGCGACCGGCTGGTCGCGGTGGTGCTGGCCCAAGCCGAGGGAGTCGCCGAAGCCCCGGCCACCCTGACCGCGATGTCGTGGTTGGCGTTGGGCAGCGACTTGGAACATCTGCCGGAGGCCCGTCACACCCAATCGGCGGACAGCACTGCGATCACGACCCTGCGCGAACGTATCGCGCAACAGTACGCAGCGCCGTTCGATGCCATTTTCGACAGCCCGGAAGCGGTGGCCGAGCTGGGCCAGATCGACCGCGCCCGCGCAGTCGCGCTGTTGATCGGACCCCTGGTGCTCGGGCGGCTGTCGACTCTGCCGGACTTCGATTACCGCGAGTGCGCTCAGGCGGCGGTGGATGGGTTCTTGCACGTGCAGCGCCGGCAGCGGCACGGAACTAGTGCAGCGAATACCGGATCGGAAGGTTTTTGAGCCAGGCCACGAAGACGGTGGCGGTAAGTTACGGTCCTCCGGTCGGCATCGACTCGCTATGCGGTTTGCTTTGATCTGCTGCGCCCGCTTTCGCTTAAGCTGAGGCTTCATGCCGATCGGAACGCTTCGTCGTCGAGTCCGCTGGGGGCCGGCGCCCGCAGCGTTGCTCGTGGTGACGATGCTGGCCGCGGCATGTGGCCACGGCGGCCAGGCGACCCCCCGAACACCGGGTCAGGGGGACACCGCCGCGTTGAACTCCGGTGTGGTCCGCACCTCGTCGGGACCGATACGCGGTCAGGTTGCGGCGGATTACCGGCTCTTTCAGGGCGTTCCGTATGCGGCACCGCCGCTGGGTCCGTTGCGCTGGCAGCCACCGCAACCGCCGGCGCCGTGGACGGGTCTGCGCGACGGCAGCAAGCCGGGCCCGCAGTGCATGCAGGAAGGCCGCGGCAGCAGGGCGACCAGCGAAGACTGCCTGACGTTGAACATCTGGACCCCGCCGGTGGCCGGCGGCGGGAAGCGCCCGGTGATGGTCTGGATCCACGGCGGCGGCTTCGTCAACGGCAGCGCGGACATCTATAACTCGCGGTGGCTGGCGGCGCAGGGCCACATCGTCGTCGTCACGCTCAACTACCGGCTCGGTGCGCTCGGATTCCTGGCGCACCCCTCGCTCGGGACGGGCAACGACATCGGCAACTACGGTCTGGCCGATCAGCAAGCCGCACTGCGCTGGGTGCGAAACAACATCGCCAATTTCGGCGGGGACCCGGCCAAGGTGACCATCGCCGGGGAATCCGCGGGGGGCATGTCGGTATGCGACCACCTGGTGGCGCCGGGTTCGGCCGGGTTGTTCCGGGCGGCGATCATCGCCAGCGCGCCGTGTTCGGCGCAAGCCGATGTCGTCAGCGCCGAGCACACCAGCCTGGATTACGCGGCGTCGGTGGGATGCGGTGATCCGGCCACCGCCGCGGACTGCCTGCGCGCGCTGCCGGCCACTAAACTGTCACGCCCGCCGTGGTACGTCTGGCTCGGCGACTCCGACGCCTTATCCGGCCCGGTGACCGGCACGGCGGCGCTTCCCGTCGATCCGGTCGCGGCGGTATCCACCGGTCATGCGGCCAAGGTTCCGGTGCTGATCGGCACCACTCACGACGAGTTCACCATGTTCGCGGCGCTGCGGTACGCGCACTTGGGCCGGGCGATGACGGCCGCCGAATATCCGGGGCAACTCGATGAGATCTTCGGCGCCGACGGCCGCGCGGTGCAGGCGCACTATCCGCCGGAGCGCTTCGGCGGCAACGTGTCGCTCGCCTACGCCGCGGCGGTCACCGACGGGCTGTTCAGCTGCGTCGCCGACCGGCTTGCCGACGGTTTGCACCGGCGTGCAACGGTGTACGGCTACGAATTCAACGACTTACACGCCCCGGCCACCGCATTGATGCGCCGCGCACCGTTTCCGGTCGGTGCCAGCCACTCACTGGATTTGCGCTACCTGTTCAACATCGGCGGCGCGCAGCCACTGGACCCCGCGCAGCGCGCGCTGTCCAACGAAATGATCCGCTACTGGAGCCAGTTCGTGATCAGCGAGGCTCCGAAAGTGGCCGGCCTGCCCGGTTGGCCCCCGCTCGGCGACGATCCGGCCAGCAGTCCGTGGATGTCGCTGCAGCCGGACGGCAGCCGGGCCCTGGCGGGCTACGACGCCGCGCACCAGTGCCCGTTCTGGGCCGGAGCGAAGGGCTTGCGGAAAGCCCGGTGAGACGCCGGTCGGGCCATACCGTACTTTGGGTAAGGCGGCGCTCCGGCGGGCGCTGGGGCGCCCAGGTGTTGGCACCGATCAGGACCGCCGTCACCTGCTCGCAAGGATTTGGCCCACGCCATGATCTAGGGCATACTGTTCAGGTTGCCTTGCGCCGGGTTCGCGCCTGGCCGGGCATACGACCGGCGCTCTTACGGGCGCCTCCGGTCCCAACTTCGGAGCGACGATTTTGATCGCGAACGAGGCTGCGTGCGGGTAACACACCCGGGCGCTGGACCGGCGCACCAGGACAGGTAAACAGCGGCGGAACACCGGGCGCGACGACACGTTGGCGGAGCGCGGGATGACCGGACAGCGGGAGAGAGGTACGAGAAGCGTGGCGGGACAAAAAATCCGCATCAGGCTCAAGGCCTATGACCACGAGGCCATTGACGCCTCGGCGCGCAAGATCGTCGAAACGGTCGTCCGAACCGGCGCCAGCGTCGTGGGTCCGGTGCCGCTGCCGACTGAGAAGAACGTCTACTGCGTCATTCGATCCCCGCACAAATACAAGGACTCGCGGGAGCACTTCGAAATGCGCACCCACAAGCGGCTGATCGACATTCTCGACCCGACGCCGAAGACCGTTGACGCGTTGATGCGCATCGATCTGCCGGCCAGCGTCGACGTCAACATTCAGTAGGAGTCTGGGAAAGCAATGGCTTCAAAAGCTAGGAAAGGCATTCTGGGCACCAAGCTGGGAATGACGCAGGTGTTCGACGAGAACAACCGTGTCGTCCCGGTGACGGTGGTCAAGGCCGGGCCCAATGTGGTGACCCGCATCCGCACTCCGGAGCGCGACGGCTACAGCGCCGTCCAGCTGGCTTACGGTGAAATCAGCCCGCGCAAGGTCAACAAGCCGTTGACCGGGCAGTACGCCGCCGCCGGCGTCAACCCGCGCCGGCATCTGGCCGAGTTGCGACTCGACGGTCCCGAAGCCACAGCCGAATATCAGGTGGGCCAGGAGTTGACCGCCGAAATCTTCACTGACGGCAGCTATGTCGATGTGACCGGCACCTCTAAGGGCAAGGGCTTCGCAGGGACCATGAAGCGCCATGGTTTCCGCGGTCAGGGCGCCAGCCACGGCGCGCAGGCCGTGCACCGGCGGCCCGGCTCAATCGGCGGTTGCGCCACTCCGGCGCGGGTGTTCAAGGGCACCCGGATGGCCGGTCGGATGGGTAACGACCGGGTGACCACTCAGAACCTGTTGGTGCACAAGGTCGACGCCGAGAACGGTGTGCTGCTGATCAAAGGTGCCGTCCCTGGACGCACCGGTGGCTTGGTCGTGGTCCGCAGCGCGATCAAACGAGGTGAGAAGTAATGACTTCGGCGAACACGTTGACAATCGAGGTTAAGACACCGGCCGGCGCGACGGACGGCTCCATCGAGTTGCCGGCCGAGTTGTTCGATGCCCCGGCGAACATCGGGCTGCTGCACCAGGTCGTCACCGCTCAGCGCGCGGCGGCCCGGCAGGGCACGCATTCCACCAAGACTCGCGGCGAGGTCCGCGGAGGTGGACGTAAGCCGTACCGGCAGAAGGGCACTGGGCGTGCTCGGCAGGGTTCCGTGCGTGCTCCGCAGTTCACCGGCGGCGGTACCGTGCACGGTCCCAAGCCGCGCGACTACAGCCAGCGCACGCCGAAGAAGATGATCGTCGCCGCGCTGCGCGGCGCGTTGTCGGACCGTGCTCGCAACGGCCGTATCCACGCCGTCACCGAACTGGTGTCAGGGCAGACGCCGTCGACCAAGAGCGCCAAAGCGTTTCTCGGCGCGCTGACCGATCACAAGCGCGTACTGGTGGTGATCGGCCGCAGTGACGAAACCGGGCTGAAGAGTGTGCGCAATTTGCCCGGTGTGCACATCCTGGCGCCCGACCAGCTCAACACCTATGACGTGTTGCGTGCCGACGATGTGGTGTTCTCCGTCGAGGCGCTGAATGCCTACATCACCGCCAACACCGCAAGTGCCGAGGAGGTTTCGACCTGATGCCGACCATCAGCGATCCCCGCGACATCATCCTGGCGCCGGTCATCTCCGAGAAGTCCTACGGGTTGATCGACGACAACGTTTACACCTTCTTGGTGCGCCCCGATTCGAACAAGACGCAGATCAAGATCGCGGTCGAGAAGATCTTCTCGGTCAAGGTGGCGTCGGTGAACACCGCCAACCGGCAGGGCAAGCGCAAGCGCAGCCGGGCCGGTTTCGGAAAGCGCAAGGACACCCAGCGCGCCATCGTCACCTTGGCGCCGGGCAGCAAGCCGATCGACCTGTTCGGAGCTCCGGCCTAGGCCGAGGCCCAGCCGAGAAAGAAAGACTCAGCCACCATGGGAATTCGCAAGTACAAGCCGA
>NZ_JBARMY010000187.1:0-4304 GCF_049802695.1 Mycobacterium sp.
CTGCGGGAGCCTGCGCGGCGATCGCGGCAGCCGAGAACGGTGGCCGCGTGCTGGTCGTCGACCGGTCGTGGGGCGGCGGTGCCTCCGCACTTTCCGGCGGCATCGTCTACGCCGGCGGCGGCACCGCTCATCAACGCACCGCTGGCTACCACGACCCGCCGGACAACATGTTCAACTACCTACTCCACGAGGTGAACGGCGCCGTCGAAGACGAGACGCTGCAACGATTTTGCGAGGAAAGTGCACAGCGCCTTGCGTAGGTCGGGATGTTTCATCGGATCAACATGGCGTGGGCCGACCTGACATAATGTCGCTTATCGGCACAAAATCAATGTGAGATGCATCAGATGCAAGTGCTCGAACCGATCTGAACACGTCACGGAACTAATTTAGGATCCTCGCCCCCTGGCGGACCAGGTAAAAGGATTGTGCATACGCCGAGGTTGCCGTCGTTTCAATCACTTAGTGATTGATTCACGTGGTAGGCGAAACCTCGAGTGCTGCCCGTGCGGCCGGCCACGTAGTCGGCGATCGACGGACCCAACCCTCCCACTCCTCGCGCCAATAGGAATACGTCACTGTGACGAATTAGACTGCGGCGCGCCCGGCTAGTGAGGTCCCGCGTTCGGTCCTGGCGACGATTCCGTCCACACAGCCTCCGATAGGAGTGTTGGGCAGTGTCAGGAAGACAAATGCGACGTATCGGTGATCGGCACGCGCTGAGATGCCTGCGCTGGCGCGGCAATTCCCAACTGTCCTCAGTCCAACCGTCGTGGGTCCACTAGAAGACAGCAACTCCCATGATCGTCATTGAAACCGACGTGCACAAGGTGAGGTCGAGGTCTGACGTCTCAGTTCTAGACAATCGGGAGTGATCAAATCCCGTCTCATGGGGTGGATGCCAACGTTGCTGGGTTCAAGGCGATGCGCAGGTACTTCCTGCACCAGCGTGAGTGCCGCGCTAGCGCTAGCGGATCACCCTGCTGAGGTCTAGGCGTGCTATCCGGCGCGGGTCGGCCAACACGTCGATCGCAGTCACCCGCTCGCCGACGACGATGAACCCCATGACCGCGGCTACGCGATCGGCTCCGACGACGACCGCCCCAGCGGTTCCGTTAACGGTAGCGGGGCACACCTTCCCGGCTTGGCCGGCATAAATGCCGGCCAGCTTTGCCACCGCATCGGCGCCGTACGTCGAGCGCGTTCGTCCTCCCCCGAAATCTCCCCGCAGCACCACGTCGGGATGCAGCACGGCCACCAACCGGTCGAAGTCACCGCGGCGGGCGGCGGCGAAGAAGGCATCAACGACCTCGCGTTGAGCTGCCAGGTCGCCGTCCGGTGATGTTCCGGCTGCCCGGATGCGTTGGCGCGCCCGGCTGGCCAGCTTGCGGGTGGCCTCTACCGATCGGTCGACAATGGGTGCGATGTCGTCGAACGGCACGGCGAAGACGTCGTGCAGTACAAAGGCGAGACGTTCGGTGGGCGTCAGCTTGTCTAGAACGACGAACAATGCCAAACCGACGGAGTCGGCCAACAGCGCTTCGTGTTCGGGATCTATGTCGGCCGGCGGGTCGATGAGCGGATCCGGTAGGGCGCCGATCGGCTCTTCTTGTGGTCGAATTTGCCGCGTGCGCAGAACGTTTAAACAAATCCGTGCGACAACGGTGGTTAACCATGCATCGATGTTGTGCAAGGCTGCGGTATCAGTGCCGCTTAGCCGCAGCCACGCCTCCTGCACGGCGTCCTCGGCGTCGCTGAGTGAGCCCAGCATTCGGTAAGCCACCGCGCGCAGTTGTGGTCGAGCTCGTTCGAACGGCTCGGTCCAGCGATCGTTACTAGCCATTGCGTTATCGCAGCATGCTGACCGTCAGATCGTGACCGCGCCGGCCGGGCGCGACGGGCTCACACCTTGTTCGCCGGCGGAGCTGCCCAGGCGGCGTGTAGCCGGACGTAGCGTCCACGAAGCCGCTATCAAAAGAAGCAAGACGACCAAGAAACCGAGCTCGTGCAGGTCGTTACCGGTGGTCAAATGCGACACGATCGCGCCGGAGAAGACGAAAAACGCGCCGGCATAGGCCCATTCCTTTAACAGCGGAAGGCGCGGCGCCAGCAGCGCCGCCGCGCCCAGCAGCTTCCATACCCCCAGCAACACTAAAAGATACGTTGGGTATCCCACATGGGTTACCACGTCACGGACCAGAGGAATTCGCAAAATATCCCAGATCCCTCCGAGAACCAGCTCAGAGGCAAGCAGGCCGGTAACGATCCAGTAGGCGACTAGTCTGGCACGCACGCTACGCGCGGATAGGGTTTGGGAGTCGGTGACTGCAGCCATGTCGATGCCCTGTTCAGTGTTGTGACGAGTGCTCATACTTCTTCGACACGTCGACTCAGCTGAATGTGACGTCGCCGATTTGCGAGACACGCCTCCAACTGCATCTTGCCGAACTCCTCATGCAAACGATCGGACGCCGGCCTATCTTCGATTGCGCTGGCTGGTCTGCGAAGCCGGCGCCGAGGACGGTTGTCGGCGGGGACCAGAAACGGGTCAATATTTGACTCGGAAGCCGCCAATGAGCCGGATCGTGTTCGAATCAGGGTCGGTAATTGTTGACAACCGCACCCCCTTGTTTGCCTCGACAATCTCGCACGGTTCATGACCGCGCTGTTTCAACTCATCGATGTGGGCATCCAGATCATCGACAGCGAAGTTGACCAGGGTTGAGCCAGCACGTTGCTCGTCGACGAACATCTGTACCCATGCACCCGGAACTAGCTGCCACTCAACGAGATTCGGCATTGGATTGTTATCGGCCGCTCGCCCAAATAGTGATTCGTACCAGCGTCGACTCCTCTCCAAGTCGGTCACAGGAACAACAGCCAAGACATGCTCGATCGACATGAACACAACTCCTTTCGATTAGGTCTCCAAGGAGAGACCTGTCAGTGGGATCAAACTCATCGTGGACGGATCGCCGTCGGAGTGCCCACCTGCCACCGTCTCAGTTGTAGAGAAACGAGGTCGATCACATCCTGTCCCCGCAGCTGAGTCGGCAACCTGCTGTCAGGTGTTGATGTCGGCCGCGACGCGCTCCAGGGTGCGCCGGCAGTTCGTGCTCATGACGGGATTACTTTCGATGTAGTACCAGATGCCAGACAGCACAATCGGTGCGCCGATGCTACCGCGCGGCCGGGGACCGGCCCACTGAGCGTCATCTCTCCGGCAGCTCGGCGAACCGCTTCTTGACACCGTTGTACCAGCTCATCGACTTCATCGGGTGGCGCCAGCGGCCCTTCATGTCGTCGCGGGCGGGCACGTGGGCGTCATCACCGGCCTTCACGAGTTCCTTGAGGTGTTGGTCCTGTGCCTTGATGATCTCGTCGGCGCTCTCACCGCGGTGCGCGAGGTCGCAGGGGCCACCGAGGTCCTTGCAGGTCATGGTTTTCACGAAGAGTCCTCCTCCTTTGGTCACACCGGGCGGTCCGGGTGCGTCAGAGTGGTGACGCACCCGACGATGAAAGTGTGACCGCCATGGTGAGCGACGATCAGCTCCGCGACGGCTTCGAGGCCGAGCGTCCCCGCCTGCAGCGCATCGCCGCGCGGATCCTGGGCGACGCCGACGCGGCCCAGGACGTCGTGCAGCAGGCGTGGCTGCGGCTGCACGCCGCCGACGAGCCAATCGACAACTTGCCGGCCTGGCTCACCACGGTGACCTCGCGGCTGTGCCTCGACCGGCTGCGGGCGCGTACGCCGGTGCCGACGGAGTCGATTGAGGTCGAGGCGACGGCACCCGACCCCGCCGACGAAGTGGTGCTGGCAGACATCGTCGGCATCGCGCTGCAGGTGGTGCTCGACCGCCTAACGCCCGCCGAGCGGGTGGCCTTTGTGCTGCACGACAGCTTCGGTGTTGACTTCGAGTTGATCGCCTCGATGCTCGACACGACGCCGGTCGCGGCGCGCAAGCTGGCCTCTCGGGCTCGCGCCAAGGTGCGCCCGGCCGCGCCCGAGGATGCCCTCGCCGACTGGGAGATCGTGGACGCCTTCATGGCCGCGGCCCGCGAGGGTGACTTCACACGGCTGCTGGAGCTGCTCGCTCCCGACGCGGTGGTCTCCGCCGACGCGGCCGCGAGCGCGCTCGGCACGCCGACGCGCCTGGAGGGCCCCGATGAGGTGGCCAGCTTCTTCAACGGCGCTGCCGCGGCTGCCTTCCCGGTATTCGTTGACGATCGTCCGGGCGCCGCCTGGATCCACCGGGGCGAGATCAAGGTCGCCTTCGATTTCACTGTCGAGGCCGGGCGGGTAC
>NZ_JBARMY010000188.1:0-6571 GCF_049802695.1 Mycobacterium sp.
CGCACGCGAGCTTCGGGATCGGCCAGTCCTTTCCACTTGTTCGGCAGCGGCCGCAGGCACTTGCCGACCAGTCGCCAGCCGTGCACGATCAGCGATCGCGTGCCGGTCTTGCTGAACCCCATCTGCCCGGTCACCTCGATCAGGTCACCGAGATCGATGGCCTTGGTGAAATCCGCGGTCCGGCAGTGCGCCAACCGGGAATTGTCCAGCAGCAGCTGCATTTCGCCGGACCAGTCGCGCAGCTGGGCGAACAGCACGCCACCGAAGTCACGGATGCGCAGCACACGTCCGGACACCGTGACGATGCTCTGGTCGTCGGCGCCGGAGGCCAAAGCCTGTACCACCGTGTGACTCGGCGGGTGGCCGACCGGGTAGGTGTCGACCCCGCCGGCCTGCAGCACGTTGAGTTTGGCCAGCCGGACCCGCATCTGGTCGGGGAGTCGCGATTGACGGTCGTCGCCGCCGAACTCGGCCTGCTGCAGCTTGGACAGATCCGGCGCGGAGCCGTCCTGATGCAGCAGTCCGCTTGCGACGAGGGTCGCCGGGACGGACGAATGGTGGCCGGTGTGCTGCTTGTTGCGGCGGGTGAACGGCAGCACGAGGAAGCCCTCGGCGAACGCCGAGGCAACCCCCACGCGGGGAATCATCCGGGCGTCCTCGTAACAGGCGTACCGGGGCACCCAGTCCGGCTGGTACTTCATGTTCGACCGGTACAGCGTCTCCAGCTGCCACCAGCGGGAGAAGAACACCAGGAAACCGCGCCACAGCCGCGCAACCGGACCGGCGCCCAGTTGGGCGCCCTGGGCGAACGCCGACCGGAACATGGCGAAGTTCAGCGAGATACGGCCGATGCCCCGACGCTCTCCGGTCAATGCGAGGTCGCTGACCATTAGTTCGATGCTGCCGTTGGGCGACTGCGGAGAACGGCGCATCAGGTCCAGCGATACGCCGCTGTGCCCCCAGGGCACCAGCGACAGCATCGCGACCACCTGGTCGTCCCGGTTGATCGCCTCGACCAGCAGGCACTCCGCGTCCGCCGGGTCACCGAGCCGGCCCAGCGCCATCGAGAAGCCGCGCTCGTCTTCGGTGTCGCGCCACGCGTCCGCGCGCTTGATCACCTCCGCCATCGCCGTGGCGTCGATCTCCGCGTGCCGTCGAATCCGCACCGTCAAGCCGGCCCGGCGCGCCCGGGTGACCGCCTGACGCACCCCGCGCATCTCCGGACCGGACAGCTTGAACGCGGCGGTGTAGAGGATCGCCTCGTCGCCCAGTTCCAGAGCATTCAGCCCGGCCTCGCGGAAAGCCTTGGCAGCCTGGGAACTGGCGCCCATGACGCCCGGCGTCCAGCCGTAGGTCTGGCACAGCTGCAGCCAGGCGTCAATGGCCTGAGGCCACGATCTGGGGTCGCCCAGCGGGTCGCCGCTGGCCAGGCAGACACCGACTTCGACCCGGTAGGTGATCGCGGCGCGACCGTTGGGGGCGAACACGACCGACTTGTCCCGTCGGGTGGCGAAGTAACCCAGCGAGTCGTTCTTCCCGTACAACTCGAGCAGCCCGCGAATCGCCGATTCGTCCTGGCCGGTCAGTGCGTTCTCGGCCTGCTGAGACCGGAACAGCACGATCGCCGCGGCCATCAACGCCAGCGCGCCGAAGAGGCCGAAGACGGTATTGAGCACGACCGATGGCTTGCCTTCGAAGAAATCCGGGTCGACGACGGCGAAGCCGATCACCCGGTTCACTACGTACGGCAGCCGGTCGTCGCGCTGCAGCGTCCGGGGGAACAGCTCTACCAGCCCCCAGGACAGCACGATGCCGATCGCCCAGCCGGCGACCAGCACGCCGGCCGCCTTGTACAGGGCACCGCGACGAACCTTTGCGCAGAACTCGCGGTAGGCCAGGGCCAGTAGGAGGATCGCCGCCAGATGCGCCGTCAGGCCGATGGTGTCGCCGGAGGTTTCCATCGCTGTCTGATCGCCGCCTGCCAGGCCCTGGACGTTGAGGACGACGGCGAGAACCAGGTTCAGCACCATCACCCACCAGCCGATCCGCTTGCGGGCCGTCAACGCGCCGGCGAGCAGCGCCAGCACGAATGACCAGGCGAAGCTGGTGTCCGGGAAGTTGAACAAATAGTCGTTGATGAACTCCCGCGGAACCTTGATCAGCCAACGCACCACCGGTGACACGCTTGCTATCAGCGACAGGGTGGCGATGATGCCGACCGACCAGCCGGCCGCTGGCGGTACCCAGTGAAGTCGGGAGGCAGACTTCGAGCGACTCGCGATGACTGTCACGGCGAGAGAATATTCCTTCAAACTGCGACGTGCGCGCAAGGCCGGGCCGATGCTGCGGCGTCAGCCCGGTACGGTGCCCAGAATCCGCGTCGTGACTGCTAAACTGGCCTTTGCGACCGTCCCGGCGAAGCCAGGACAGCAAGTGGAGTCCCCACTCCCACCGTTGGCCTCTGAGATCCTTAAAGATTCTCCGAAAGGCTCAGCGGTCCGGTCACGGGCACTTGACGGTGCCCGTTCTGCGTATGACGCAGGCGGTTCAAGCCGCGACCGGTCGGCACCCGGGCCCTGCGTTGCAGGGCCTTTCTGCTGGTGGTGTGGTGTTTCCATCGCTGGTTCCGAACAAGTCGACGCGCGGTCGCGACCAGAAGACAGCCGCAACCAGGGAGGCCCCATCAGCACTGAGACCCGCGTTAACGAACGCATCCGTGTACCTGAAGTCCGGCTGATCGGGCCAGGAGGTGAGCAGGTAGGCATCGTGCGTATCGAAGATGCACTCCGCGTCGCCGCGGACGCCGATCTCGACCTTGTCGAAGTCGCGCCCAATGCCCGACCGCCGGTCTGCAAGATCATGGACTACGGCAAGTACAAGTACGAGGCGGCGCAGAAGGCGCGCGAGTCCCGCAAGAACCAGCAGCAGACCGTCGTCAAGGAACAGAAGCTGCGACCCAAAATCGACGATCACGACTACGAAACCAAGAAGGGCCACGTGGTCCGCTTCCTGGAGGCCGGGTCGAAGGTCAAGGTCACCATCATGTTCCGCGGACGCGAGCAGTCCCGGCCCGAACTGGGCTACCGACTGCTGCAGCGCCTGGGCGCCGACGTCGCCGACTACGGATTCGTCGAGACGTCAGCCAAGCAAGACGGACGCAACATGACGATGGTGTTGGCCCCGCACCGCGGCGCGAAGACCCGCGCCCGGGCAGCCCAACAAGCAGATGGCGGCGCGGTCGACGCCGGGCCGCCTGCAAACAACAGCGAGAACGACGCAAGAACGACCTGACAGCAGAACTGAGGACACATGCCGAAAGCCAAGACCCACAGCGGAGCCTCGAAGCGGTTCCGTCGCACCGCCACCGGGAAAATCATGCGTGAGCACGCCAACCGTAGGCATCTGTTCGAGCACAAGCCGAGCACCCGCACCCGGCGCCTGGAAGGGCGGACCGGGGTGTCAGCCAGTGACACCAAGCGGGTCAAGAAACTGCTGAACGGCTGACCGCCTCTTTCCAAGCGTGCAAAGTCTCAAGCTCTGCACGCAGCCGGCATAACCATTACGTCCGAACCAGATAGGAAAAGCCATGGCACGCGTGAAGCGGGCAGTCAACGCCCAGAAGAAGCGGCGCACCGTCCTGAAGGCCTCGAAAGGCTATCGCGGCCAGCGGTCCCGGCTCTACCGCAAAGCCAAAGAGCAGCAACTGCACTCACTGAACTATGCGTTCCGTGACCGGCGGGCCCGCAAGGGTGAGTTCCGCAAGCTGTGGATCTCGCGGATCAACGCCGCGGCGCGAGCCAACGACATCACCTACAACCGGCTGATCCAGGGCCTCAAAGCCGCAGGCGTCGAAGTGGATCGCAAAAACCTGGCCGACATCGCCGTCACCGACCCGGCCGCCTTCACCGCGCTGGTCGAGGTCGCCCGGGCGGCACTGCCCGACGATGTAAACGCGCCGTCGGACGAGGCTGCCTGAACAGGCCGGCCGGGCCCCGTGCCGCGTGCTCACTGAACGCTCGGCCCGGGTGGTCGCAGCGGTCAAACTGCACCGTCATGTCGCTCGCCGACGCGCCCAGCGCTTCCTCGCCGAAGGCCCCAACCTGGTACAGGCTGCGTCGGCGCGGGGCCTGGTCCGAGATGTCTTCGTCACCGAAGCCGCCGCACAGCGCCACGCCGGGCTGATCGCCGGCCAGCAGGCGCCGATTCATCTGGTGACCGAACGTGCCGCCAAAGCGCTGTCGGACACCGTCACTCCGGTCGGCCTGATCGCGGTGTGCGAACCGCCGACCCTGGGCCTGCCGGACGTGCTGGCCGCGGCGCCCAAGCTGATCGCGGCCGCGGTGCAGATCAGCGAGCCGGGCAACGCGGGGACGTTGATCCGCATCGCGGACGCGATGGGTGCCGCGGCGGTGATCTTCGGTGGGAGCAGCGTCGACCCCTACAACGGCAAGTGCCTGCGCGCGTCGGCCGGCAGTATCTTCACGATCCCGGTCGTCGTCGCCCCGGACGCCGGCGCCGTGCTGGACGAACTGCGCGCCGCCGGGCTGCAGCTGCTGGCCGCCGCAGTCGACGGCGAGGTGTCCCTCGACGAGGCCGGATCGCTGCTCAGCAAGCCCACGGCGTGGCTGTTCGGACCGGAAGCGCAGGGCCTGCCGGCCGACGTCGCCACAGCGGCGGACCACCGGGTGCAGATCCCGATGCGCGGCGGCGCGGAAAGCCTCAACGTGGCCGCGGCTGCCGCGATCTGCCTATACCAGAGCGCCCGCGCGCTCAACTGATGCCCACCGGACGATTCTTCTGGCCGCGTTTCCGCAGTAACTTCCGGCCAGCCACTTTGTGCTGTCGCGTGGCGCAGCCCACGGGCGTCGTGATTGCCCGCGCCGAGGTTGAACACCTATCCTCGACCAAGTGGAACTCGGGCCCAATTCGGCGTCCGGCGAGCCCGAGCAAGTGGCAACCGCGCCGGCCCCGCAGGACTCGCACCGGCAATCGCCGGTGCGGTGGCTGCGCAGCAAAAATCACAGCCCCGGCGTCGTCGAGATGCTGCGCCGGGCCCGTCGGGTGTTGCCCGGCGATCCCGACTTTGGTGATCCGCTGTCCACCGCCGGAGACGGCGGTCCGCGTGCCGCCGCCCGGGCGGCGAGCCGTTTGCTGGGGGTTCAGGACGCGGCCTCCCGCGAAGTCAGCCTGGGTGCCCTGCAGGTGTGGCAGGCGTTGACCGAGAAGGTCTCGCGGCAGCCCGCCAACGCCGAGACGACCCTGGTCTTCACCGATTTGGTCAACTTCTCGGAGTGGTCGTTGAAAGCCGGCGACGATGCTGCTCTCACACTGCTGCGGCGCGTTGCACGAGCCGTCGAACCGCCGCTGCTGGATGCCGGGGGAAGCATCGTCAAACGAATGGGCGACGGGATCATGGCCGTTTTCGACGAACCGCTCGTCGCCGTGCGCGCCGCCTGCGCGGCAAAAGAGGCGCTGCATTCGGTGGATGTGGATGGCTACACACCTCGAATGCGGGTCGGAATCCATACTGGGAGGCCGCAGCGACTGGCGGCCGACTGGCTCGGCGTCGACGTCAACATCGCTGCTCGGGTGATGGAACGAGCAACCAAAGGGGGAGTCATGGTCTCCAGCGCCAGCCTGGACGAGATTTCGCAGGCTGATCTCGACGAACTGGGAGTCGTCGCCAAGCGCGCGCACCGGTCGCTGTTTGGCGGAAAACCGGCCGGGATACCCGCAGACATGGCCATCTACCGTCTGCACACTCGTAGGGAATTGACAGCCAGCGACAAAACCGCAGACGCCGAACCGCAGGCATAGTTAGGTGGCAATGTTCTCGCCGATACTTTCTGCTCTGGCGCGAGTACGCATCGCCTTGGGTTTCGGAGCGGTGCTGGCAGCGGTCAGCACGGCACTGGTCATCCTCGGCCCCCGCGTGCGTGAAGACGTGATCCGCCACATGAGCACGAATGTGCACAACCTGTCCCACGGCCGTCTGGGAACGTTGCTGGGCAGTGCGTTCGTGAACGACGCCGGACCCGTCTACGTCTGGTTGCCGTGGCTGGTCTGTCTGTTGGCACTGGCTGAGTTGCTCTGGCACGGCGGCCGGGTGGCCATGGTGTTCTTCATCGGTCATATTGGTGCGACGCTACTGGTGGCGGCGGGCCTGGTGGCGGCGATCAAAATGCGCTGGCTGCCGATCTCGATAACTCATGCCAGCGACGTCGGAATGAGCTACGGCGCCATGGCGGTGCTGGGCGCCCTGACCGCAGCCATTCCCGCGCGCTGGCGCCCGGCGTGGATCGGCTGGTGGCTGGCGATTGGTGCAGCGGCTGTCGCCGTGGGCGATGATTTCACCGATGCCGGCCACACCGTCGCGTTGGTGCTGGGCATGCTGATCGCCACCCGACTCCGCAAGCCGGTCTACTGGACGCCGGTGCGCTACGCGCTGTTGGCAGGGTCCGCTGGGTTCGGTTTTCTGTTGCTGGCGCACACCGGGTGGGCGTCGCTCGCCGCGGCTATTGCCGGCCCGGTGGGCGCCCTGACAGTCGGTGGAATCGCCCGCCTGCGCGTG
>NZ_JBARMY010000189.1:0-2288 GCF_049802695.1 Mycobacterium sp.
TGCGTCGATATCGATCCGCTGATCTGCTACATAGATGAACTGGACACCGGCGTCGATGCGGTGGCGCCCGCGGCGTGCTCGCCCGATGACCTCGCCCTGATCCAGTACACATCCGGGTCGACTGGATCGCCAAAGGGCGTCTGCATAACCCACGACAACCTCATGAGCAATTGCGAAGTCCTGTCCCGCAGCATGGGGCCGGACCCGAATCGAATCGGACTTTCCTGGCTACCGCCCTACCACGACATGGGGTTGATGGGCACGATCATCCTGTCGCTCCACCACGGCTGGCCACTGGTGCTGATGTCGCCGATGCACTTTATGCAGCAACCTCGCCGCTGGCTGGAGGCCATCACCGAATACCGGGTGTCGATCACCGTCGGCCCGAACTTCTCACTCGACGCTTCCGTCGAAGCCCTCGATGACAACAACGAAGACCTGGATCTATCAACGGTCAAGGAGTTCTACTGCGGGGCCGAACCCATCCGCGCGGATACCCTGGCGCGCTTCGAAGAGTGCGCGGCACCACTCGGGTTCGACGTCAGCGCGCTGATTCCCTGCTATGGGATGGCTGAGGCGACGCTCTTCGTCGCCGGAAAACGAAAGGGACTCCGCTACAACACTGTTGACGGCGCTGATGGCATCGTCGTCAGCTGTGGCGAAGTCGATTCCCAACACGTCGTGCGGATCGTCGACCTCGACTCGAATAGTCTGGTTCCACCCGGTGAGATCGGTGAGATATGGGTCCGCGGTCGCAGTGTCGCCGCCGGTTACTTCAACCGGGATACGTTGACGAGCAAGGTATTCAACGCGCGCCTCGATGGCGAAGATGACACCTATCTTCGCACCGGCGACCTGGGTTTCATGCGCGACGACGAACTGTTCGTCACCGGACGAATCAAAGACCTGATCATTGTCAGCGGCCGCAACATCTATCCGCAAGACGTCGAGGCCAGCGTGGTGCGCGCCGACCCGTCGTTACGGCGGGCGGTGGCGTTCTCGGTACCCGGTGACGGAACCGAACGTCTGATCGTCGTCGCCGAGGCTGCCTTCACGCAGATCTCGACCGATTGCCACACGAAGCTCACGGACGCCGTCCGCTCTAGTGTGACTTCGGAATTCGGTGTCGGACCTGACGTCCACATCTGCCCACGACGGACGATTCCAACCACCACCAGTGGCAAGGTCCGTCGGCAAGAGGCCAAGCGACTTTTCCTGGCGGACGCCATACAGGGGGCGCCGGCATGAGCGCCGAATCCTTAGCTGCCCCTTCGGTTCGCGACCGCGACGTGCTCGCCTCGCGACTGGCGTATCTGACCGTCGGCCTGCCAACCTTCGGAACAATAGGCGCGGTTGTCTACGCGATCTACTTCGGCGTGACAGTGTGCGACTTCGCGTTATTCGGTGTCATGTACTTGATCACCGCGCTCGGCGTCGAGGCAGGGCTGCACCGCTACTTCACCCATCGGTCCTTCGAGGCCTCCGAACCGGTCAAGGTGTTCCTCGCGATCGCAGGGTCGATGGCAGCGCAGGGACCGGTCGTGTTCTGGGTCGCCAACCATCGGCTGCATCACGCTTTCGCCGACACCGAGCGTGATCCGCATTCGCCTCAGCCACAAGGCCCCGGCTGGTGGGGACGCGCAAAAGGCTTGTGGCACGGCCACGTCGGTTGGCTGTTCGATGTTCGGAAGATCGACTGGAGCAGGCATACCCGGGACTGGCTTGCCGATCGAAGGGTGATGAAGATCAATGTCTGGTACTTCACGTTGGTGGTGCTGGGCATCGTGATCCCCGGCGCCGTCGGTGGGCTGGTCACGCAATCGGTGCACGGTGTAGTCGGCGGGATTCTCTGGGGCGGATTCGCGCGGATCTTTGCCCTGGATCAGGCTACGTGGGCGGTGAACTCGTTGGGCCACACGATCGGCGCCCGTGCATTCCCGTTGCGGGACGGAAGCCGCAATATCGGCGCCCTGGCCCCGCCCACGATGGGCGGGTCATGGCACAACAACCATCACGCCCGGCCCGCACTGGCCCAGACCCGGCGGCACTGGTGGCAGCTCGATCTGGCCGGCGACTTCATCCGGCTCCTCGACCGGCTCGGTCTCGTGCACCACGCGCGGTACGTCAATTCGCAGTCCGACCATGCAGAAGGGGCGTCATGACCGCCGAAATGCGCAATGCCACAGTCTCTTCCCCCAATGCCTCCCGCAGATCGTTGCCCAGTGATCAGGAATCGCTCACGAAGGCGATCCTGCAATTGAACCCGGCCAGCGCACGGGCCAAACGGG
>NZ_JBARMY010000190.1:0-6996 GCF_049802695.1 Mycobacterium sp.
GCCGGGGGCCGGCGGCGCACCGGGTGTTGGCCCGAGGCGACTGGCGGCGAAATCTGCCCCGGTCTGGATGAAGGTGGCGTCCGTTGCGTAGGTGTCGTGGGCGGCGAAGTTCAGCCCGTCAGAGCACACCGGGTCTTCCGGCACGCACACCTTGATGGTCTTGGCTTGATACACCGGGCCGATGACGACCGGCGGCTGGCCGAGAAAGTTCATCGCCCGAACGTTCGGCGTACCGAACAGCACAACGGCGGCCACGTGGCTGGCCACATCCGGGGACAGCGGTTTCGGTACGGTCGCCGGGTCGATACCGTCCGGCACTGCCGAAGAAGTGACGAAACCCATGACGGCCGCGCCTTGCGAGTAACCGCCCAGCACCATCTTGGTCTGCGGGCAGTTGTTCGCCATGGAAACTACATGGGTCGCGGCGTCTCTAATACCGTCGACGCCGGTGGACCACTCGTCGCTGGCCGGATAGTTCACCGGGTAGACCGCGAACGGTCCAACGCGCGCGTGCAGCGCGTCGATGAACGCGTCTCCGGTCGGACCCGGACCGGGAGCCTCACCGGTACCACGCGCGAATACCACCTCTGTGTCGGGGCAGGGCGCCGCAGCCGCAGACGCAGTGAAGGCGCCCGCTCCCATACTGGGAAGCAGACAAGCCAGCACCGGCAGCGCAGCGGCACTAATACCGCCGACCGTCAGTCGGTTCCTGAAGCATCGTGTGTCCACATCCACCCCTTTCCCTCTCGCGGTCATCCACGTTCCGGGCCTGGCCGATTCCGTGTCGGGAGGCCGAGCCCTGCTCGATTGCAGCCACAGTGTTGACCAAACTTGCCGGATCAACACATGTTGGCCGATTCTTCGTCGGATCGGCAACCGCAGGAGCCACCGGATCCCGGAAGACCGGCGCGCATCCGGCGCCGCGGCCAGCACGCTCCCGCCGCACCGCGGACCGGCGTATGCTCCCGCGCCACCCGTAAACCCTATGCTCAAAACCTGCCCTACCTGCTAAAGGCAACCCGGTGTGCATTTCATAACAAAGAGGAACCGGCCTGTCCAGACCCGACGGCGAAACTGCAAGCGCTGAGTTGCGATTTGCCCATGTTGTGGTTCCGGCCCGGCACGCACCGTACTTCAGCCGTTGAAGACGCGGCGCGACCACCAGGCACTGAGCCTGGGATAGGAACGCGGCAGGGCGCGCACCATGAGGTCGACGAGTCGGGCATCGTTGCCGACGATGATGCGCGGTCTGTTAGCGGCGACCCCGGCGACGATGATGTCCGCTGCCTTCGCAGCGGGCAGTCTGAGCAGCTTTTCGTTATAGACGCGGGCTCGCCTGATGTGTTCGTCGCCGGTCTCACCGGCCTCTTCGAGAGCAGCTGTCGCGATGTTCGTTTTGACGCCGCCGGGGTGAACGACGCTGACACGGACCGGATGATTGTTGAACAGCATCTCGGCTCTCAACGACTCGCTGAATCCGCGAACCGCGAATTTCGTCGAGCAGTAGCCCGTCATCGACGCTTGGCCCATGAGTCCGTTGAGGCTGGAGACGTTGATGACATGTCCGTCGCCGGACGCGATCAGATGAGGAAGAAACTCCTTGCTGCCGTTGATCACCCCCCACAGGTTCACCGCGATGATCCGCTCGTATGCGGAGTAGTCGGTTTCTTGGACCGTCGCGGATGCACCGGCGATCCCGGCATTGTTGTACAGCTGGTGGACGACCCCATAGTGCTCGACGACCATGGTCGCGTAAGCCCGAACCGCATTACGGTTGCTGACGTCGAGTAGCTGGACGTGCGTTGCAGCGCCGAGCGACTGCAGCTGATCCGCGGTGTCGGTCAGCCCGTCTTCATTGATATCGGAAATCGCCAGCCGGGCACCGCGGCGGCCCAACGCGATGGACAGGGCCCGCCCGATTCCAGAGCCGGCGCCGGTGATCACGGCCACTTTGTCGGTGAAGCTGCTCATGACGCGTCAACCTGAACGGTTTGGACCGCCGGGAGGGGTCTCTGGACGGTCACGGTGTAGGCCTGCATGTCAAAGCGTTTGGTTTGTCGACGGAAACGGAAGGTGAAGTCGGGCCACAGCGTGGTGTTGTTGCCGTGGGCATCGAGATACCAGCTCCCGCAGCCGCCGGTAGTCCAGACAGATCCGGCGAGTTTACGTTGCAACTCATCGTGGTAGGCATCTTGGGCCTCCTGTTTGACCTCCACGGTCCGCAGCCCGCGTTCTTTCATGACAGTGAGGCCGTCGACGAGGTAGTTGAGCTGGGACTCGATCATGTAGACCATCGAATTGTGGCCCAGTCCGGTATTCGGCCCTACCAGGACGAACATATTGGGAAAATTGACCATGGTGGTGCCCTTGTAGGCCCGCATGCCCTGCTCCTCGAAGGTCTTGGTGAGACTCCGTCCGTCGGCCCCGCATATCTTCTCGAACATCGGTGAATCGGTGACATGGAAGCCGGTCGCAATCACGATGGCGTCGACCTGACGACAAGTGCCGTCCTCGGCAAAGATGGCGTTTCCGCGGATCTCGGCGATGCCGTCGGTGACCAGTTCGACGTGGCTTCGGTCGAGTGTGGGATACCAGTCGTTGGCTATCAGCATGCGCTTGCAACCGATGCGGAAGTTGGGCGTTACCTTCTTGCGCAGGGCCGGATCGCTGATCTCCAGTCGAATCTTGCCCTTGGAGATCAACTCGAAGGGCAGCATGAATCGGGGCGCTTTGGCCAGCCCGACCACTTGGGTCTCCCGCGCGAGGTAGATACCGGCGCGGGCCAGTCGCATCACAGCAGGCAACTTGCGAAAAAGCCACCGCTCACCCGCCGTGAACGGACGATCCAGCCGCGGCAGTAGCCAGGGCGCGGTGCGTTGGTAGACATCCAGGTGTCCGACCTGGTCGGCAATCGCTGGAACAATCTGAATGCCGGAAGCGCCGGTGCCGATGACTGCGACACGTTTGCCTGCCAGGTCGGCGTCGTGATTCCACTGCGCCGAGTGGAAGAGTTCACCGGTGAAACTCTCGATGCCGGGGATCGGTGGCAGTCTCGGCTCGGCGAGCGCGCCGAACGCCCCTACCAAGACATCGGCGGTGAACATGCCGTGCTTGGTCGTCAGCTGCCACCTGGCCGGCTCGTCTTGCCAGCAAGCCTTCGCCACCTCGCAGCCGAACAGGTGGCGGTCTAAGACCCCGGCGTCGCGTGCGACTTGCCGGAGATAGTTCTCGATTTCAGGTTGGGCGGAAAACGAGCGGGTCCAATCCGGGTTTGTCGCAAACGAATAGGAGTACAGATGGGACGGCACATCACACGCGGCGCCCGGGTAGGTGTTATCGCGCCAGGTGCCGCCCACGTCGTTGCCGCGCTCGAAGACCAGGAAGTCTTTGTGGCCGGATTGGTCCAATCGGATGGCCGCGCCCAACCCGGAAAAACCACTTCCGATGACGGCCACGTGGACATGGCGACTGGGCCGCGTTCGGTCACCCGAGTGTAAATTGTTGTCAAGCACGAGATCTCCTTCGACTCCTGCGGTCAGTGTTCCGGCACTACTGACGCTCGTACGACTCTCGCGGATGCGCCAATTGAGTCGGCTCCTTGCGACCGCGCAGCACCTCGCCTTCGCCGACTTCCCAGCACCGCTTTTCGTCGGGAGAACTGGCCTGCACCGCTGACGCGGAGGCCAGCACATGCGGCGAATTCGACTTAGCCAGCTCGCTCAGCCGAGCTGCTTCATTGACCGGGTCACCGATCACCGTGTATTCGAATCGTTCGTAGGCTCCGACATTGCCCGCTACCACCGTGCCCGCGGCTACGCCGACGCCGGCAGGGCATTCCGGCACCTCGTCGGCGAGCCGCCGCGTGATCGCACGGGCGGCGGTCAGCGCATCGGTCTCCGGTGATTGAGCGCGCACTGGTGCGCCGAAGATCGCCAGCGTTGCGTCACCCTCAAACTTGTTGACCAGGCCCTTGCGCGAATTGACCTCGTCGATCACCACGGCGAAGAACCGATTGAGCAGCTCGACAACCTCGGACGGGGCGCGGTCCGACACCAGCTCGGTAGAGCCGATGATGTCGACGAAGAGGACTGCGACGTTGCGTTCTTCACCGCCCAGTTCGATTTCTTGGTCTTCGGCCGCAGCGGCGACTTCACGTCCGACGTGACGGCCGAACAGGTCGCGGACACGTTCCCGCTGCCGCAATCCCTCCACCATGGCGTTGAAACCGCGCTGCAATTCGCCCAATTCGGTGCCGTCGAACACTTGCAGCTGGCAGCTGAGGTCACCGTCCTCGACCTTGCGCAACGCAGCCCGCACCGTCCGGACTGGCGTCGCGGTGAGCCAGGCGGCCACCAGGATCAGGAAAAATCCGAACACGAACGCCGCGATAGCCAACAGCAGCACCGCAAGTCCGAATTGCGCAATCGTCATGTTGCGCAGCGTCAGCGTGAATGCCGCAGCCAGAGCGATGCCGATCACCGGAACCCCAGATCCCAATAGCCACGACGCCACCGCGCGGCCCATCACGCCAGGGGCCAGCCGTCGTGGTGGCCGGCCGGCTTCGAGCGCTTGGGCGGCGACCGGGCGCAACGCGAATTCGGCGACGAAGTAACAGCTGGCCGAGACGACGATGCCGCTGAAACTGATGCCGAAGACAGACTTTGGGATGTAATCGGCGTTGATGCGGCCGTAGAGGGTCGCGAAGAGGGCGGTGCCGATCGCCCAGAGCACGACGGGAATGAGGGTCAGCCGCCAAGGCGCCAGAAAGGTGTTGCGTTGATCGTCGGCGGTCGGCGGCTGATCTTCGGTGGCCCAACGGAGATCGTGGATGATGCGCTTGGTCGCCCAACCCCAGCCGATCAGCAGAGCGGCGCCGATATACAGTGGCGCGACCACTACCGAGATGACTCGTGCGCGGGGAGCGAAGACGTCAGGCTCGGGGATGACCACGGCGATCAGCAACAGTGCCACGCCGATGGCGATCATATTGGCGCACAACATGAACACCGTCAACAGCAATTGAAGGCGTACCCGCCGACGCTGGGGACTTTCCGACGGGCTACCCAAAATCCAGGAGCCGTAGGATGTTTCGGATATGTGACCGCTTTGCCGGGTGACTATCGTAAGGACGCGGCCCAGTCGTTGCGCCAGCGTCCTACGGCTCACGACGATCACGCCTTCGATTCGATTGTCCGGTGATCGCGCCCTTGCGTTGACCAAGCGTCATACGCCGCCTGGCGGGGTAGGGCCAACAGATGCCCGCCGGCGCTTCGGCGGCGATCGACAACGTCAACCGGAGAACCTCCCTGCGTCGGGTAATGTCGAGTCTCAGGTTTAGCACCTTTCGACACATATTTCAAAAGAAGGTGTATAGCTGTGTCACGAAGGCGGAAGTCGCGCGGGTCGGACGCCGTGCCGGCCGACGTCATCCAATCCGCGCTGGGATCGGCTGAACGTCTGGGTCGAGATGTGGCCGACGTGCCCGTCACAGTCATCGCGCATGCGCTGGGGGTTTCGCGAAGCACTCTGCTGCGCCAGCTTGGCGGTTCCCGCAGAGCTCTCGACGACGCGGTACGCGATTCTGGTGTCGACCCGGGCGGCCGCCCTCCGGTCCGGTTGCGTGCGGTAGCGGCCGCGGCGGCGCTGATCAGCTCCAGAGGTGTCGGTGCGGCAACCTTCGAAGCCGTCGCCGCAAAGGCGGACTGTTCCGTGCACAGCCTGTATGCCGTATTCGGTGGCCGGGACGCGTTGCTGGAGGCGGTTTATGACCGCTACATCCCTACCGTTGATCTCGCAGCCGCCACCGCTGGTTCGCCTGAATTGAACGAGACGGTGCGGACGATTTATCGGTCGCTCGCCGAGGTCTTGAACCGAGAACCACGAGTGCTGATGGCTGTGCTCGCTGCAGCGTTGGCGCGTCCGACGGAACCGGCCGGACAGGTCTTGGCCGACTATGGCGCGCTACGCAGCCTCGCCGATGCGCTGAGCTGGTTGGAGAATGAAGTGGCTGACGGGCGCATCCGCGACATTCCCCGGCCGTTGTTGCTTCAGCAATTGTTGAGCCCGATCGTGGTGCATTGCATGATGCGTCGAGAGCTCGCTGCTGTTCCGCAGGCGACGGTGCCCGGCGTCGACGAAAGCTGCGATATTTTTGCCGACGCCTTTGTGCGGGCCGTTGCGCTGTAGTGAACTGCGCAGGTCAGTCCAGCTTGAACCGTCCGGCGAATCCGCGCAGCGGCAGGTCCGCACTCGTCAGCAGGCCGGGCGGGGCGGCGACGACGGACGCGATGGCGTTGAGCGTGGGCATACCGGTCACGGTCATGCCGATGGAGGCGAAGTCTTCGGGATTGGAGAGGTCGACGCCGGGTTTGGGAAAGATCATGTGTTTGTTGTAGATGTTCGGATCACCCTTGATCTGAGTGATGTAGCAGCTCTTGATATCCCAGCTCGGGTCGGTGTACGGGGTCATTTGCCACTCGAGGTGCGTTTCCACTCGTGGCACGCCGTCGACGATGCCCTGATATTTGATGTAGTTGCCGCCCAGCGAGCCCTTGGGCAGCGTGTACCAACCCAGGTCGACATCCTTTGTACACGCGCCTAGTTCGCAGCTGAACCGCACCTCGTCGAGTTGCAGATCGAAGCAGTCGGCCATCATCAGCACGCTGTCGGCGAAGACGCGGGTGTATTTCTCGAGTTTGGCCGGGACCTCGGGATCGTCAACCGGTGTTCCGTAGCCGACCTCGATCCAGGTGTCTTTCGAGTGGTGACACGATACGTCGACGGATTCGATGGTGATGATGTTCTCGATCTCGGCGACGTCGGCGGAACACACCACGCCGAGGATTTGGTTGAGCCCGGGGTTCATGCCGGTACCGTAAAACGTCGAACCGCCTCTCTCGCAAGCTTCCTGAAGGAGTTGGGTGACCGGCTTGCCGGAGTGGTGGGGATGGTTGCGGTCCCGGTGCCAGCCAGTGATCCAGTCGGCGGTCGTGACAA
>NZ_JBARMY010000191.1:0-3469 GCF_049802695.1 Mycobacterium sp.
TCCGCGGACAAAGCGGCCGCCTTCTACACCGCCACGGCGCAGCGTTGGCCGGCCTGCTCCAACCGCCAGTTCACCCGCACCCCCGCCGGGCAGCCCAGCCGACAATGGAACGTCGGGCCGATCTCCAACACCAGCGGCACATTGAGCAACACCATCACTGAACAGGGTGGTAGCGGCGAAGTGTGCGAACGGGCGCTAACCGTGAGCAACAATGTCGCCATCGACATCTCGACATGCAGCCACGGCAACGCGTCCGGTACTTCGGTGAACATCGCTCACCAGATCGCCGCCAAAGTGAACAAATAGGGCTGTCGGCGCTAGCAAGAATCGGTCGGCACAGCTAGGCCGATGAGGTCTCCACGACCATCAGCGTGTGCCCGGTCGGATCGCGGAACCAGAACATCGGCGGGACCGGTCCACCCATTCGCGACACTTGTGCATCGACGTCAATGCCGAGTTCCGTCATCGCCTGGTGGGTGGCGTCGATGTCGTTGGTGTTCAGCGTGATACCGGTGACGGTCGGCTCCACCGGTCCGCCCTGCGGCGGCGGTGGAGCAAGCGCGATGCCGGTTGTGCCATCAGGTGGGTAGACCTCGATCCACCGGTAGTCGCCGCCGAAAGGCTGGTCTGTTCGCTTCTCGAACCCGAGCGACTCGTAGAACGCGACCGCCTTGTCTTGCTCGGGTGTTGGCACGCACACCAGGCTGATCGTCGTCAGGCCGGTTTTCGTGTTGGTCATCTTGCACCTCCCGGGATGGGGTCATTGGATGTTCTGGGATGGGGTTAGGACATCACAAAAGATTCTGCGCCGGGCTCAGCATTCCCCTCTCCGTATGCCCGTGCGATGTCCTGTGAGGCCGCCCAACGGCTGTAGGTGGGGTACTGCGGCCAGCCGTCCGGCGAGTCCTGCCACTGTTCTTGGCGCCCGTACGGCAGTACGTCGAGCAACCCGAAGACGTGACTCAGCTGTTCCGTTCCACGGCGGTTGGTGTACCAGGTGCGATACACCCGATCATCCTGACGCAGAAAGACATTCAGCGCAAACTGGCCGCCCGGCGGGGCGCCCACGTCGCCGCCGAACGGGTTTTTGGCGGTGCTGTACCACGGCATCCGGTTGCCCACGCGCCGCTTGTAGGCGGTCACTTCGTCGATGGGTCCCTGGGTGACTATGACAAAGCGAGCGTCGTAGTTGTCCAGGAACTTCAATCGGGTGAACTGTGCGGTGTAGCCAGTGCAGCCGGGGCATTGCCATTCCTCGCCCGAGGACCACATGTGGTGATAGGTGATGAGCTGCGATCTGCCGTCGAACACGTTGGCCAAACGCGTCGGCCCGTTCTCGCCGTCGAGTATGACGTTGGTCATCTCGACCATCGGCAACCGTCGTCGCTGCGCGGCGATCGCGTCAAGCTCGCGGGTGGCCGCTTTCTCCCGGACACGCAGCGCATCCAGTTCGTGCTGCCACGTCTCCTGATCCACGACCGGCGGCAATCCGGGGGTTGTCACGATTAACCTCCACCAACGATGTTCACGGCGTACACATTGATAATGTTGACACCGTACACTCCAGCTCGAGGAGGTTGTCAAGAGTGGCCGATCCGAAGATCGGATATCACCACGGAGATCTACGTGCGGCTTTGATCGACGCCGGCCTCGAACTCACCCGGGTCGGCGGTCCGGAGGCCCTAACCGTCCGGGAAGCAACCCGGCGCGTTGGTGTTTCGCCCAACGCCGCGTACCGTCACTTCGCCGACCGTGAGGCGCTGTTAGGAGCGGTTGCAATGGCGATTCAGGACCGGGTGGCCGCGCGCATGCTGAGTCCGGTACGTCGGCGGGGTTCAGTAGAGACGCGGGCGCGTAATCAGCTGCGCGCGGTCGGCCTGGGCTACATCGACTTCGCGCTGGACGAGCCGGGATGGTTCAGGGTGGCTTTTTTCGGATCGGGTGTCACCGAGGTCCTCGATAATCAGACCGGCACGTACGTCGCGCCCCCGTATCGGGCGCTGGTCGAGGCGCTCGACGCCATGGTGAACACGGGCGTGCTGACGCCCCAGCGACGCGACGGCAGTGAGTGGCCGTGCTGGTCGGCGGTGCACGGGTTCGCCGAACTGGTACTACACGGACCCCTCCGCGACACGAGCCGTCGTGACGTGGACTCGCTGGCTCAACGCACGGTCGACGACATCATTGCCGGGTTGTCTCGTCAGGATTAGCCGGCTAGAAATACTCCGCATTCGCCAGCCGTAATCGAAACGTGTCGAAAACTTGATCAAGCCGCCCGGGCGCTGTGAACGCCTGCCCAACACGAGAACCCTAACATCGTCAAAACGACAACGAACATCGTCAAAAGGTGAAAAGCGATGCGGGCGGCAATTCGGTCTGTAGCTGTCGTGATTGGGATCGCCGTGACGGTGGTTGCCAATCCGGCTGGAATGCGTCTGACATCGACGAGGCTTTCGCACGACGATTTCACCATCGCATCGGTACTTCCTGCGCGAGGCCAGGTCGTGGGTGTCGCGCACCCCGTGGTGGTGACATTCCACAGGCCTGTCGCGAACCGGCGCGCGGCCGAGCGCGCCTTGGAAGTGAAATCGACGCCCGCGATGACTGGAAAGTATGAGTGGCTCGACAGCACTGTGGTGCAATGGGTTTCGGACGGATTCTGGCCGGCGCATACCACAGTGGCACTCTCGGTGGGTGACCAGTCGACGAACTTCGACACCGGGGCCAGGGTCCTGGGCGTTGCCGATATCTCGAATCACACCTTCACCGTCAGCATCGACGGTGTCCCGGCGGATACGCCGCCTCGACTACCAGCTCCGCATCACCGACCGCATTGGGGAGAAGAAGGTGTGCTGCCGGCGTCAATGGGTAAGCCGCAGTTCCCGACGCCCGTTGGTCGCTACGCCGTGATGGCCAAAGACCACTCGGTGACCATGGATTCGAGCTCCGTCGGAATTCCCGTCAACGACCCCGAGGGTTATCGACTCTCGGTGGATGACGCCGTCCGTATCAGCGGCCGCGGCCTGTATGTGCACTCAGCGCCGTGGGCCGTTCTGTCGATGGGCATCGAAAATGTCAGCCACGGCTGCATCAGTCTGAGTCCCGCCGATGCCGAGTGGTACTTCAACAATGTCAAAATCGGCGATCCGGTAATCGTGCAAGAAGGTACTCCCGCAAAAGTCGGCTGATGCCTTCCCTCGGCGGATGCAGCTTCCCATTGCTCAGTGATTACAGGGTGAAGAAAGAGGCGCCGTAGCCGAAATCAACGTGGCGTCAGCCACCGGCGCCGGCGACGGAAGTGGCGGCGGCGGCCCGGGGAGGATCACCGGGAAAGCCGTGAGCGCCGGCCCGGGATCGGTTGGCACACCTTTTCCTGTCCCTGCCATTTGCAGCAGTGGCGCGCCAGCCGCGTCCACCGGAGCAGCTGCGGGCACCGCGGCGCCTGCGGGCGCACCTGCCGGCACCGGGG
>NZ_JBARMY010000192.1:0-4143 GCF_049802695.1 Mycobacterium sp.
CGCCAGTTCCAAATCCGCTGTGGCGCCTGCTTCTTGGATGTGGTAACCGGAGATCGAGATGGAATTGAACTTCGGCATCTTGGCGCTGCTGTAGCCGAAGATGTCGGAGATGATTCGCATCGAGGGCTTGGGCGGATAGATGTAGGTGTTGCGCACCATGAACTCTTTGAGGATGTCGTTCTGGATGGTGCCGGACAGCTTCTCCGGCGGCACACCTTGCTCCTCGGCGGCCACCACGTAGAGCGCCAGGATCGGCAGCACCGCGCCGTTCATCGTCATCGACACGCTCACCGCTGACAGGTCGATGCCGTCGAACAGTTGCCGCATGTCGAGAATGGAATCGATTGCCACTCCAGCCATTCCGACATCGCCCTGCACCCGCGGATGGTCGGAGTCGTAGCCGCGGTGGGTGGCGAGGTCGAACGCCACCGACAGTCCCTTCTGACCGGCGGCGAGGTTGCGGCGGTAAAACGCGTTGGAGTCCGCGGCGGTGGAGAAACCCGCGTACTGACGAATGGTCCACGGCTGGTTGACATACATCGTCGGGTAGGGGCCGCGCAGGTAGGGCGGCTCACCGGGAAAGCTGTCGAGCGGATACCCTTCGGCAACGGCGGCGGCGCGGTCAGCGCCGATGTACACCGGTTTGACGGTGATGCCCTCCGGTGTGTGCCAGGCCGACTGCTCGGCTGTGTACCCGTGCGCCGACGCCGCGGCGGCGACGCGCTTTTCCACCGCCGCCGGCGTGGACGGTTCGACCACGCGCTCACTGTGCAGCGGCACGTCGGCGAAGCTGCCGAGGGCGGACTGGCATTCGGAGTGGGTGTCGGATGCCGGTTGGCCGGTGACATCCTGCAGAGTCATCCTGGCTAGGCTCCCAACCGGTTGAGCAGATGCGTCAGCGCTTGCACAGCGTTGATCTTGGCGGTCAGGAACTCGTCGGGCAGCTGCGCCCGGTCGTCGACGTCACCGAGAGTTTCGCGTGGGCCGGCCAGATAAACCCGCACGATTCCGGCGCTACGCGCCGCCTGCACGACACCGACCGCTTCGTCAAGGTAGCGCCGGTCGGTGCCGCAGATCACCGCGACCTTAGGTGAGCCGGCCGCTAAAACCGCTTGCGCGACACCGGCGGCGTCGACCGGTCCCGGGTTGATCACTTCGATGCCGCCCGAGGCCATCAGGTTAGCCGCGAACGTCACCCGAGTGTTGTGTTCGGCCAGCGGTCCCAACGGCAGCAGCAGCACGGTGGGCCGTTCACCGGTTCGCTCCAGGAATGCATCGGAGCGGTCCCGCAGCGCTTCGAACGGCGCCGCGTAGCGCTGCACCGTCGGCGTCGAATCACTGTGTGGTACCGGCGGTTCGGCGATGTTCGGGTACTCGCTGACGCCGGTGATCGCGGTGCGGCGGTGCGCGATGTCGTCAGCGCGCCGGGCTGAGACCTCGGCGATCTGATCGCGCACGTAGTCGCGGGCCGCCTCGAATCCCCCGCGCTTTTCGATAGCCTGGAAATGCCGCCACGCTTCCTGCGCCAGTTGCTCGGTGAGGTCTTCGACGAACCAGGATCCACCGGCCGGATCCAGCACCCTGCCGGTGTGCGACTCCTCCAGCAGCAGCAGCTGGGTATTGCGGGCAATTCGCCGCGAAAAACTGGTCGCGATGCCCGGGTAGCCGCCGGGGATCGCCGCGTCGAACGGCAGCACCAGCACGGTGTCGGCGCCACCGACACCGGCGCCGAAAGCGGCCAGCGTGGTGCGCAGCATATTCACCCACGGGTCACGCTGAGTCATCATCATCAGCGACGTCTCCGCATGCAGCACGGCCGCGCCGCTGCCCGGTTCGCCGACCACTTCGGCGACCCGCGCCCACAGCAGACGGGCCGCCCGCATCGTGGCGATCGTCATGAACTGGTCGTCACCGGCTGCGAGCCGAAAAGAGATCAGCCGCAACGCATCTGCGGCCGTGAGGTCGCCATCGGTCAACGCCCGCACGTACTCGACACCGGCCGCGATGCTGCCGGCGAGCTCCCAGGCCGCGTTGGCCCCGAGATTGTGGAACGCCGGGCCGTCGACGGTGATCGCACGCACGCCACGGCCTTCGGCCGCCCGGGCCGCCACGGCGAGGACTTCGTCGATCGGCGGGGCGCCGCGACCACTCAGCGGTGTGGTCAGCGGGTCGGCGCCCAAATCGATCGACAAGGCGGCCCTTCGGTCCGGGTCCAGCTCGGCGATCAGCGCCAGCATGCCGTAGGACGTCACCGCGTAGTCCGTCCCGGCGTCCAGAATGATCGGCGCGAGATCCAGATACACACCGGCGAGCAGCCGGTCGAGCTGAGCCGGCGCCACCCCGGTCTGACCGACCCGCAGCACCAGCGCGCTGACACCGTCGTTGAGTGCTGCCAGCACGGTCGCGTTGGCCTCCGCCCCGTCCTGGCCGTCGCGCTCGTTGAGCGGAAATGTTTCGGCGATCTTCCAACCCGCGTTGACGTCGCGCAGTGCGTCGGCGCCGCGCACGAAGGGCCATTCACCCGGCAGCGGCGGCTCCGGTCGCGCGTCGAGCGCGGTGTAGAGCGGGCGGATCGCAAAACCCTCGGAGGTAGCGATTTCCAGCAGGCGTTCCGGTTCGTCACCGAAATCGGCCTCGTCGCGCCGCAAACTTCTGGCCAGCACGCCCGCTACCGCCGCGCGCCACCGCGCGTGCGCCTGCACCAGGTCGGCGGGAGGATCGACTGACACCGGCGGCTCCTGGTCATCGCAGCGTTGCAAGCGGAGGTCTTCTCAACCAGGCTAATTGATAGCGGTCAGCGCTGATCAGTCGAGTGCTGACGGCCACCGGCAACGATTCGCGAAATGCCACACGCGGACAACGAAATGTTCACAGACGGCCGTTAGCCTTTAAATCCGTGACGGGTTCTGCCAACGGCAAGATCGCCGGCACCTTGCGGGGTCTCGCTTCGGCGGTAGTCGCGGCGGCACGGCAGGCGCCTCGCCGGCGCATCCTGCTGACCGGCGTCGTGCTCGCGGCTGCGGTCGCGGTGACGCTGCTGGTTCCGCTCCCCACCGCGGTGCAGTTGCGGGACTGGGCGGCGTCGATGGGACCGTGGTTTCCGGCGGCTTTCCTGGTCGCCCATATCGCCGTCACCGTGCTGCCGTTCCCGCGTACCGCATTCACCCTGGCCGCCGGCCTGCTGTTCGGTCCGTTGCTCGGCGTGCTGCT
Organism: Mycobacterium sp.; assembly: GCF_049802695.1. Taxonomy (GTDB): domain Bacteria; phylum Actinomycetota; class Actinomycetes; order Mycobacteriales; family Mycobacteriaceae; genus Mycobacterium. Next base: position 3,211 of record NZ_JBARMY010000192.1, read on the forward strand.
GGCCGTCGCCGCCAGCACTGCCAGCGCGGTGATCGCCGTGGCGTTGGTGCGGGTCGCCGGCTGGCAACTCAGCAGGCTGGTCCGGCACCGGGCGGTCGAAACGCTAGATGACCGGCTGCGCGAACGGGGCTGGCCGACGGTGCTGGCGTTGCGGTTGGTTCCCGCCGTGCCGTTCTCGGTGCTCAACTACGCCGCTGGCGCGTCCGCGGTGCGGTTATGGCCGTACACGTTGGCGACGCTGGCCGGCCTGGCCCCGGGCACCGCAGCCGTGGTCATCCTGGGCGACGCGCTGACCGGTCATGTCGATCCGTTGCTGCTGTTGGTGTCGCTGTGCACCGCCGCTGTCGGGGTGGCAGTGCTGGTGTACGAGGTCAAGCAGCACCGCCGCGCCCGCCACGAACTGTCGGCCGAACGCGACGAAGTCGCCGAACCGGCGATTTGCCGCAGCAGATAGTTCTTCGGCATCGACCGGGGTCACCGGCCGCCGAAGCCGCCGGCGTTGCCGCCGTAGCCGCCGCTGGGCCCAGTGGCGCTGGTGCCGCCAGGGCTGGAGCCGATGCCATCCGGACTGCCGCCGATGCGTCCTGGGCTGGTGGCGATGCCTCCTGGGCTGCTGGCGATGCCTCCCCCGGTCATCGGGCCGTTCTCCCAGCGGTTTTCGCCGCCGGGCAGGAACGGTGGCCGCGCCGATCGTAGCGCCGGCGGAGCCAGAATCGGCACCGGCATAAAGGGGAACATCGGCGCTACCGGCACGAATACGGGCACCGGGACACGCTTGGGAGCTACCGAAGCGGGCGCGGGAGCCGCCGGAACCGGTGCTGGCGCAGCGGGAACTGGTGCCAGAATAGGCGCCGCCGGAGCAGGAGCCGCTGGAGCTGGCACAACCACCTGCGGCGCCTCGGGCGCAGGCGCCGGTAGCAGGGCTTTCTGTGG
>NZ_JBARMY010000193.1:0-30485 GCF_049802695.1 Mycobacterium sp.
CGCCGGCAAGTGTTCCGTTGGCTTGGGGCGTGTAGCGCACATTGGATCGGGCCGGACTCCATTGGATCGTGGTGTCGGGCATCATGCAGTCCCACTGGAAATCGCTGACTTGCGTCCAGGACGACCCGTCCCATGTGAATTGCACCGGTTGGGGAACCGTCGGATTGCTCGGCGGAGGGCCGCTGACGATCGTGGCGACGCATTTTCCGCTCGTACAGCTTGATCGGAATCCGTAGGTCTCGGTGTGCTGGCCCTCCGGGTCACCCACCGCCATGCTGGTCCCCGACTTTGGACCAACCATGAACGTGATCGCGTACTCGCCGTTCCAGGACGGGGTATCGGCGAAGGCAGTTGGGGGAAGCGACAGGGCGATCGTGAGCGGCACGGCGCACAAACCGACGAGACTCCTCAGACGGTCTGGGGCCATAGGTTTCTCCTCTCCGCCCGAAACGGCTCTGGAAACGAGGGTGCGCCGCGGACAACCTTGCTACTAGCTAGGTCGGTTCGACAGCGGCAACACTGAGGCACGCCCGCAGAGCGCATACCTTACATGTCCTAGCCGGCGCCGGGTTGACGATGTGGCCGCGATGGTGGAGGTACGCCGGCTGGGCCGCAAGGACGAACGGCGCGCGTTTTCGGACTCACCTGATATCCGATGTCCACGGTCGGGAGCACCCTTGCAGGGTGTACCTGGCAGGATTCTCTGGGGACACTGTCTAACGTTTTGGCCCTGTTATTTAGGGGCCGACGCAAGACCGACGCGTTCTCGCAAGAGGAGATTACGAGCGGTGATTTACCTAGGCGTCGACGCGGCATGGGGCAAGCTCAATAAGACCGGAGTACTGGCGCTCGAACCGTCCGGCCGGGTTTTGGACGCGGGATGGACAGTCGGCCTAGAGCAAACAATCGCGTGGGTCTGTCACAAATCCGACGACGACTGTCTCGTGTTCATCGACGCGCCACTCATGGTCACGAACCAGGACAAGCAGCGACTCTGCGAGAAGCAGGTGGGCCAGCGCTACTGGAGGGCGATGGTCTCGGCCAACTCGACTAACATCAATAGCCGCCACTTGGGCGGCGTGGCACTGCGCAAAGCCCTTCAACAAGCGGGTTTCGACTATGACGACGGATTAACAATCACGATCGTGGACGGCGCCCCTTCGTGCCCGCACTACCGGGGTCGCAAACTAAGGTTCATGGTTGAGTGTGCCGAGCCACAGGTCGTTGAGTCGTGGGCTTAGCGTGCCCGGCAGGTCGATGATGTGGCCGAGTTTCCGCGCCTCCGATTCACGTTGGAATTATCGTCACTGCGTGAGGCGTCGAACGGTGCTAACGCTGCCAGTGCTGCTGGCGGCAGGCCCTACGCTGACCCAGGTAACCCGCGCCGCCGCAGAGCAAAGCCGATGGTCGCCTGATCGGGCCAACCGCTGGTATCAGGCGCAAGGTTGGCCGGTGGGCGCCAACTACATCACCTCCAACGCCATCAACCCACTCGAGATGTTTCAGGCCGACACTTTCGACCCCCGGCGCATCGATACCGAGCTCGGCTGGGGCCAGTTACACGGGCTAAACACTGTGCGGGTCTTCCTCCACGATCAGCTCTGGGCCCAAGACCGTCGAGGCTTCCAAAGCCGTCTCGCGCAGTTCGTCGGCATTGCGGCTCGCCACCGCATCAAACCAATCTTCGTCTTCTTCGACTCGTGTTGGGATCCGTTCCCCAAACCGGGACGGCAGCGTGCCCCGAAGCCCGGGGTCCACAACTCCGGTTGGGTGCAAAGCCCAGGCGCTGAACACCTCGATGACCTCGACTACCGTCGCACTCTGCTCGAATATGTCATGGGCGTGCTGAACCAATTCCGCACGGATGATCGCGTTTTGGGTTGGGACATCTGGAATGAGCCCGACAATCCCGCCCGGGTGTATCGCAAGGTGGAGAGGAAAGACAAGCTGGACCGCGTCGCCGACCTGCTCTCGCTGGCGTTCGGGTGGGCACGCTCGGTTGATCCGAGTCAACCGTTAACGAGTGGCGTGTGGGACGGGGAGTGGGGAGATCCCCAGCGGCGCACCGAAATCGCGAACATCCAATTGGATAACTCCGACGTGGTCACCTTCCACTGCTATGACGAACCGGCAGGCTTCGAGGCTCGGATCGCCGAACTGTCCTCGTTGGGGAGGCCGATCCTCTGCACCGAGTACCTGGCTCGGACGCTGGGCAGTACCGTTGACGGGGTCCTGCCAGTTGCTAAGCGGCACAAGGTTGGTGCGATCAATTGGGGTTTGGTCGCGGGTAAGACCCAAACCTACTTTCCATGGGACTCCTGGGATCACCCGTACACGACAGCTCCGAAGCTCTGGTTTCAAGACCTGGTCCATCCCGATGGACAGCCCTACCGGGACACCGAAATTCAAACGATTAGCAAGCTGAGCAAGCTCTGATGTCACCGCGATGACCGCTTGATACTGCTGTTCAGCCCGGCTTGACTCCCTCGTCTAGCGAGTGTCGAGGATCAGCCGAAACCGCTGCAGTTGTCTGGTCGCCTCCTGGAGGAACCGCCAAAAAGCCGTGCCGGACGTCGCAGCGTGCCGATCCCGGAACGTCTGGTGTCGATCCTGAAACGCCGGACCCAGGGGCGCACGGCCGGCGAGCCGGCGATCATGTCGCCGAAGAGTTCGCGGCTCGGCCTCGAAAACTGGAGGCGCGCGGTTGGCTGGCGGACCAGAATCGCCGAACTCGGGCGCCCGACCATGCGGGTGCACGACCTTCGATACACTTACGCGTCGCTGGCGCGGTCAGCCGGTGCCGACATGAAACTGCTGCAGCTGACGATGGGCCACGCCTCGATCGTGGTTACCCCACACACCTACGCGGATCTCTACGACTCGGACCTGGATCGTGTGGCCAATGCGCTGGACGGGCTTGGAGACTGACCTAAAACACTACTGCGGATAAACGGCGGATAATCCGGGGGCGGCGGTGGATCGAATGGTGCGTTCGATCAGCAGAAAAGCCTCTGAACTGCGCAAACTCTGTGGTGGCCAGGGCCGGGATCGAACCGGCGACCTTCCGCTTTTCAGGCGGACGCTCGTACCGACTGAGCTACCTGGCCGGAAGGCATTTGTCTGCCTCGCCGAAACGGCGACCCTGACGGGACTCGAACCCGCGACCTCCGCCGTGACAGGGCGGCGCGCTAACCAACTGCGCCACAGGGCCTCGCTGTAACTACGTGCTCCGCGTCGCCGCGCGTCGCGGTACCCCCTACGGGATTCGAACCCGCGCTACCGCCTTGAAAGGGCGGCGTCCTAGGCCGCTAGACGAAGGGGGCCAGAACCGAATCTCTCCGGGGTACTCGAAACGCAGTAGCGTTGGGAGCCACGTCAGCTTAGGGCACCACAGACCCAATCCTCAAACGCACACCGCTGAAGGCGCCAAGTATCCTGTGCGTCGCGCCCCTATAGCTCAGTTGGTAGAGCTACGGACTTTTAATCCGCAGGTCCTAGGTTCGAGTCCTAGTGGGGGCACCATCATGTATTACCTCGGCTGATGCTCGACATTCAGCTTCGGGTGATGCTTGACAGTGTTTCGGTTGATGCTGGACATTCCAGCTTCGGGTGATGCTGGCGTTCGGTTTCGTGGGTACTCCCAGCGCATGAAAGGTATGTCACGGCGGTCGTTCGGACGGCTCGCGGCCGGTTTGACCACGATCGGCACCACCGGCGCCCTGGGGGCGGTGACGGCCTGCGGCTCGAAGCCCGCTTCGGGGCCTGCGCCGGCCAAGCCAACCGCGCCGCCGCCCGCACCTTCAGGACCGGGCGTCGGGTATGTGCTGTCCCACGAGGAGTTCACCACTGCCCAGCTGGTTGACCAGGCGGTGGCCGCCGAGCAGGCCGGATTCCGTTACCTATGGACCAGTGACCACATCCAGCCGTGGCAGGACAACGAAGGCCATTCGATGTTCCCGTGGATCACGCTGGCCCTGGTGGGGCAACGAACCAGCCACATTCCCTTCGGCACCGGCGTGACCTGCCCCACCTACCGCTACCACCCCACGGTGGTCGCGCAGGCGTTCGCCTCGCTGGCGACCCTGTACCCGGGGCGGGTCTTCCTCGGCGTGGGCACCGGTGAGCGCCTCAACGAGCAGGCCGCCACCACCCAGTTCGGGTCATACCAGGAACGCCACGACCGCTTGGCCGAAGCCATCGACCTCATCCGCCAGTTGTGGAGCGGTCAGCGAATCTCGTTTGGCGGTCGCTACTTTCAAACCAATCAGCTCAAGCTTTACGACCCGCCGCCGTCACCGCCGCCGATCTTCGTCGCCGCGGGCGGCCCCAAGAGCGCGCACTTGGCCGGACAGTACGGCGACGGCTGGATCACTCAGGCGCACGACGTGACGAATCAGCAGCTGGTCGACGCGTTTCATCAAGGTGCCCAGCAGTCCAACCGGGATCCCGCCACGCTGGGCAAGCGCGCGGAGATGTTCGCCGTCGTCGGCGACACCAACGAGATCAATCGCGCCGCCGAGCAATGGCGTTTCACCGCCGGCGCCGTCGACCAACCCAATCCCGTCGACATTCAGCGCGCCGCGGAGGCTAACCCGCTGGACAAGGTGATCAGCGGGTGGGCCACCGGCACCGACCCAGCGGTCCACATCACCAAGGTGCAAGCGGTTCTCGACGCCGGCGCGACGCCGTTCGTGCATTTCCCGCAGCAGGACCCGGCCGCCGCGACAGCCTTCTACCGGACCCAGGTGTTACCGCATCTGCACTGAGCGCTATTGCCGTTCGGCCCGAAGGTAAGTCACGTCGGAGAACGCCGCCGCGACTTCGTCGTCGGGATACTCGAAGCCGTTGTCGGCGTGCATCTGCGCAACCGTCCGCGGCGACACCTGCCAGCCGCGCTGACGTAGGTAATCGATGATGTGGCTGCGCTCGTAGTGGTAGACCAGCTCGTTGAAGTCGACCACATCGAACCCGAGCTCACTCATCCGGTCGTGATGCGCACGCCACCGCTCGTCAGTGAAGATCGTTGTGTCGGGCACGAATTCGGAAGCCAATCGACTCCCGGCGATGCTCAGCGCGGTGATGTTGTCGAACAGACCGTCCTGCGCCTCGGGCGGCAGGTAGACCACCAGCCCCTCAGCGGTCCACGCCGAGGGGGCCTGCGGGTCGAAGCCGGCTGCCCGCAGCGCCGCCGGCCAATCGTCGCGCAGATCCACGGCAACGGTTCGCCGTTCCGCGGTCGGCTCGGCACCCAGCCCGCTGAGTGTGGAGGTCTTGAAGTCGATGACCTCCGGCAGGTCGACTTCGTAGACGACGGTTCCGGCGGGCCAGGCCAACCGATAGGCGCGCGCGTCCAGGCCGGACGCCAAGATGACGGCCTGCCGGATGCCGGACTGCGTGGCGTCGAGGAAGAACTGGTCGTAGAACCTGGTGCGCACAGCCATGCCGCGCGCCATGCGGTCCGGGTCGAAGTCGGAATCCTCACCGACCGTGATCGTGCCGTCCACCAGTCGGGTATAGATGTCGATGCCGACCGCCCGCACCAGTGGCGCGGCGAACGGGTCATCGATCAGCGGTTCCGGGCCGGCGGCGGCCAGCGCCCGCTGAGCGGCGACCATCGTCGCGGTCGCTCCGACACTTGTCGCCAGATCCCAGCTGTCGCTTTCGGTGCGCGCCATCGGAGCTCCCATCTCGAAGTTGCAAATTAATATAGACCGGCTAGTTAATAGCGCTGACCCCGGATGGAGGACAAGTGACGGACTTCGCACAGCGGACCATCGATCTGGCCCGCCGAAATGTTGCCGACGGGGGCCGGCCGTTCGCGACGGTGATCGTCAAAGACGGCGAGACCCTCGCCGAAAGCGCCAACAAGGTTGCCCAAAGCCACGATCCGACGGCGCATGCCGAGATCCTCGCCATCCGCGAGGCGTGCGCGAAACTGGGCACCGAGCACCTGACCGGCGCCACCATCTACGTGCTGGCCCATCCGTGCCCGATGTGCCTGGGCGCGCTGTACTACTGCTCACCCGACCAGGTCATCTTCCTGACTTCACGCGACGCCTACGAGCCCTACTACGTCGACGACCGCAAGTACTTCGAACTGTCCACGTTCTACGCCGAGTTCGCGAAGGACTGGGACGAGCGGCGCCTGCCGATGCACCACGACCCTCGCGATGCCGCGATCGAGGTTTACCGGTTCTGGCGAGAACGGAACGGCGGCGAGCGGCGGGTTGCCGGCGCTCCGACCGGTTGATTCCTCTTGACACCTACGGGCAGCACTCAGCTACTATCTGCGTATGCATGCAGGTAAAGAGGAAAGGCTACCGGATGACCAAGTCGGGCTGATCGTCGAAATCTTTCGCATGTTGGCCGACGTCACCCGCGTGCAGGTGTTGTGGTCGCTCGCTGGCCGCGAGATGTCCGTCAACGAACTTGCCGAGCACGTCGGGAAACCGGCGCCGTCGGTCTCACAGCATCTGGCGAAGCTGCGCATGGCCCGCCTGGTGCGCACCCGCCGGGAGGGGACAACGGTTTTCTACCGGCTGGAAAACGATCACGTACGTCAACTGGTCATCGACGCCGTATTCAACGCCGAGCACGCCGGTCCCGGCGTGCCCCGACACCACCGCGACGATGACCGGTTGCGGGTGGTCGCCGGGAATTCGTCGGCCAATCGTACGCAAACACCGTGAAGGAGACGAACACTATGACAGAGCACAGCCACGAGGCACCGCATTCGCACGAACACCGCCATGGCGAGGCGGCTCACTCGCACGAGCACACCACCCATCAGCACGAGCACATCGAGCATGACCACTCCCACACCCACGACGACGGGACCGAGCACACCCACGAACACGTGCACCAGTCCGGGCTCGAGGAGGCGCACAACCACGCCCACGCCTGACTCGGGCGACGGCGCCGGTCAGACCTGTGGACAGTAGTGCTTGGGGTTGTCCCGATCGTCGAGCGGCGGCAGGTTACGCGCCGGAGTGTGCACCAGCGGGGTATCGGCCGGAGTCCGCCCGGTGGCACGGTCCCACCCCGCCCGTGCCCGCGGGTGCATGCGGGCACGGCGCGGCAGACAACTGAAGACAAGCTGAACCAAGTCGCCGAAGCGGCGGTGCAGCCACTCGTCGCGCCGCGACCAGGTGTAGCCCATCAGGTCACGCACCGGCGGGTCGTAGAGACCAACGGTCACCCAGACGAAGAACGGCGCCAACAGTTGGCGTTGCGGAGCCCACAGCCAGTTCGGAAGCCACTGCGCGAACGGCGGTTTGGGCAGCTCGGTCAGGTTGAGCACCTCGCGCGCCGCCCAGTTGTTCTCCAGCACTTCGCGGCACATGTGCTCCCAGTAGCTGCCGAACTCCTCCCACGTCTTGGGAACCGGCCGCATGCTCATGCCGTACATCCGGTACCACTCGACGTGCTCGTCGAACAGTTGGCGTTTCTGCGCTTCGGTCAAGCCACCGCAGAATCGTTCGGCCACATGCAAGGTGCCGACGAAGAAGGTCGAATGCGCCCAGTAGAAGACGTCAGGGTTCATCGCGTGGTAGCGGCGGCCGAGATCGTCGGTGCCCTTGATGTCGACGTGATAGTCGCGCACATCGGCCCCGGTCACCGGGGAACGGTCGCCGTCGAACACCACCCCGCCAATCGGGTACAACGATCGCAGCAGTCGCTGCCAGCGTTCGCGGAAGAAAGTGGAGTGCTGCTCGACGGCCGCGCCGAGTTGCGGATGCATGTTCTGCATGGATCCCGCCCACGGGCCCTGCAACATGCCACGCCAGTCACCGAAGTACCGCCACGTGAGCGAATCGGGACCCAGCGGCCGCGGCGGCGCGTCGTATCCAAGCGGCGACACCGGACAGCCGGCGGCGAGTTCCTCGACGGGGTCGGCACCGCTGGTCAGCGGACAAGATTGCGACGTATCTTGAGTCACTGGCGATGATCCTGTCGCTTCCGAATTTCTGACTACATACGTTGTCATGCATCAGCCTAGGAGGGATGTGCCGTCCGGTCAACGACGGGGCCGCTGGTCTGGCGTCCCCCGGGAGAATCGCGTGGCTCTGCGCCGCGACACCCTGGTGGCCGCCGGGGTGCAGCTGCTCGGCGACGAGAGCGGGCCGGCGGTGACCGTCCGCGCGGTCTGCCGTGCAGCTGGATTGACCGAACGCTATTTCTACGAAAGCTTCGCCGATCGCGACGAGTTCGTTCGTGCGGTGTATGACGACGTCTGTGCGCGCGCCATGTCGACACTGACATCGGCAACGACGCCACGCGAAGCAGTTGAGCAAATTGTGGCGCTGATGGTCGATGACCCGGTGCGCGGCCGAGTGCTGCTGCTGGCACCGGAGGTAGAACCGGTGCTGGCCCGGTCCGGCGCCGAATGGATGCCCAGCTTCATCGAACTGCTGCAGCGAAAGCTCACCCGGATCACCGACCCCGTGGTCCAAACCATGGTTGCCACCAGCCTGATCGGCGGCCTCACCGCCCTTTTCACCGCTTACCTCGATGGGCGCCTGGTGGTCACTCGCGAACAGTTCACCGATTTCTGCGTGGATATGCTGCTCAGCCGGCCTGCGACCTACGAACTTGCCGAGAATGCGGGGAATCAGAAGAGATAGTTTCCCGGGACGCGATTTGCGCCGTGTCACATTGAGAGGAACTTGAATGTCACCGGCATACACAGATATATTGAGTGCAACCGTCGGACACAGATACTGGGAGGCGCTGTGCCGGATCCGTCAGATTTGGGCCTTTTGCACGAACTCGAGCCGGTAGTCGAGCGAAACCTCAACCGGCATCTGAGCATGCACAAGAGCTGGAACCCGCACGACTACATCCCGTGGTCGGACGGCAAGAACTTCTATGCGCTGGGCGGACAGGACTGGGAGCCCGGCCAATCCAAACTCACCGACGTCGCACAGGTGGCGATGGTCCAGAATTTGATGACCGAGGACAATCTGCCGTCCTACCACCGCGAAATCGCAATGAGTTTCGGCATGGACGGCGCCTGGGGACAGTGGATCAACCGCTGGACCGCCGAGGAGAACCGCCACGGCATCGCGCTGCGCGACTACCTGGTCGTGACCCGCGCGGTCGACCCGGTCGAGTTGGAGAAGTTGCGCCTCGAGGTGGTCAACCGCGGCTTCAGTCCGGGCCAGAACCAGCAGGGGGAACTGCTCGCCGAGAATCTGTTCGACTCGGTCATCTACGTCACGTTCCAGGAACTGGCCACCCGCATCTCGCACCGCAACACCGGAAAGGCGTGCAACGACACGATCGCCGATCAGTTGCTGGCCAAGATCTCACACGACGAGAACCTGCACATGATCTTCTACCGCGACATCAGCGAAGCCGGTCTGGAGATCGCCCCGAACAGGGCGATGAAGGCTCTGCACCGGGTGCTGCGCAACTTCAAGATGCCCGGTTTCACCGTTCCGGAATTTCGTCGCAAGGCAGTGAAGATCGCCGTCGGCGGCGTGTACGACCCGCGCATCCACCTCGAAGAGGTCGTGATGCCGGTGTTGAAGAAGTGGCGCATCTTCGAGCGTGAGGACTTCACCGGCAAGGCGGCCGAATTGCGCGACGACCTTGCCCTGCTGATCAAGGAGCTCGAGGTGGCGTGCGACAAGTTCGAGGTGTCCAAGCAGCGCCAACTCGACCGCGAAGCCCGCACGGGCAAGACGATCACCGCCCTCGACCTGCATCGGACCGAAGGCAAGCTGGTGATGAGCCGGCGCTAGCGTTGCGTATCGGTCCGATCACGCTCGCCAGCCCGGTCGTGCTGGCACCGATGGCGGGCGTTACCAACGTGGCTTTCCGCACGTTGTGCCGTGAGCTCGAGCAGGCACGCGTCGGGACGGTCAGCGGACTCTACGTCTGCGAAATGGTGACCGGGCGGGCACTGGTCGAACGGCATCCAGCGACCTTGCACATGACGACGTTCGCCGACGACGAGACGCCACGCTCGCTGCAGCTCTACACCGTGGATCCCGCCACCACCTATGCGGCGGTGAAGATGATCGCCGACGAGGGGCTGGCTGATCACGTCGACATGAATTTCGGCTGCCCGGTGCCCAAAGTCACCCGCCGGGGCGGCGGGGCGGCGCTGCCGTTCAAGCGGCGACTGTTCGGTCAAATCGTGGCGGCGGCCGTTCACGGCACCGCCGGTACCGACATTCCGGTCACCGTCAAATTCCGCATCGGTATCGACGACGCCCACCACACCCACTTGGACGCCGGCCGCATCGCCGAGCTCGAAGGCGCCGCCGCGGTGGCGTTGCACGCCCGGACCGCGGCACAGCGCTACTCCGGCACTGCGGACTGGGATGAGATCGCCCGGCTCAAGCAACATGTGCGCACGATTCCGGTGCTCGGCAACGGTGACATCTTCGACGCCAGTGACGCGCTGACGATGATGGCCGCCACCGGGTGCGACGGTGTCGTGATCGGCCGGGGGTGCCTGGGCCGACCCTGGCTGTTCGCCGAACTGTCGGCCGCCTTCACCGGTCACCGCACACCGGCACCGCCCACCATGGGCGAAGTCGCCGACATCATCCGGCGGCACGCCAGCCTGCTCGCCGCGCATTTCGGCGAGGACAAAGGCATGCGTGACCTGCGTAAACACATTGGCTGGTACCTGCACGGCTTCCCCGCCGGATCGGAGTTGCGCCGGGCGTTGGCTCTGGTCAAAAGCATCGATGAACTCGACCGGCTGCTCGGCCAGCTGGACACCGACGTTGCCTTCCCGCAGGCTGCCACCGGCCCGCGGGGCCGACAGGGTTCCCCCGCTCGGGTGGCGTTGCCGGACGGCTGGCTCGCCGACAGCGAGGACTGCACCGTGCCGGCCGGTGCTGACGTCATGCACTCCGGTGGTTGAATCCGCCCCCTCGACATCGCGTTTCTGCGCCCGTCTCAGTACGATGTGGATCTTGTTGCATCGCACTTCGGTCAGGCCCGCCCGGCTTCTGCCGCAGGAGTGCGAGAACGACGGCGCGACCCACTGGTCGCGCGGGTCCGCAGTGCTGCCATCGCCGGCACTGTGCTGATGGACAAGCACGCCACACGCGCACCTGATCAGCAGTTCGGAGGCCGGTAGAACATGAGTGACGGCGACGACGGCGCCGCTAAGGCCACTCGTGCGGGCGCTGGCGCCGATCATATGGAAGAGGTAACCCGCCAAACAACGCTGCGACCTTTCGGCGCTGCGCCGTGGGAACGCTTCCAGCAGCGCGCCGAGGCCGGGTTTCGTGCCGTGGCCGGTTCCGCGGAGCGGTCAGCCGCGCCACCAACCGAGCCTGCTGAAAAGCCCGCTGACAGCGCAGGAAATCACGCCGGAGGCGAACTCACCGTCGCCGAACTCATCGCGAAGGTCGGCGGCGTGCCGGCCAAGCGGCCCCGCCATCACCATGCCGCGCCGGAAGCGGACTCCACCGAGGTGCTCGCAGCCGCACCGGACGAAGCCAACGAGTTCAGCGCAGGGCACGACATTGCACTGGACACCCCTGAACATCCACCGGCGAGGGCCTACGCCGACGAGTGGCCCGACCTCGAACCGGCCTACCCGTTCGAGCCAGCCGAACCCGAAGAGCCCCTCGCCTTCGCGGACACCGACGACGCGGCGCTCGTCGAAGGTGAACCAGACCCCCACGCCCTGAACGCAGCATCCCGAGGCGGCAGGCGGCCGCTGATGTTGGCCGGGCGTTCACTTGCGGCGCTGATCGCGGTGCTTAGCCTGGCTCTGACCGGCGGCGCCTACCAGTGGAGTGCATCGAAGAACAACCGGTTGAACACGGTCAGTGCGCTGGATCCGCACTCGCGCGACGTCGTCAACCCCAATGGCCAGTTCGGCGACGAGAACTTCCTGATCGTCGGCATGGACACCCGCGCGGGGGCGAACAGCCAAATGGGCGCGGGCGACACTGACGACGCCGGGGGCGCGCGCTCGGATACCGTGATGCTGGTCAACATCCCGGCCAACCGCAAACGTGTGGTGGCGGTGTCCTTCCCGCGCGACCTGGCGATCACCCCGGTGCGCTGCGAGGCTTGGAACCCGGACACCGGCGCATACGGGCCGCTGTATGACGACAAGACCCGGACCTGGGGTCCCGACATGGTCTACACCGAGACCAAATTGAACTCGGCGTTCTCCTTCGGCGGTCCGAAGTGCCTGGTGAAGGTGATCCAAAAGCTGTCCGGGCTGAGCATCAACCGGTTCATGGCGATCGACTTCGTCGGTTTCAGCAAAATGGTCGACGCACTCGGCGGCGTCGAGGTGTGCTCGACCACCCCGCTGCGTGACTACGAACTGGGCACCGTCCTCGAGCACTCCGGCCGCCAGATCGTCGACGGGTCGACCGCACTGAACTATGTTCGGGCCCGCCAGGTGACGACGGAGGACAACGGCGACTACGGACGCATCAAACGCCAGCAATTGTTCTTGTCGTCGCTGCTCCGATCGCTGATCACCCGTGACACTTTCTTTTCGCTGGGCAAACTGAACAATGTGGTCAACATGTTCATCAACGACAGCTACGTCGACAACGTCAAGACCAAAGACCTGGTTGACCTTGGTCAATCGGTGCAGGGGCTGACCGCAGGGCATATCACTTTCGTGACCATCCCGACGACCGGTATCACCGACGAGGACGGTAACGAGCCGCCGCGCACCGCCGACGTTCGGGCGCTGTTCGACGCGATCATCAATGACGACCCGCTGCCCGGCGAAAACGACGCGAACGCGCAGGACATGGGACCCACGCCGGCCAAGACCCGCTCGACAACCAGCAAAGCGCCTAAGCCCAGCCCCACCGGCCAGCCACACCCCGACCAGGTGCAGGCGGTGACGACCTCACCACAAGATGTCACCGTGCAGGTCTCCAACGCGACCGGCAGGACCGGACTGGCCACGACCGCCACCAACGAGTTGGAGCAGCGCGGGTTCAACGTGGAGACGCCGAACGACTACCCGAAAACAGTGAGCTCGACCACGGTGTTCTTCTCGCCCGGCAATGAGCAGGCCGCCGCGACGGTCGCCACTACATTGGCGAATTCGAAGATTGAGCGGGTGACCGGCATCGGAAGTCTGGTGCAGGTGGTGCTCGGTCCTGACTTCCGGGCTGTGGCCGCTCCCCCACCTTCCGGGTCATCGGTCAGCATGCTGGTCAATCACAACACCAGTAGCGCCCCAACCAAGCTGCCCGAGGACCTCTCTGTCACCAACGCCGCCGACACTCGTTGCGAGTGACGCCACCGTCTGACTGTTCATAGTCGTGGCACCCGGCGCTTCACCCGGTTTCCGCTGCTGAGGACGTAGTCTTAGATCATGCGCACCGCATATCATGATCAACTTACAGAGTTGACCGACCAACTCGGCGAGATGTGCCGGTTGGCCGGGGTTGCCATGGAACACGCGACGCAGGCTTTGCTCCAGGCCGATCTGGTGCAGGCCGAGCAGGTGTTCTCCGATCACGAGCAGATCGCGAGGTTGAGCGCCCGAGCCGAGGAGAGCGCTTTCGTGTTGCTGGCGTTGCAGGCGCCGGTCGCCGGGGATCTGCGCGCAATCGTCAGCGCCATTCAGATGGTTGCCGACATCGACCGGATGGGCGCGCTGGCCCTGCACGTCGCCAAAATCGCCCGCCGGCGCCATCCGCAGCACGCCCTACCCGAGGAGGTCAACGGCTACTTCGCCGAAATGGGCAGAGTCGCAGTCGACTTGGGTAATAGTGCGCAAGAGGTGGTGTCGTCGCGGGACCCGGAGAAGGCCGCGCGCATCCGCGAAGAAGACGACGCAATGGACCACCTGCACCGGCATCTGTTCACCGTGTTGATGGACAAGGAATGGAAGCACGGCGTGGCCTCTGCGGTGGACGTGACGCTGCTAGGCCGGTTCTACGAGCGCTTCGCCGATCACGCCGTTCAAGTGGCCAGACGCGTCATCTTTCAGGCGACCGGCAGATTCCCCGACGACGAGGCGATGGCCGCGGCGAACTAGGCGCCCTCAGCCGAAGCGGCCGGAGATGTAATCCTCGGTCGCCTTCTGGGTGGGGTTGGAGAAGATCTTCTCGGTGTCGTCGATCTCCACGAGCCGCCCCGGCTTCCCGACCGCTTCGAGGTTGAAGAACGCGGTCTGATCGCTCACCCGGGCAGCCTGTTGCATGTTGTGGGTGACGATCACGATGGTGTAGTCCTGCTTCAGGTCGGCGATCAGGTCCTCGATGGCCATCGTCGAGATAGGATCCAGCGCCGAACACGGCTCGTCCATCAGCAGCACATCGGGTTGCACCGCGATGGCGCGCGCGATGCACAGCCGTTGCTGCTGACCTCCGGATAATCCGCCGCCCGGCTTGTCCAGCCGATCCTTGACCTCATCCCACAGGTTCGCGCCGCGCAGGGAGTATTCGGCGGTCTCGTCGAGCACTTTGCGGTTGCGCACGCCCTGCAGCTTCAAACCGGCGATCACGTTGTCGCGAATGGACATGGTGGGGAACGGGTTCGGACGCTGAAACACCATGCCGATGGCCCGGCGCACGCCGACGGGATCGGTGCCCGAGGAGTAGATGTCGTCGTCGTCGAGCATGACCGTGCCCTCGACCCGGGCACCAGGAATGACTTCGTGCATCCGGTTGAGAGTCCGCAGCACCGTCGTTTTACCGCACCCCGACGGGCCGATGAATGCGGTCACGCTGCGCGGCAGCACCGACAACGAGACACCGGCCACCGCGTGAAACGCTCCGTAGTAGATGTTGACCTCTTTGAGGTCTAACCGCTTGGCCACTAAATCTCCTGACTAATTGCTTTGGGCGCGAATACTTTGGCTACCAGCCGTGCCCCGACATTGATGATGGCGGTCAACGTGATCAGCGTCAGCGCAGCGCCCCACAACCGATCGGTCGGAATGGGGTAGGCACCCGCACCGGCGGATGTCTGGTCGTAAATCATGCTCGGCAGTGACCCCATGAACCCCGCGAACATGTCGAAGTTCATTGCCTGCGAATAACCCACCAAGATCAGCAACGGGGCTGTCTCACCCATAACCCTGGCCAACGCCAGCAGGATTCCGGTTAGGATGCCGGACAATCCCGTCGGTAGCACGATTCGAACGATCGTTTTCCACTTCGGAATGCCCAGCGCGTAGCCGGCCTCGCGGAGATCCATCGGGACGATCCGCAGCATTTCTTCGGTTGCCCGAACGATCACCGGAATCATCAACAGCGCCAACGCCAGCGACACCGCAAACCCCGAACGGGAAGAGCCCAGCATCGACACCCATAGCGTGTAGACGAACAATGCCGCCACGATCGAGGGTACCCCGGCGAGGATATCAACCATGGACGTAGTCTGCTTGGCCAGCCAAGTGTCGCCGCCGTATTCGACGAGGTAGATGGCGACGAGGAGGCCGATCGGGATGGCGATCACCGCGCAGGCCAGCCCCTGCAGCACCGTGCCGACGATTGCGTGGTAAGCGCCGCCGCCGGACACGAATGCCGTCAAACCGGCTTGGGAGTGCGTCCACCACGTGCTGGAGGTTACCGCTCGAAACCCCTGGCTAACCACTGAGTACAGCACCCACGCCAGGGGTATCAACACGATGACGATGGAGAGAGTCACCAGCAGCGTCGCCACGTCGTTGGCGACCCGACGGCGCAGGCTCGCGCCCCTGAGTGTGCGCGCTTTGACCGGGCGGTCCAACATCGACGTCATTGGTTTGTTTTTCTTGCGACAGCGGCCCGAGCCAGCGCGTTGACCACGGAGGTCAGGATGAAAAGCACCAGCCCGGCTGCGATATAGGCATCGGCCCTGTACTGATTGTTGAATTCCAAAGCGGTGGCGGCGATCTTGGTGGCGAAGGTGTAGCCGCCGTCGAATAGCGACCAGCCGAAAGCCTTTTGGGCGCCGCGCAAGATGATAAGCAGCGCGATCGTCTCACCCAGGGCGCGACCCAGGCCCAGCATCGCGCCGCTGATGTAGCCCGAACGTCCGAACGGGAGCACGGTCGTCTTCACCACTTCCCATCGCGTCGCGCCGAGTGCCAGCGCAGCATCAATTTGGCCTTGCGGCGTCTGGATGAAGACCTCGCGAGTGACCGCGGTGATGATCGGCACAATCATCAACGCCAGCACGATGCCAGCGGTGAACAGCGTGCCACCACCGGCCACTGACGCGTTGCCGGTAGCGAACAAGAAGAACCAGCCCAAGTGCTCGTTAAGCCAGGTTGCGATTCCTCGCAGTCGCGGTGCCAGCACGTACAAGCCCCAGACGCCGTAAACGACCGACGGCACGGCGGCAAGCAGGTCGACACTGTAGGCAAGCGGCCCGACGATCCGCCGCGGTGCGTACTGAGTGAGGAAGACCGCGATGCCAAGAGCTATCGGCATCGCCAGGATCAGCGCAAATAGCGATATGCATACGGTCACCTGAAACAGTTTGAAGATCCCGAAGTGCATCGCGGAGGTGTCGGTGGTGACCCAGTTGCCGCCGTAGCTGAAGAAGTTCTCTTTGTCGCGTTTCAGCGCAGGTATTGCGCGCCACAGCAGGAAGATGCCGATTGCGGCGGTCAGGACGACGAGCGAGATAGCGGAACCCACCGATACTCCACGAAATAGCCAATCCACCAGGCGGGGTGTGCTCCACCACGGGCGGGTCGGCGCCAACTTCGGCTTGGGATAACCCGCAACGACGGCGTGGCCTGAACCCGCATTGGCTGGAGTTGGCCCGGTCACCGTAATCCCATCGATATCGTCGCTGCGGGTTTCACATTCATCTTGTCCGTGGGCGCCCTCGACCACGGACCACATTGCGCGATCACTGGATCGCGCTGATCGCCGTCACCAGGCGCCCCTTCAACCTATCCGGCAGCGGAACATAGCCGGCCAGTGAAAGCCCGCTCTGACCGTTCGTGGCCGCCACCGTCAAAAACGACCTGATACCGGCCGACGTGCCACGGTCGTAGCCCTTCGAACACACGATTTCGTAAGTCGCCAGTACCAACGGATAGACGCCGGGCTCGTTCGTGCCATACATCGAATTCAGGTCCAGCACCAAATCATTACCCTGCCCGGCGACCATCGCGTGGTCGATAGCCTCCCTGGCCGTGGTATCGGTGAGTGCCACAGGCCCGCTGCCGGAGTCGATCCGGGCATACGGCACGCCGGCCTGATCAGCGAATCCCTTCTCGACGTAGCCGATGGCGCCGGGCGTCGACCGCACTGCTTGCACAACACCTGCTGACTTCTGCGCACCCTCGCCGACACCACCCTGGAATTCGGTGCCGACGCCCTCGGCCCAGCTTTGCGGTGCGGCCGCGGTCAGGTATTGCTGGAAATTGTCAGTGGTACCCGACGAGTCGGCGCGGTAGATGACCGTGATTCTGGTGGCGGGCAGGGCGACACCTCGGTTGAGCGCTGCGATCGCCGGGTCGTTCCACCTCGTGATCGCACCGCTGAAGATCTTTGCCAGCATGGCACCGTTCACGACCAGCGGGCTTACGCCGTCCAGATGGTATGCCAACGCGATCGGACCGAAGACCAGCGGCAGGTGCCACGCGGGATTGCCGCGGCAGCGCTTCACCGCCAGCTCGATCTGCGGGGTCGCGAGCGGCGTGTCGGCACCAGCGAAATCAACATGGCCCGCCAGGAACTGCTCGCGACCGGCACCCGAGCCAGTCGGGTTGTACGACACGCTCTTCCCTGGACAAAGCCGCAACCACGCCTGGTTGAACAATGCCATCGCGTTCTGCTGAGCGGTCGAGCCTTCCGCAGTCAGTGCGTTTTTACCGCCACAGTCCACTCGGGCGCTCAATGTTCCGGAGGTGAGCGCTGCGCCGTCGACATTGCTGTCGCTACCGCACCCCGCCAGCATCAGGCTTGCGAGCATTGCAACCATCAACGCCCTGCCAACCCTGCGGACTTTCACCGACCTCGCTTCCCACATCTTCTGGGCACGCTGTACGACCCGAAAAATATGCCTCAGCGATGGCCACTACCCGGATGGCGGGTGAACGCACGGTGAACAGCCCTCATGCACCGCGGCTACTCTCCAGGGCCGGTCAATCGCTTGCCGTCGCCGAGGCGTAGGCGGTATCGACGCTGTACACGGTGAAGCCCAACCCTTCGTAGGTGCGCACCGCGGCGGTGTTGTCCGATTCGACGTAGAGCATCACAGTGGGGTCGGCCGCGTCGGCAAGCCGCCGCGCCAGCGCGACCATACCGACCGAGGTCAGTAATTGCCCCAGGCCACGGCCCTGCGCCGACGGGTCGACGCCCACGACATAGACCTCGCTCAGCCCCGGCTTGTCCAGGTGCACCCTCGTCCAATGAAATCCCAGCAGCTTGCCGGTGGCGTCATCGAATGCCAGGAACAGCCCTTGCGGGTCGAACCAGGGTTCGGCGCGGCGCTCGGCCAGGTGTGTCGGAGTCCAGCCGCTTTGTTCCGGGTGGCTATGAAACGCGGCGTTGTTGACTCGCAGCAACTCGGCGTCGTCGTCCGGTCCGGCATAGGTGCGGATCCGGACGCCGTTGGGAACCGCCGGTTCGGACGTGTCGTGCAGCGACCGCCGCATCTGCACCAACTCCCGCACCGCGACCAGACCGAGCGCCGACGCCGTCGCCCGAGCCGAATCCAAGGTGCCATGCGCCCAAAACCGGTTATGGCCGGAAGACTTCTGGAGCGCGGCTCGCGCCATCGTCGTGCCGATACCATGCCGACGGGCCTGCGGATGCACCACCAGCTCTGCCATGGCCGAAGCCTCGCCGCGGGCCGGGGCGAAATTGAGGTAGCCCACAGCCTCGCGCGCGCCGTTGGTAACCAGCAGATGCTCGGTGCGCTGCCCAGCGAGTTCCCGCAGAACCTGCTCGCCCACTGGCGTCACCTTGTCGACAGCGCTGGCAACTCTCACCAATTCGCGCACCTGCTGCTGCTCGTCGGTGGCCAGCGCCGAACGCCAGTCAGCCTGAGTCACTGGCTGCGCAGCGGGTCGAATATCGGTTCTCGGAGCGATTCGGCGCTGGCCTCGATGTCTGCTGCACTGTTGGGCCGCGTGTTCGCGCCCCTGCCGCGGGCCGGACGGACCGCCTTGTAGCCGACGTTGCGGACGGTGCCGATCAGCGACTCATGCTCGGGTCCGAGTTTGGCCCGCAGCCGCCGCACGTGCACGTCGACGGTACGGGTGCCGCCGAAGAAGTCGTAACCCCAGACCTCGTGCAAGAGCTGCGCCCGGGTGAACACCCGCCCTGCGTGCTGCGCCAAATACTTAAGCAGCTCGAACTCCTTATATGTGAGGTCGAGGGGACGCCCACGTAAGCGCGCGGTGTAGGTGCCCTCGTCGATCACCAACTCGCCGAGGTTGACCTTGTCCAGGTTGTCCTGGTCGCCCTGACCGCCCCGACGACCGACGATCAACCGCAGCCGGGCGTCGATCTCCGCGGGCCCCGTGCTGGGCAGCAGTATTTCGTCGAGGCCCCACTCGGGGTTGACGGCCACCAGCCCGCCTTCGGTGACCACGGCGACCACCGGAATCGGTCTGCCGGTGGCTCCCAGCAAGCGGCACAAGCTGCGCGCGGCGGGTAGGTCCTGGCGCGCGTCGACGATCACGGCGTCTGCCGTGCCCGCTTCCAGCAGCGACGAAACGTCGGCCGGTGCCGTCCGCACATTGTGGGACAACAGCGACAACGACGGCAGAACCGAATCGCTGTGCGGGTCGGCGCTCAGTAACAGAAGATCCAACAAGCCCCTCCAGCGTCGTGGGAAAAACCTTCCCAAGACCCATGGCGACATGTGTAATTAGCGGCCAGGTCACCTAACTTTAGCGTGCTACCTGCTGTTTAGCCTGGCGATAAGGCGAAGCGCCCAGGTGCGCAGTTCCTGACCAACGTCGGCTTGTTGCGCGAATCCGCGGGATCTCGGCCCGACAAGTCGACGTTCGCGGTCATTAAAATGTCCAGATGCGCAAGGTGCTGCTTGGGGCGGCCGTATCGGCAACGGCCGTGGTGGTCGCCGCCGTCGCAGCTCTCGGTATCGACGTCGGCACCAGTATTTACGCCGAATACCACTTGTCGGTCGCGATGCGAAGGGCCGCAGACCTCGGATCGGATCCGTTCATCGCCATCTTGGGTTTTCCGTTCATTCCGCAAGCGATGAACGACCACTACGACGAGATGGAGGTCAAAGCCAACGCCGTCGACCACGCGATGGTGGGCAAGGCCACCTTGGAGGCCACCATGCACTCGGTCGACTTGACTGAGGCGTCGTGGCTGATCAGCTCGCAGGCCAAGCTGCCCGTCGGCAAGCTGGAAAGCCGAGTCATCATCGACTCGGCGCATCTGGGCCGCTACTTGGGCATCAACGACCTGATGGTGGAGGCGCCGCCCCAGGAGACCAACGACGCCACCGGCGGCACCACCGAATCCGGGATTTCTGACAGCCATGGACTAGTGTTCACTGGCACTCCAAAGTCGGCCAACTTCGACAAGCGGGTCAGCGTCTCGGTGGACCTGTCGATGGCCGGTGCCGACCGGAGCACGCTGGTGCTGACACCCACTGGGATCCTGACCGGTCCGGACACCGCCAATCAGCACGTTCCCGACGACAAGCGCGACGCGGTGCTCGCGGCGTTCCGTCAGCAGGTGCCTGATCAGCGGCTGCCGTTCGGCGTGGCGCCGACCAGCCAGGGCGCGCGTGGCTCCGACGTCATCATCGAAGGCATCGCCGTGGGAGTAACCGTCGCACTCGATGGGTTCAAAGAGTCGTGAGGGAGCACCCCAGCGACGATGCGCGCCGAACGGCCCGAGGAGTCGAATTGTCCAGCACCGCCCGAGGCGAGCAGGAGACGGGCACGTGATCACCGCCACCGTCGCGATCGTGGCCGCCGTCGGGCTGGCCCTGCTGGCCGGCTGGCTGCTGACTCGCAGGTCCGGAGATGTTCGGGAGATCAGACCCGGATCCAAAGCGGGCGCTGACGAGCCGGAGACCGCGAGTCTGGGGCTTTCCGGAACCGGTCCGACCATCGTGCACTTCAGCGCAGCCTGGTGTGGGCAATGCAACCAGGTGCGCCGAGTGGTGCATCAGGTCTGCGACGATCTCGCTGACGTTGCGCACGTCGAAGTTGATCTGGATGCCGATCCTGGCGCGGCACAGAAGTTTTCGGTGCTGTCGCTGCCGGCCACGTTGATCTTCGACGCCGATGGACGTCAGCGCTACCGCAGTGCCGGTGTTCCCAAGGTCGCCGATCTGCGGTCTGCGCTGGAACCGCTGTTGGCTTGACTGCCATCCGATTGGGTAAGCTATCCGACGTGTTCGCCCGCCTTGAGCTCGTGCTCACCAAGCGTCGCGCAGTCGATCTGCGCCGCACCGCGGGCTGTTGTTGTTGTTGTAGCTGCTGAGTCGCCGCGCGTACGCGTGCCGCGCTCGGAGCAGCCAGTATGGCGTGCCTCCACCCATTCCGTGCATGTAGGAGCAGGAGTAGTTCCATGTCGACCACCACCGCCGCTCAGGTCGATGTCCGCGGTCCCCGGTTCGTCGCGTGGATCACCACCGCGGTCCTGGTGGTCACGCTGATCAACTCAGCCGTCAGCAGTCGGGCGGCCGCCGTCATCCTGAGCGTTCAGGCGGTGGTTTTCGCGATCGGCGCGATCGCGGGGCCCAAGCGGCACCCGTACGGCCTCGTCTTCGCCAGCCTGGTTGCGCCTCGGCTGGGGCCGGTCCGGGATCGTGAACCGGTGCCGCCGCTGAAGTTCGCTCAACTCGTCGGCCTGGTCTTCGCCGTCGCCGGCGTTGCTGGGTTCGCTACCGGGGCGCTGTACGTGGGTGTCGTCGCTACCGGGGCTGCGCTGGTCGCCGCCCTGCTGAACGCCGCTTTCGGCATTTGTCTGGGCTGCCAGATCTATCCGCTCGTCGTTCGCCTCCGACCGGCTCCCAAAGCCGCCGAAACCGCATAACCGACTTTCGCCACGCAATCGAAAGGATTCCCCTATGGCACGTTCCGACGTCTTGGTCTCCGCTGACTGGGCCGAGAGCAATCTCGACGCGGCCAACGTCGTCTTCGTGGAAGTCGACGAGGACACCAGCGCTTACGACGGCGGGCACATCCCCGGCGCCGTGAAGCTGGACTGGCGTACCGATCTGCAGGACCCGGTGAAACGCGACTTCGTCGACGCCCAGCAGTTCTCCAAGCTGTTGAGCGACCGCGGTATCTCCAACGACGACACCGTGATCCTCTACGGCGGCAACAACAACTGGTTCGCCGCCTACGCCTACTGGTACTTCAAGCTGTACGGCCACTCGCAGGTGAAACTGCTCGACGGTGGCCGCAAGAAGTGGGAGCTGGACGGCCGCGCGCTGTCGTCGGACAAGGTGAGCCGCCCGGCGACCTCCTACTCGGCCGCCACGCCGGACAATTCGATCAGGGCGTTCCGCGACGAGGTCATCGAGGCCATAAACGTCAAGAACCTGGTCGACGTCCGCTCGCCGGATGAGTTCTCCGGCAAGATTCTTGCGCCGGCGCATCTGCCGCAAGAGCAGAGCCAGCGGCCGGGTCACATCCCGGGTGCGATCAACGTGCCGTGGAGCAAAGCGGCCAATGAGGACGGCACGTTCAGATCCGACGAGGAGTTGACCAAGCTGTACGCCGACGCCGGTTTGAACGGGTCGAAGGAAACGATTGCGTACTGCCGCATCGGGGAACGGTCCTCACACACCTGGTTCGTGCTGCACGAGCTGCTCGGACACCAGAACGTCAAGAACTACGACGGCAGTTGGACGGAATACGGCTCCCTGGTGGGCGCCCCGATCGAGTTGGGAAGTTAGATATATGTGCTCTGCACCGAAGCAAGGACAGACGTTGTCTGCCAGCGTCGACTTGGAGAAGGAGACGGTCATCACTGGCCGGGTCGTGGACGATTCCGGCCAGGCCGTGGGTGGCGCGTTCGTGCGGCTGCTGGACTCTTCGAGCGAGTTCACCGCGGAGGTCGTCGCTTCGGCCACCGGTGACTTCCGGTTCTTCGCCGCACCGGGTTCGTGGACGGTGCGCGCGCTGTCGGCTTCCGGTAACGGGGACGCCGTGGTGTCGCCGTCCGGGCCAGGGATTCACGAGGTGGACATCAAGATCGCCTGACCGAACGCGACTAAACTCGTCGGCGTGGTGCTCTTTTTCGAGATCATGCTGGTGGTGACTGTCTTGATCATCGCGTGGTTCGCTCTGTACGCGCTGTACCGGCTCGTGACCGACGAGTCGTGACTTCCGGAGAGAGATCCGTCGGGCCGGTTCGTTCCACTGGTTCCGCCGACCGTGCCGTGGCTGCAGCCGCCGAACGGGCCAAGGCGACCGCGAGCCGGAACATCCCGGTTTTCGACGACCTCCCGATCCCGGCCGATACCGCCAATCTGCGCAAAGGCGCCAACCTCGACGACACACTGCTGGCACTGCTGCCGCTGGTGGGCGTCTGGCGCGGCGAGGGTGAGGGCCGCGGAACGCACGGCGACTACCGGTTCGGCCAGCAGATCGTTGTCTCCCATGACGGCGGGCACTACCTCAACTGGGAGGCCCGGTCCTGGCGGCTGACCGAGTCCGGCGACTACGACGGGCACGACCTGCGCGAGACCGGCTTCTGGCGGTTCGTCACCGATCCCCTCGACCCAGAGGAGTCGCAGGCCATCGAGCTGTTGCTGGCGCATTCGGCCGGTTACGTCGAATTGTTCTACGGCCGGCCGCGTAATCAGTCGTCGTGGGAGCTGGTGACCGACGCGCTGGCGTGCAGCAAGACGGGCGTCTTGGTCGGCGGCGCCAAACGGCTCTACGGCATCGTCGAGGGCGGCGACTTGGCGTACGTCGAGGAGCGGGTGGACGCTGACGGCGGCCTGGTCCCACATCTGTCCGCGCGATTGTCGCGCTTCGTCGGCTGACAGAATGGTTCGGCCGGGCGCGCGGCGATCGGGAGCGCGGCTGAAAGCCGGGCGAAGCGGGTCGCCGCCATCAGATCGGCGATCGGGAGCGCGGCTGAAAGCCGGGCGAAGCGGGTCGCCGCCATCAGGTCTTCCGACATGGAACGGCCCCCGAGCCGATGTTCCTGGTTGGACGGACCGGAGGCTCGGGGGCCGGGTGGCTGCGTGGAATTCGCCAGCGCGGTAATGCCGGTTTCTTTCCAGCCGGGCGCTGTTTAGCGCGCAGCCACCTCACATGTCCATGAAGCTATCAATTTCTTGGACCACCTCCTTCCTTGTGTACAGCCGAAGGTACCGGTTCACCGTCACGGCGACAACCGATTTCACCGATCGGTGACAATGGCGGCGTCGACGAGTTCGGCGAACTCCCCCGCGATCGCCGGACGCGGCAGCCGGCGGCCGTCGAGGGTGTGCACCCGTGCGGCCAGCGTCATGCTCGACACCAGCCAAATCCCTTCGGCGGCGGCCAGGTCGGTCGGGCGCAGGGCTCTGTAGTCGCAGTCGTAGCCCTTGGCGCGGGCGACTTGGAAGAGCGCCTGCTGGGTCGTGCCGCGCAGGATCGGATACCACGGCGGCGGTGTCAGCAGCTCGGTGACGCCGTCGACTCCTTCCCCTCGGGCGGCGATCACGACCGTGGAGCGCGGACCCTCGAGGATGTAGCCGTCGGAGCTGACGAAGATGACGTCGCCGGCGCCCTGGCGGGCCGCGTGCCGCAAAGCGGCCATGTTGACCGCGTAAGACAGTGTTTTGGCGCTTGCCAACAGCCACGGCATGGCGTCGATATCGGTGACGGGCCGACCGTGCGGCAGCGTGATCGCCGCGACACCGTCCCGCCGGGCACCGGCCACTCGATCGGCCACCGGGTTCACCGTCACGTAAGCGGTTGGTGCCGAGCCGCTTTCGCGTCCGCGGCTATACACCAGCCGCATCGCGCCCTCATCGCTGGTGTGCGCTGCCCAACGTCGCGCCGCCAAGTTGATCGTTCGCCGCCAGTTGTCCAGCTCCGGTCGGGGCAGGTCGGTCAGTTTCGCCGAATGAGTCAGCCGGTCCAGATGCGCTTCGATCAGGCAGGCGCGGCCGTCGCGTACCAGCAACGTCTCGAAGACACCGTCGCCACGCACCGCAGCAAGGTCGTCGGCGCACAGCAGCGGTGTGTCGGGCGCAAGTATCTGGCCGTCGAGTGTGACGACCACACCCTTGTGGCTGGCCATGGACGAGAAGCCTAGCCTGGTGACGATGCGGGCTACAGGCCCGAGGAGGAGGCGGGCGATCAAACCCCGCCTGGTGACGATGCGGGCTACAGGCCCGAGGAGGAGGCGGGCCAGCACGCCTGGCGCCGCGCGTCCGTAGAGTTAATACGTGTCAGCAGTTCCCGCACCCGAATCCGGACCGGACGCCGGCGCGGTCTGGCATTACGGTGACCCGCTCGGTGAACAGCGGACAGCCCAGATCGGAGCAGTGCTGGTCGACCGTTCGCACCGCGCCGTCCTGACTCTGACCGGCGCCGACCGGCAGACGTGGCTGCACAACATTTCGACGCAAGATGTCAGTGCTCTGCCCGAAGGCGCCAGCACGCACAACCTGAGTCTGGACGGGCAGGGCCGCGTCGAAGACCACTGGATTCAGACCGAACTGGGCGGTGTGACCTACCTCGACACCGAACCGTGGCGAGGTGATCCGCTGCTGGCATATCTGCGCAAGATGGTGTTCTGGTCCGACGTCAGTCCCGATGCCGCTGACGTGGCGGTGTTTTCACTGCTCGGCCCCGGCTTGGCTGAACAACCGGTGCTGGACGCGCTCGGCATCGACGCCTTACCGAACGAGATGACGGCACTGCCGCTGACAGGCGGCGGCATCCTCCGGCGGATGCCCGGGGCGACGACCGCACAAATCGAACTGGACCTGCTGGTGGCGCGCCCGGAATCGGCCGACTGGCGCCATCGCCTGACGCAGGCCGGAGTTCGCCCAGCGGGTGTATGGGCTTACGAGGCGCACCGGGTAGCTGCCAGGCGGCCCCGGCTCGGGGTGGACACCGACGAGCGCACCATCCCACATGAAGTGGGCTGGATCGGCGGACCCGGGTTGGGCGCCGTCCACCTCGACAAAGGTTGCTACCGCGGCCAGGAGACCGTCGCGCGGGTACACAATCTGGGCAAGCCGCCGCGCATGCTGGTGCTGCTGGACCTCGATGGCTCGGTCGACCGGCCGATCACCGGCGACCCTGTGCTGGCCGGCGGCCGGGCGGTGGGCCGCCTCGGCACTGTGGTCGACCATGTCGATCTAGGGCCGGTCGGGTTGGCCCTGTTGAAGCGCGGGCTGCCGGCGGATACCGCCTTGGTCACCGGTGGTGACGCCGAGGTCACAGCGGTGATGGACCCTGACTCGCTGCCGCCCACCGACGCGGCCGGCGCCGGTCGGCTCGCCGTCGAACGGCTGCGCGGTCTCGGCCGATGACGGATGTCGCAGCGGGGTAGGGCGTCCCAGCGGAGGGCCACAGGGCACGGTAAGCTACACGACAGGACGAAATACACACCTAGATCGGAGCCGCCTACTCGTTGGGCCGCTCCGTTATTGCGCGAGGGGGTTCCCCCATGGGCCGCGGCCGGGCTAAGGCGAAGCAGACCAAGGTTGCTCGAGAACTCAAATACAGCTCACCGCAGACTGATTTCGAGCGGCTTCAGCGCGAGCTGTCGGGGTCGGTGGGTGAAGACTCTAATTCACTAGATGGCGACGGCGGGCTCTCTGACGACCCGTGGGATAGCGACGAGTGGCGTCGCTGAAGCCGTCCTGACCGGACCCCGGTCAAAACCTCGGATGTTCGCCCACAAGCTTGGCGCGTGGGCCTTCCTTCCCGCCCTTGCTGACATTTCCCAACACCCAGCAGTCCAGGTGCCGCGCGGTCAAGATGGCCAGCGCCCGGTCGGTGTCCTCCGGAGCGACGACGGCGATCATCCCCACGCCCATGTTGAACGTCTTCTCCATCTCCGCGCGCATCACCCGGCCGCGCTGAGCGATCATCGCGAAGACCGGCGCCGGTGTCCAAGTGCCCCGGTCAACCTCGGCCAGCAGTCCCTGCGGGATGACGCGTTCCAGGTTGCCGGCCAGTCCGCCGCCGGTGACATGGCAGAACGTCCGGACTTGAGTCTCGGCGGCCAGCGCCAGACAGTCCTTGGCGTAGATCGTCGTCGGCTCGAGTAGTTCTTCGCCCAGCGTGCGACCGAACTCCTCGACGTGGCCCGCCAGGTTCATCCGGTCGATCTCCAGGAGGACGGCGCGAGCCAGCGAGTACCCGTTGGAATGCAAGCCGGACGAGCCCATGCCGATGATGACGTCGCCGGGTTTGACCCGATCGGGGCCCAGCACGTCGTCGGCTTCGACCACGCCGACGCCGGTAGCCGAGATGTCGTAGTGGTCGGGTTCGATCAGCCCGGGATGTTCCGCCGTTTCGCCGCCGAGCAATGCACAACCGGCGCGCATACATCCGTCGGCGATTCCGCCGACGATGGCGTTCAACCGCTCGGGCACGATCCGGCCCAAAGCGATGTAGTCGAGCAGGAACAACGGCTCGGCGCCGCAGACCACCAGGTCGTCGACCACCATAGCCACCAGGTCCAGGCCGACCGTGTCGTGTTTGTCCATCGCCTGCGCGACGGCCAGTTTCGTGCCCACCCCGTCGCTGGATGCCGCCAGGAGTGGTTCACGGTATTCACCGCGCAGCGCGAACAGACCCGCGAAACCGCCCAGCTTGCTGCGCACCTCAGGTCTGGTCGCCTTGGAAGCAAGCGGTTTGAACAATTCGACAGCGCGCTCACCGGCTTCAATGTTTACCCCGGCCGATGCGTAGGTGACGCCGTGAATGCCCGAATGTTGTCCGGGGCTTTGTCCGGTGTCCGTCATCGGCTTAAAGGCTACCGGTCGGTGCCCACCGGTATCGGCGACTCGGGCGGCAATCTGCGGCAGGGCGCCGATACCGGCCGATCGGGTCGAAGGCTACGGGCGGCGCAGGGCTTCTTCAGCGCCGAGTGACGCGTCGCCGGCCAGAGTGACGGCACCAACCTCCCGCGCGGCGTTGGCGAGGATCTGCTCGACGACATTCTTGCCCAGTGCGGACTCGCTGGGCAGATCGATCGGATACTTACCGTCATAGCAGGCAGTGCACAGTCGCGAGGTGGGTTGTTCGGTAGCGGCGACCAGACCCCGCAGCGAGATGTAACCCAGCGTGTCGGCGTTGATCGCATGCCGAACCGCTTCGAGCATCTCACTCTCGTCTTCGATAGCGTTGGCGATCAATTCGGCCGGCGAGGGGAAATCGATGCCGTAGAAACAGGGCCACTTGACCGGCGGCGAGGCGATACGCACGTGCACTTCGACGGCGCCGGCCTCGCGCAGCATCCGCACTAAGGCGCGCTGAGTATTGCCCCGCACGATCGAGTCGTCGACGACGACGAGGCGCTTGCCCCGGATGACCTCCTTGAGCGGATTCAGCTTCAATCTGATTCCGAGCTGGCGGATGGTTTGCGATGGCTGTATGAAGGTGCGCCCGACATAGGCGTTTTTCATCAGGCCTTGGCCGAAGGGGATGTTGGACTCCTGCGCGTAACCGACCGCGGCGGGCGTACCGGATTCCGGCACGCCGATCACCAGGTCGGCGTCCACCGGGTGTTCGCGGGCCAGCCGACGACCGATCTCGAGGCGGGCCCCGTGTACCGAACGGCCGGCGATGGTGCTGTCCGGCCGGGCCAGATAAACATATTCGAAGATGCAACCCTTAGGTGTGGGATTGGCGAAGCGGGTGGACCGCACTCCATCGGCGTCGATCGCCAGCAGTTCACCGGGCTCGATATCGCGGACAAAGGACGCGCCGACGATGTCGAGCGCTGCCGTCTCCGAAGCCACCACCCATCCGCGGTCTAGGCGTCCAAGCGACAGCGGCCGCACCCCGTGCGGGTCCCGGCACGCATAAAGCGTGTTCTCATCCATGAAAGTGAGACAGAAGGCGCCGCGCACAGTCGGCAGCAGTTTCAATGCCGCCTGCTCCAAACTGGAGTCAGCCGCACCGTGGGCCAGCAGCGCGCCCAGCATGTCGGAATCGGTGGTCGCGGCCCCTGGGGCCCGGGTGTTGATCAGTCCGGCCTCGCGGGCGCGGGCGACGAGTTCGGCGCTGTTGACCAGGTTGCCGTTGTGCCCCAACGCAACGCCGGTGCCAGCTGCGGTGTTTCGGAACACCGGCTGCGCGTTTTCCCAGGTGGTGTGGCCGGTGGTGGAGTAGCGGGTGTGCCCGATGGCGACGTGGCCCTCCATGGCCGCCAACGTCTGCTCGTCGAAAACTTGGCTGACCAGCCCGAGGTCTTTGAACACCAGGACCTGTGACCCGTCGGCCACAGCGATGCCGGCGGCTTCCTGGCCGCGGTGTTGCAGGGCGTAGAGGCCGTAGTAAGTCAGCTTCGCGACTTCCTCGCCGGGGGCCCAAACTCCGAATACGCCGCACTCTTCGCCAGGCGGATTCTCGTCGACTATCGGCTGCTGAGCGGTCACAGTGGGGCGGCTCCCTAGGCGCGGATTGGTGACGTATCGGAGTCTACGGAAATGACGGTCAGGACTGCGAATGGAGACGGCGTGTTGCGCCCCGTACTGACCGCGTTTCAGCACCTCGGAACCCCAGAAGCGTTCAGCTGCAACATCTGTTACATATGTCACAGCGGACTGGTCGTCGGCTACTTGGCGCCGCGATCCTCGAGCACCTGGCACCCCGCGTTGTATCCGGCAGTGAAGGTGGTGCCCGGGTTGCCATGACATCCCGCACCGCCGAAATACAGCACCCGCGGTGGTCGCGGCCGGACAGCCGAGCAGCGAACGGCGCCGGAATGTGTTCGGGCGCAACCAGATCAGATGCTCGGTGAGCGCGCCGATGCCACCGACAAGTTTGGTCATCGTCGCGGTGCCCTCAACGGGCGACCCGGGTGAGGTCGTGACGTCCAGCTGGAACTGATTCCGTCGGGCCTGGCTCCGCTGTCGCGCTCAACCGGTCAGCTCGACCAGCGGTAGCCAGTTCCCGATCTCTCCGGCCCGGGATCCGCTCAGTTGCAACAACCCCGCGGACTGCGCCGCCGCCACTTCCAGTAACCCGGTAATGAGCAACAACCAGGTACGGGCGTCGGCTTCAACCACATTCGGCGGTGTACCGCGAGTATGCCGCGGCCCGGGAACACACTGCACCGCCACGAACGGTGGTACCCGGACTTCGACGCTGGCGCCCGGGGCCTGCGCAGCCAGCGTCCACGCGGTGAGCCGCACCGCAGCCGCGAGTTCGGCGCGGTCGGGAGCCGGGTTGTTGCCGTCGCGCAACCAGCCCTCGATCGCCAGGACGGCTTGGCGGGTCTTGTCCGGATCGGCTCGGTGACGAACGCCCATTGCTCAGGGTCTCAAAAGCCCGCGTCGGCATCGGAGGAGCCCGGCGGCGTCAGCCGGGAACGCCGCCGGACGGTCAACGCGGCCGCCGCCGCGGTCTCGTTGATCGCCAGGTGCGCCAGCATCGGTGCCGCCAGGCT
>NZ_JBARMY010000194.1:0-13657 GCF_049802695.1 Mycobacterium sp.
CTGGTACCAGGCGCAAGGCTGGCTGGTCGGCGCGAATTACGTCACCTCCAACGCGATCAACCAACTCGAGATGTTCCAGCCCGGCACGTACGATCCGCGGCGCATCGATACCGAATTGGCCTGGGCCCGCTTTCACGGTCTCAACAGTGTGCGCGTCTTCCTCCACGATCAGCTCTGGGCGCAGGATGCACGAGGATTCCAAGGCCGTTTGGCGCAGTTCGTCGGCATCGCCGCGCGCCATCGCGTCAAACCGCTGTTCGTCTTGCTGGACTCGTGCTGGGACCCGTTTCCCAAGTCGGGCCCACAGCGCGCCCCGAAGCCCGGAGTGCACAACTCCGGTTGGGTACAAAGCCCCGGGGCTGAACGCCTGGATGACCGCAGCTACGTCGCTACCCTGCAGGCCTATGTCACCGGGGTGCTGACCCAATTCCGCAACGATGACCGCGTCCTGGGCTGGGACTTGTGGAACGAGCCGGACAATCCGGCAAAGGTATACCGCTCAGTCGAGAGAAGCGACAAGCAGCAACTCGTCGCGGAT
Organism: Mycobacterium sp.; assembly: GCF_049802695.1. GTDB lineage: Bacteria > Actinomycetota > Actinomycetes > Mycobacteriales > Mycobacteriaceae > Mycobacterium. The sequence continues at coordinate 539 of NZ_JBARMY010000194.1, forward strand.
TTGCTTCCTCAGGTGTTCCGTTGGGCGCGTTCGGTCGAAACGCGCCAACCATTGACCAGTGGAGTCTGGGACGGCGCATGGGGCGATCCGGCGAGCCGCAGCACCATCGCCGGTATCCAACTGGAAAACTCCGATGTCGTCACGTTCCACTCTTACGCGAAGCCGGCGACGTTCGAGAGCCGAATCCAGGAGCTTGCGCCGCTTGGGCGGCCGATGCTGTGCACCGAGTACATGGCCCGGACGATGGGCAGCACCGTCGAAGGCGTCCTGCCAGTCGCAAAGCGGCACAATGTCGGAGCGATCAACTGGGGGTTCGTGGCCGGAAAAACCCAGACCTACTTCCCGTGGGATTCCTGGGATCACCCGTACACCTCGATCCCGAAGGTGTGGTTCCATGACCTGGTCCGCCCTGATGGCAAACCATTTCAGGACAGTGAGATTCAAACGATTCGCGAGCTCAGCACCGGCCCGGCCTCTTAGTCCCCGGCCGTGCTCCTCATGATGGCCAACGGGCCCATCGGCAGCAATTCGACCAGCACACCATCGGGGTCGACCACGGTTGCCGCTGATGCACCGCCCTCAACTGTCATCACTCGCGGATCGCCGCCGAGCCCGAGCCGCTGAAGTCGCGATAACGTCGCTTCGACATCCACCTGGAAGGACAGCAGGAAGATCCCGCGCGCCGGTAAGCCTGCTTGCCGACGGCCGCCACTGACGCTTTCCACCCCGAGGTCGAGTAGTTCCACGATGCCGCTGTCGCAGCGCGCGGAACTGCCCAAAAACACTGTCCGCACCTCATGAGTGCTTACGCCCAGCAGCGGTTCGAGGTCGGCGCGCAGGACCGTGTCGACCAAGACGGTCAATCCCAAGCCATCCCGGTAAAACCGGAGCGATTCAGCCATCTTCCCGACGCACACGCCGGCATGGTGCAAGGGGCCGCTCACGGGAAAGCCATCGACGTCGTTGACATCCGGTGCATCTTTTTGTGCAGGATGGTCCTCTCTGGCTGACCGAACGCACCGGTGCTTCGCACTCATTGCTTGCCTGAGTGTGACATCATGGCGGTTGTATGTAAAGGACGGTGATGTTCAGTGCCCGCAGATGCCGCGGGGTCGTCGCGACGGCGGATACTCGACGCCACCTGCGTCGTGCTCTCGCGGCATGGTCACCGCAACCTGCAGCTATCCGATGTAGCGGCAGAGGCTAAGGTGTCTCGTCCGACCTTGTATCGGCATTTCGGATCGAAGGAGGGGCTGCTCGAAGCGTTCAGCCGCTATGAGCAGGACAAATTCGACGCCGGCATCGCCGAAGCGATGACCGGTCTGTGGGGTGTTGACCGGTTGGATGCTGCACTGCAGTTTGTCGTGAATTTTCAGAGTGTTCACTCGTCGAAGTCGATGGTAGACAACGAACCTCAGCATGTGCTTGCCCAGATGCGACGGGTGCTTCCTATCATGAGAGACCGGATCTGCCGTGAGATTTCCGGTTCGGACCCCGGCATCGTCGCCTCTGCGATCGTCCGGATCGCTGTCTGCCACTACCTGGTGCCGGACGGCACGCCTGAGGAGTTCCTTGCCGAGTTGCGCCTGGCCGCGGGTCTTGACCCCAGGCGTCGTGGCGTCGCTCGAAGCGCGGCAAGCTAGCTGTCAAGCCAGCGCCTTCGGGCGGACTGCGATTCGGGCGATCTTGACCCGGCGTCAATCAGGTCGGCATTCGTCCTTTACGTTCGGACGGCAATGTGTAACAGTTGACCCATGGCTGCCTGTACCCTACGCGCGCAGGCCGGGTCATGACCGAGGCGGGCAGGACGCAGTCGAACCGTAGACCGGTGGTCGGCGTCATCGGCGCCGGTCCGGGTGGAATAGCAATGGGCATCCAATTGGCCCAGCAGGGCTGCAATTTCGTCATTCTTGAACGCAGCGACGGATTCGGAGGGACGTGGCGCAAGAACACCTACCCAGGCGCCGCGTGTGACGTGCCATCGCACTTCTACTCGTTCTCGTTTGCCCTCAATCCGTACTGGAGCAAGACATTCGCCGATCAGCCGGAGATCCTTGCCTACTTGGAGAAGGTGGCGCACGACCACCGTCTTGATGAACACCTGAGGGCGAACACGACCGTAACGACGCTGCGGTGGTCAGACATCGACGCCCGATGGACGGTAGAGACGTCGCAGGGCAACCGTTTCCAGGTTGACGTGATCGTCAGCGCCGTCGGCATGCTCGACGTCCCCAACATTCCCGACATACCCGGCCGGCAACTTTTCCGTGGACGAGTTTTTCACTCGTCGAGTTGGGACCACTCGAAATCAACGGCCGGCGAACGGGTTGCGTCGATCGGCACAGGCGCCAGCGCCATACAGTACGTTCCCGCGATCGCCGCTGAGACCCAACACCTGACGGTGTTTCAGCGCACCCCCATCTGGGTGGCGCCCCGAGTCGACGAGCCGTTCACTGAAGATCAGCAGCAGTTGTTCGCGAGCGATCCGGCGGAGGTTTGTAAGCTTCGGGACTCGGCTTTCGAACAGTACGAAATGGCGGACTTCGACACCACATCAGACATGACCAAGCTGCTCACCGAGGTGTCGTACAACTATCTGATGAAGAAGGTGCGAGACCCCACCCTGCGAGCCAAGCTGTTGCCCGACTACCCCGTCGGGTGCAAGCGTCCGCTGCAGTCGCGCACATGGTTTCCCACGTTCGCCTTGCCTCACGTCACTTTGGAAACCGCACCGATTGTGGCGTTCACCGAGCATGGTCTGCGCACCGCTGACGGTGTCGAGCATCCAGTGGATACCGTGGTCTTCGGTACCGGGTTCAAGGCTGCTGATTATCTGAGCACGCTTGACGTCTATGGCACCGCCGGCCGTCGCCTCCACGATGACTGGCGCGACGGCGCCGAGGCGTATCTGGGCACCGTGGTGCCGGGCTACCCAAACTTTTTCACCCTGTACGGGCCGAACACCAACGGCGTCACGTCGATGATCTACATCATCGAAGCCCAGGCGACGTTCGTTGGCCGGATGCTCGAGGAAATGCGCCGGCGAGGCATACACGCCCTGGACGTCAGACGAGACGTGCACGATGCATTCAACGCCGAGATTCAGGAGGCCATGCTCGAATCGGTGTGGCTGGCGAACTGCAACAACTATTTTCGCCACCCAAGCGGCAAGGTCGTCACCCAGTTTCCCTATAGCGGAAGTACTTTCGCGGAGCGGCTTGCCGAGGTTGACTTAGACGTGTTCAGCGGCGGCAGAGTCGGCAGCGCATGATCGGGATTCACCACACTGCAATCGTGACCAGCGATGTGCAGCGAGCGCTGAACTTCTGGCGGGACGGTTTGGGCCTTTCAGTAATCTTCGATTACGTCTTCCAAGGGGATTGGCCCACCTTGTTCGACGCGGAATCAGACGACCTGCGTTCCGTGTTTCTCGGTGATCCTCAAGCGCCCGACGCTGGCATTGTCGAGCTGGTGGTCTTCGACGGCGCGGGCGCTGCACCTCGCCAAGTTGCCGGCCCGGCTGCGGGATTCTTTCTGGTTTCGCTGAACCGCGACGTCGATCCGACGCTCACCCGCCTGGCCGGTCTGGGCTTCACTGACGGCGTACGGCGCATCGTTGTGCCCGCACCGAAAGGCAAGCAGGTGGAAATGGCCGTGGTCACCGCACCGGATGGCGTTCGAGTCGAACTGATCGGCCCGGCGCAATGAGCGCAGTGGTCACCGGCGGTGTTTCCGGTATCGGCGAGGCCGTCGTCAAACGATTGCGAACAGCCGGCCACGACGTGATCGTCTGGGACATCAGTGGCGGCGAGATCAATTGCGATGTCAGCGATTCCGAGTCCGTTGCAGCCGCTCTGGAAGAGACGTTATCGGTCAGCGGGGTGCCGGATCGTCTCATTGCCTGCGCCGGGATCGGCTTGTCGGGGCTGCTGGCGGAGCAGGATCCGGCTGATTGGCGACGGGTCATCGACGTGAATCTGACGGGTACGTGGCTGACGATGCGCGCGGTGGCTCGCGTCATGATTGAACAACGGACGGGCGGTTCCATCGTCGCCGTGTCGAGCATCAGCGGCACCCTCGCCGACCGTGACATGGGTGCCTATTGTGTCTCCAAAGCTGGGATCGACATGCTTGTCCGAGTGGCTGCCGGTGAATGGGGACAGCACGGCATTCGAGTGAACGCGGTGGGACCTGGCGTCACCCGCACCCCGATGTTGGGCAGACCTGAGCAACTGCCGGGTTGGGTTGACGGTTTGTGCGAGCGGACCGCGCTCGGACGGCTCGGCGAAGCCGACGACATCGCCCAGGCAATCGTTGCAATACTTGAAATACCTTGGGTCACCGGGCAAACCGTCTTCGCCGATGGCGGACTCGCGCTGCAGAGCCCAATCGACGCCTACGGACAGATTCAGCGGCTTTCGAAACGGAAGCCCGATTTGAGCTGAGGCGGTGCCTAGCCGGCTTTTCGCTCGGCTTCATCGGCTTGGCCCGCAGCCGCCAGCGCCCCTTGGCCCTGGCCGTCGGGTCTGTTCAAAGCTTGCCTGGCGTAGATCATCTGGCTGGTGATGGCCATCTGACCGCGGCCCCGGCCCAGGAAGGACACCAGCCAGGCGAGCACGGCGGTGATCCGGTTCTTGTGACCAACCAGGTAGTACAGATGCAGCACCAGCCACGCCAGCCACGCGATGAAACCGCCGAACTCCAGCTTGCCCACCTGCGCCACCGCGCTGTAGCGGGAAACCGTCGCCATGCTGCCCTTGTCGAAGTAGTGGAAAGGTTCGCGGTCGGCCGGGTTGTCGCGTCCCTTCAGTGAGCGCTTGATGCACTTCGTCGCGTACTTGGCGCCCTGGATTGCGCCCTGCGCCATCCCGGGCACGCCGGGCATTGACACCAGGTCACCGGCGATGAAGACGTAAGGGTGGCCCTTGACGGTGAGGTCGGGTTCCACCACCACCCGTCCGGTGCGGTCGACTCCGGTTCCGTCAGACTGCTCGGCGATCAGCTTGCCCAGCGGGCCGGCCTGGACCCCCGCCGCCCACACCTTGCACGCGCAATCGATGCGACGCTGCGTGCCGTCGTTGTCTTTGACGGCGATGCCCTGGTAGTCGACGGCAGTCACCATCGCGTTCAGCTGGATTTCGACGCCCATCTTCTCCAGCCGGCGCTTCGCCTTGCGACCCAGTTTCTCGCCCATCGACGGCAACACCGCCGGTCCGGCGTCCAGCAGCACCACTCGGCAATCGCGTGGCTGAATGGTGCGAAACGCCCCGGTCAGGGTCCGCTCAGCAAGTTCGGCGATCTGCCCGGCCAGTTCGACGCCCGTCGGCCCCGCCCCGACCACCACGAAGGTCAGCCGGCGGTCTCGCTCGGCGGTGTCCGTGGTGACCTCGGCCGCCTCGAATGCCCCGAGGATGCGGCCGCGCACTTCGAGCGCGTCGTCGATCGTCTTCATGCCCGGCGCGTAGGTGGCGAACTCGTCGTTACCGAAGTAGGACTGCTGAGCACCCGTGGTGACGACGAGACTGTCGAACGGCGTCACGGTTTCCATGTTGAGCAGCTTCGAGGTGACCGTCTTCGTCCTCAGGTCGATGTCGTTGACGTCGCCCAGCAACACCCGAATATTTTTCTGTTTGCGCAGGATCAGCCGGGTGGTCGGGGCGATCTCACCTTCGGACAGGATCCCGGTTGCCACCTGGTAAAGCAGCGGCTGGAACAGGTGAGTGGTTGTCTTCGATATAAGGGTGACGTCCACGTTGGCGCGCTTGAGGGCCTTGGCCGCGGTCAGCCCGCCGAACCCCGACCCGATGATGACGACATGGTGGCGCTGTTCGGCGTCCGTGGCCTCGCTCATGGTCCTCCTGTACCCGGCAACGTCAGCGCTAATCCTGGTCGCTCAGTCGTTGTGCTCGACGACGCCGGTGGCATGCTGCGCGCGATCCTCATAAGCGCGGCGCGCCTCGGCGTCCACGTTGAGGAATACGGTGTCGTTGCCCGTCTTCTTGTTCAGCCAGCGCCGCGAACGGGCCGAGAGCAGCATGGCGAGGATGCCGAAAGTGCGTCCCCAACCGGGCACCGTCACTTGCGTTTTCGGCTTGTCGAGCACTTTGATGACAGCGGCGGCGACGTCGGCAGGCTGCACCGGCTTCTGGGCGGCGCTGGGCGTCGTGCCGGCGATCAGCTCGGTGTTGGCGAACGTCGGCAGCACTGCGGTGACGGTGACGCCGTGCGGCGCGTACTCGTCGGCCAGCGCGGTCGACAAGCCAACCACAGCGAATTTGGTGCCGGCATAGACGACCTGTCCGGGCACCGCCACTAGGCCGGCCAGCGAGGCGATGTTGACGATGTGGCCGCTGCGGCGTTTCACCATTTCCGGCAACACCAGTTGGCAGCCGGTGAGCACGCCGTAGAAGTTGACCTCGATCGCTGAGCGGATGGCCTGGTGTGACTGCTCGAGGAAAGGCCCGATCGGCATGACGCCGGCGTTGTTGATGAGTACGTCGATGTGCCCGCCGCCGTCGGCGCGGGCTTTGTCGAGGAACGCCGCGAACGATTCCCGGTCGGTCACGTCGAGCGGATGACCGGAGACCGGGCCCAGGCTGCTCATGCCGCTGACCGTCTGCTCCAGCACGTCGACGTCGCGGTCACCGATGACCACCCGCGCGCCGCGGGCCAGCAGCGCCTTGGCGGTGGCCTGCCCTATGCCGCGCGCAGCACCCGTGATCACCACGGTCTTGCCCCTGACTTTGTCCACGCCGTGAACTTTAGACTGGCCGGGTGCGTGTCGCCCTCTGCTCTGACGAGCCGTATCCGGTGCATGACACCGTGCGGCAGTGGCTGGAGGACCGCGGTCACGAGGTGGTGCCGTTCGGCGCCGTGGCCACCGGCGTAGAGGTCCCGTGGGCGTCAACGGCCGAAAGCGCCGCGGAAGCGGTGGCGAGCGGTGACTGCGAGCAGGGCGTGTTCTTCTGCTGGACCGGTACGGGAATCAGCATTGCGGCCAACAAGGTTGCGGGCGTGCGGGCTGCTCTGTGCTCCGATCCCGGCCAGGCGGCAGGCGCCCGGGTCTGGAACCACGGCAACGTGTTGTGCCTGTCCAATCGCACCCTGGCCGGTGATCTGGCCAAGGAGATCCTGGCGGCCTGGTTCGACACTGAAGTCGGCGACCAAGGAGCCTCGGGTGTAGCCGACCTCGCCTCCGTGGAGGCGCGGCACCTCCGGTAGCGGCGGTCGATGGCTGGTCTCCACTGCGCCACGATGGAGTCGTTGGTCGCACAACAAGATCGTCACGGTCGTCGACTTCTGGATTCAGAAACTGGAGCCGGAGGCGGTGCGGGTAGCGCGTGACACTGAGAAGGGCCGCCATATCGGTGTGGCGCCCCTGCAGGCCGGGATGGCCGAGATCTGCGCGACGTGCGCGCCGTCGACGCGCTAGCTTTTGACTGGCGCATCGATGAGCTAGCGACCACGGTGTGCAAGGCCGACCCGCGCACGAAGGCACAGCGCCGTGCTGATGCGCTCGCGTCGCTGTCGGCAGGCGCCGCTGCCATGCGGTTCGCGTGCGGTTCACCGGATTGCCCCGCGGCCAACGCGGAAGCCGGCATCGGCGAGGTCGTCATCCATGTGCTGGCTGACGCCGCCACCGTCGACGGCACGTCCGCGGATCCGGGTTACGTGCCTGGGTTCGGCGGTCTTTCTGCGCAGGCGGTCCGGCAGCTGGCTCCGCGGCGAAAGTGCGTCCCGTCGCTCAATCCCAAGACTGCCGGTCGGAGCCGGGCTACCGGCCTTCGGCCGCCTTGGCTGACTTCGTTCGATGCCGCGATCTGACCTGCCGCTTACCGGGATGCGATCGGCCTGCCGAGCGGGCCGACATCGATCACACGGTGCCATGGCCACTAGCTTCGACACCCCCGTCCAACCTCAAGCTGCTGTGCCGTCGACACACAAGCAGTTACGTTCGAACTTGCCGGACGTGGCTACGTCGACAACGTATAGCTGGATGCCCCGCGGCAGGATTACCCGCCGCACCGCCCCACGCGACGTCTGAACCGGTGCGCCTGACCAGAAGACACGCAGCGGATCAGGAGGCGGTGGATTCCATTTTGCGTGCGCGCTTGAGCGTGAGTCTTGCAGCCCGCATCGAAAGGGCCGGCGAGAAACGTTCCAGGTACCACCATGCCTTCCACCAGGCCGGCACCACAATGATTGCGTCTCCCCGGAGCACGGCGCGAAGGGCGCGCTCGGCGAACTTTTCGGGTGCCATCGGCCGGAACGGCTCCCAGAATTTGACTAGTTGCTCGTCGCTGACGCCGTTGTACCGCCCGTACACGCCGCCGGTCATAATCGGGGTCCGGATCACCCCCGGACAGAGCACCGACACTTGCACGCCGTGGCGCTCGGCCTCCAGCCGCAGCGCCTTCGACAGCGCGACGACGGCGTGTTTGGTGGCGGTGTAGTTCGCCGCCCCCGGAGTGGCGACGAGACCAGCCATGGACGCTGTGTTCACGATGTGGCCAGAGCGCTGCTTGATCATGATCGGGTAGACAGCCTGGATGCCGTGCACCACGCCGCGCAGATTCACGTCGAATACGTCGTTCCAGTCATCGAGCGTGTATGAGTCGACCTCACCGCCGACCCCAATGCCGGCATTGTTGAACAGGTAGTCGATTCGTCCGGATTGCTGCAGCGCCTCGGCGACGGCACGCTCGAACGACGGGTAGCTGCGCACATCAAGCTCGATCGCGTGCGCCTTTGCCCTACCACTATTGAGGCGTTGGGCCAGCTCCTGTGCCGGGCCGATCTGACGATCGGCGATCCAGACCTCGGTGCCCTCATCGACCAACTTCGTGGACAACGCGGCGCCGATGCCGGACGCCCCGCCGGTAACGAATGCGACCTTGCCCGACACCCTTGATGTCATTGCGGAAGAATAATCGCTCACCTTCGCAAGTAGAAGACATCCTGGCAGCAAGGTCGTCGAGGAGGGTGTAGGCAGTCGCGGCGGGTGAACGTTCTTCAGAAATTCGGTGCCATCACCTGCTCAAAACCTTGTACTGCGGACCTAACGGCTGGCGCGATCGACAGCAACCGGACGGCACCAGTTTATGGACCACTCCGACGGGCCATACTTACACCACCAAACCCGTTGGCGCCTGTTCTTTCCGCTGTTCGGGTGAGCCGACGGGGAATTGAGGCTGCTGGCGTGGACGCCGACGGCAGATGCGCGGCGGGGCATCATGATGCCGGCTCGCGAGCGTACAAGAGCTGCCGATCGCGCCGCCCGGAACAAGTCCGAGCGCGCCATCAACGAAGCACGCATCGCCGTTGAAACAGAGGCTAACGACTCGCCGCCTGTAACGACCCGCACGCCCATGTAGGTCGACCAGCTTTGGATTGCGAGTTTGACCCCTGTCAGTTCAGATCTTCGTCCGAAAAGCCGCACGAGTAACGCCGGTGAGATCGTCATCGATCATCAGCGTGGGGACAACTCGTCGGCGGCACTCACCTCAGCAGGTGCAGGTAGCCTCCGCGACGGTCATGCGGGATGAGCGAGTTCAGCACATATCGTGTCTGCAGCCGGATGTATTCGTTCAACGAGTAGATCGGCCCGAAATGCCATTGTTTGAGCGCCCATCCGTGCGCGAGCAGCATGATGTCGAACACCACCAGGTCGACGTCGGCGTCGGCGAACACCCCGTCGTCGATGCCGGCTTCGATCGCTGAACGTAGCGGCGCCGCGGTCGCGATCTCGAGGTCCTTGATCTGTGCGCGCCCCGGCGCGTCGAGGGTGCGGCTCTCCCGATAGGTCAACACCACCGCGTCGAGGTTCTCGTCGACAATCTCGATGTAGCGCCTGATTCCGGCGGCCAGCTGTTCGACGATGTCGTCGCCGGCGTCTTGCATGACGGGGGTCAGTTGGTCGCGAAAGGCGTCTTGGATACGCAGGATGGTGGCCAGTAGCAGGTCTTCTTTACCGCCGAAGTACTTGTAGATCAATCCCACACTGACATTGGCCTCCGCGGCCAGGTTCTGCATGGACATCTGGTGAAAACCGTTGCGGCTCATCACTGTGACAGCGGCATCGAGGACCTGGCGTCGCCGCGAACTGATCCGGGCCGCCCGAACCGCTTCTTCGACGGGCAGATCGCCGTAATCGACCGCCATCAGATGCCCAGATCTTTGGCGATGATCGTCTTCATGATCTCGGTTGTTCCGCCGTAGATCGTCTGGATACGGGCGTCGACGAACGCACGTGACACCGGGTACTCGCGCATGTAACCGTAGCCGCCGTGCAGCTGCAGGCAGCGGTCCGCGGTGCGCACCTGAAGTTCGGTGGTCCACCACTTCAACCGGGCAGCCCGCGCCGCGGTCAGTCCACCGGCCAGATGCTCGGCGATGCCGGCGTCCAAATAGGTTCGGGCAACTTCGACTTCAGTCGCCAGCTCTGCCAGGACGAATTGGGTGTTCTGAAAACCGGCGATCGGCGAGCCGAAAGCTTGCCGACCCCGGACATAGTCCAGAGTTTCGGCCAACACTCCTTCGGCGGCGGCGACAGCAGCCACCGCCAGCGACAGCCGCTCCTGCGGAAGGTTGTGCACCAGTTGGTAGAACCCCTGGCCCTCGTCGCCGAGCAGGTTCTCGGCCGGCACCCGCATGTCGGTGAAGCTCAGCTCGCTGGTGTCCTGGGCGTGCAGACCGATTTTGTCCAAGTTGCGGCCGCGGCCGAAACCAGGTGTGTCAGCGTCCACCACGAGCAGCGACAAACCCCTATGTCGGTCGGGCGAGGTGCGCACGGCCACCACGAAAAGGTCACCGTTCTGCCCGTTGGAGATGAAGGTTTTCGCGCCGTTGACCAGATAGTGGTCGCCGTCTCGCACCGCGACGGTGCGGATGCCGGCCAGGTCGCTGCCGGTGCCCGGCTCGGTCATCGCGATGCCGATCACCGTCTCCCCGGTCACCACACCGGGCAGCCAACGCCGTTTCTGGTCGGGTGTCGTCAGATCCGTCAGATAGGGCAGCACCACATCGTTCTGCAGTGCGAACGCGATGCTTTCGGCCGCGGCACCGGCGCGGCTGAGTTCTTCGATGACGATCACGTGATAACGAAAGTCGTTCACGCCCGGACCACCGAACTGCTGGGAGACCGGAAAGCCGAGCAGCCCCAGTTTGCCTGCCTCGGTGAACAGCGACCGGTCCCAACGGCCGTCGCGTTCCCACTCCTCGTGAGCCGGCACTACGGTTCGTTGCACGAAATCGCGCACCAGCCCACGAAACTGGCGATGCTCCGCACCGTAAGTCAGCGGTGAGCCCATCGTGCTCCTGTCAGCGGAAGGCGTCCAGACCGGTGAAGGCCTGACCCAGGACGAGCTGGTGCATCTCCGGAGTGCCCTCATAGGTCAGCACCGATTCCAGGTTGACCATGTGCCGGATCACCGGGTACTCCAGCGAAATACCGTTGCCGCCCAATATCGTTCGGGCGGTCCGGCAGATGTCGATGGCTTCGCGGGTGTTGTTCAGCTTGCCGAAGCTGACCTGCTCGGGACGAAGTCCAACAGTGTCTTTAAGGCGGCCCAGATGTAACGACAACAGCTGTCCCTTGTGCAGCTCGACCGCCATGTCGACAAGCTTGGCCTGCGTCAGCTGAAAGCCCGCGATCGGACGGTCGAACTGGGTGCGCTGGGTGGCGTACTCCAGCGCAGCCTGCCAGGCCGACCGGGCTGCGCCCATCGAACCCCAAATGATGCCGTAGCGGGCTTCCGACAGGCATGACAGCGGGCCGCGGAGGCCGGTCGCGTTAGGCAGCAGTGCTTCTTCCGGCAGCCGGACGTCGTCGAGCACCAGTTCGCTGGTGATCGACGCGCGCAGCGATAATTTGTGGTGAATGGTGTTCGCGCTGAAGCCGGGCGTGTCGGTCGGGACGATGAAACCACGGACACCCTCGTCGGTGACCGCCCACACGACTGCGACGTCGGCGACTGAGCCGTTGGTGATCCACAGCTTGCGGCCATTGAGCACCCAGTCGGAACCGTCGCGTCGCGCACGCGTTTTCATCGCAGCGGGGTCGGATCCGGCGTCGGGCTCGGTCAACCCGAAGCAGCCGAGCACCTCACCGGCGGCCATCGCCGGCAGCCAGTGCTGTTTCTGTTCTTCGGAGCCGTTCTTCCAGATCGCGAACATCGCCAGCGATCCCTGCACCGATACCAGCGACCGGATCCCGGAATCGGCGGCTTCCAGTTCCAGACAAGCCAGCCCGTAGTGCACGGCCGAGGCTCCACCACAGCCATAGCCCTGCAAGTGCATGCCGAGCAGACCGAGCTTGCCGAACTGTTTAGTCAGTTCGCGGACTACCGGAAGGTCCCCCGCCTCGAACCATTCGGCGACATGCGGGGTGACGTGCTCGGCGCAGAAATCCCGCACCGTGTCGCGAACCGCGATCTCGTCGTCGGACAGCGACGCGTCCAGGCCGAGCGGGTCGTACGGGTCGAATGGCGGCGTCTTAGTGCTCATCGGTCAATCCTGCCATCGCTGGACGTTCGGCCCCCTAACCGGCCATCGTGAGGCCGCCGCTGACGCTGATCACCTGGCCGGTGATGAACGACGCGGCATCGGAGGCGAAAAACAGCACCGGCGCGGCGACCTCTTCGGGCCGTGCCAGCCGGCGAAACGGAATCGCCTTGACCAGCGCTTCTTTCAGCTTATCCGGCTGAGCCGCGAACAACGGGGTGTCAGTTGGGCCGGGGCACACGCAATTGACGGTGATCGCGTACCGTGCCATCTCCCGGGCCAGCGACTTGCTCAGCGCGATGACGCCGCCTTTGGCGCCGGCATAAATCGTCTCGCCCGCACTGCCGACTCGCCCGGCGTCACTGGCCAGGTTGACGACGCGTCCACCGCCGCCGGCGTCGATGATCCCGGGCAGGAATGCGCTGCAAACATGCACCGGGCCCAGGTAATTGATCGCCACCACCTTTTCGGCGAATTCCGTCGTGGCGTTGAGGAACTGGTCGGTTCGGTCCCATCCGGCTGCGTTCACCACCACGTTGGGCATGCCGACCTCGGCGTGCGCACGGTCGCGCAGCGCGTCCACTTGCGCGCGGTCGGCGACGTCGACCGGCAGGGCGG
>NZ_JBARMY010000195.1:0-3152 GCF_049802695.1 Mycobacterium sp.
CCGCACCCTGTACGTATGCCGTTACGTCGCAGACGAAGAACTACGACGCCGGGTACGGCGTCAGCTCAACAAGGGCGAAAGTCTGCATGCGCTGCGGCGTGACTTGTTCTTCGCGCATCAAGGCCACGTCCGACGACGTCATCTCGATGACCAAATCGATCAGGCACTGTGCCTCACCTTGGTCACCAACGCCTGCGTGCTGTGGACCACCACCTATCTCGGCGACACGATCGACGCCCTGCGGGCAGATGGCATCGAGGTCGGCGACGAGACTGCGGCGCACCTGACGCCGGCCCAGCATGATCACATCAACTTCTACGGCACCTACTCCTTCGACATCGATGCCGAGCTCCGCCGCGACGGCCACCGCCCGCTACGCATCCCCGCATAACCGTTGGGAAATCACAAAACAACCAGATTCGTTCCGTTGCTAAGCCGACCCCCAGAGGGGAGGCAGCGCTACACCTTGGCCGGCTCCTGCTCGACCCGGCGAATCCGCCACTCACCTTCGCCGAGCAGTTCCAGCAGCCGATGGTGATGCTGCTCGACGGTCGGCCGGTGGCTGACGCTGACCACCACGCAATCCGGTAACTCGTTGCGCAGCAACTGATACAGCGCGAACTCGAGCCCTTCGTCCAATGCGGAGGTGGCCTCGTCGAGGAAGATAGCCTGTGGCTTGGTCAGCAGCACCCGGGCGAAGGCGATGCGCTGCTGCTCACCGGGGGAGAGGACCTTGGCCCAATCCTGTTCCTCGTCAAGACGATTCGCGAGCGGAGCCAGCGCCACCCTGGTCAGCGTCTGCCGCAGCTCTTCGTCAGGAATGTTTCCGGGATGGTTGGGGTAAGACACCACGGTTCGCAGGTCCCCGAGCGGGACATAGGGCACCTGCGACAAGAACATCGTCTGGTTGTCACCGTCGGGCCGGCTCAGCGCGCCCGACGCGTAGGGCCATAACTGTGCGAGGCTACGCAGCAGTGTGGTCTTGCCGCTGCCGGAGGGACCGATGATGGCCAGCGAATCCCCGCGATCCAGGTGCACGTCCAGCGCGTCGATCAACTGCACGCCCGCAGGCGTGCGCACCTCGACGGCGTCCAGCTCGACCGCGCCGTCGGCGCTGGCTTGCACAGCGAGCGTGGGCAATTCGCGACCCCGCTCGTTGGCGTCGACCAAGCCGTGCAATCGGATGATCGCCGCCCGAAATCCGGCGAAGTTGTTGTACTGGTTGCGGAAGAATGACAGCGATTCTTCGATGTTGCCGAACGCGCTGGCGGTCTGAGTCACATCGCCCAGACCGATTTTGCCGGCGAACAGCCGCGGCGCCTGCAGAATCCACGGCAACGGGACGATCGTCTGGCTGACCGAGAAGTTCCATCCGAGGAATCCGATGGTGCGGCTGACGTAGCGACGATAGTTGTCGATGATCGGCGTGAAACGCTCCATCAGCTGAGTTCGCTCCGCCTGTTCACCGCGGTAGAAGCCGACCGCCTCAGCGGTGTCGCGCAGCCGGACCAGCGCATAGCGGAAGGCCGCGTTGAGCATCTCGTTGGCGAAGCTCAACCGGATCAAAGGATGGCCGATCCAGGCCGTGATGGCCGTCGCCAACAGCACGTAGACGAAGACAGTCCAAAACATCGCGCGCGGGAAATGGACGCCCAGCACGATTAACTCCCCGGACAAATTCCAGAGAATCGCCGCGAATGAGATCACCGAGGCCACTGACTGGACCGCCCCCAACAGCAAAGTGTCGGTGGACCCGTTGGACGGCACGTTGGTCGTTCCGCCGGCACCGGTGGTGAAGATGTCGATGTCTTGCTGGATCCGCTGGTCCGGGTTGTCGATGGTGTTGTCGATGAACCGGCTGCGGTAGTAGGCGTGTCCGTCCAGCCAATCAGTGGTGAGGTGGTCGGTGAGCCAGACCCGCCACGCGATGATGAATCGCTGCGTCAGGTAGATGTCGAGCATGATGCGGCCGATGAAGATCGCCGCCAGGACGCAAAAGATGCCCAGCGAGATCCAGAACCCGTGGATACCTGATTGCCTGACCGCCTCGTCGTGGGCGCCCCTGCCGAAGAACGCGGTCTGCAGGGCGTTGTACATGTCCTTGCTTTGGTAACTGAGTAGCACGAGCAAACGCACCGCCGTCATAACCATGACCAGCAGCACGCCCAGCCTCAGCCAGATCGCGACTGCGTCCGGCCCGGTGAAGAAGCCGCGGGTGATCCGCCAGTACTGACGGCCCCACTGCGTGAAAAACCGGAGCAGCACCAGCACGACGACGACACATACGGCGCCGATCAGCCACGCTCGCGCGATCCAGCCCAACGAGTGCAGCAGCTCGTTGCTCCACTGAATGGAGAAATTGAATTTCTGGTCTTTCTCGCCCACGCGACGTCTCCTTGCGGCCGGGGCAGCCGGGACGGCGCCTCAAACAATCCTGTCGGCGAAAGTACCTGACGAATGCGGTTAGGCTCCCGGCATGAGCGTCGACGCCGCCCCCAGCCAGACCATGCATGCGGGACGGCTGATCGCCCGGCGACTGAAGGCCAGTGGCATCGACACCGTCTTCACCCTGTCCGGTGGGCACTTGTTCTCCATCTACGACGGCTGCCGCAGCGAGGGCATCCGGCTCATCGACACCCGGCACGAGCAGACCGCCGCCTTCGCCGCGGAGGGCTGGTCCAAAGTGACCCGCCTGCCCGGGGTTGCTGCGCTGACGGCCGGCCCGGGCGTCACCAACGGGATGAGCACGATGGCGGCTGCTCAGCAGAATCAGTCGCCGCTGCTGGTGCTCGGCGGTCGCGCACCGGCGCAGCGGTGGGGCATGGGCTCGCTGCAGGAAATCGACCATGTCCCGTTCGTGGCGCCGCTGGCGCGCTTCGCGGCCACCGCTGAATCGGCCGACGGCATGAGCGACCTCCTCGACGAGGCGCTGCGGGCCACCGTTTCGGCACCGTCGGGGGTGGCGTTCGTCGACTTCCCGATGGACTTGGTGTTCTCCGAATCCACTTGCGACGACCGACCGGGCGCGCTGACCGAACTGCCGGCCGCTCCGATGCCCGACGGCGATGCGCTCGACCGGGCCGCAAGCCTGCTGGCCGACGCCCGGCGGCCGGTCATCATGGCCGGCACCAACGTGTGGTGGGGCCATGGGG
>NZ_JBARMY010000196.1:0-1811 GCF_049802695.1 Mycobacterium sp.
CCACCGACCAGCGCCAGCGCGCCACGGCGACTAATGGTCGGCGGACCGGGGTCGGCGGCGACCAGTCCGTCGGGGTCCGGCGGCTCCGGACGGGTGTCGGCCCGCGAGGTGCGCAGCATCGCGCGAAATGAGCGCGAGCGCAGGCTCCTGACCATTTTCGGGAATTTGATCAGCACGTGAAGGACGAAGCCTGCGACGAAAACCCACGCGCCGTAATAGTGCGCGGTGTAGAAGCTGAACCCGAAGATGTAGTCGTACTGGATGTTGAGCACACCGGTAGCCAGCTCGAAGAGGATTCCGCCCACCAACATCAACAACGACAGCCGCTCCGTAGCCTGCGCGATCGAACGCAGCGGCGGCCAGGCGAACAGCCGGGGAATGACCGACCAGAGTTTCGCCAGCACCACCGGGATAAGGATCAGACCCAACCCGACATGCACACCTTGACTCAGCCGGTAGAGCCACGACGGGCGGGTCGGCCAGTCGAAGGTGGGCAGTTTGAGCCATCCGACGTCATTGGGGATGGCCTGACCGAATTGCGGGGCGTACGCGATGTAGGACAGCAGCCCGGTCAAGATCACCAGTGGCAGGCCGACGAGCAGCACCGAGCCGAACACCGACGTCAGCCAGGGTCCTCGCAGCGGACTTCGCCACCGCTGCAGCAGACCCATCCCGGGCGGACGATGGCGCTCCAGCGCGCGCCACAACGGTGCAGGAAAGCCGTAGATCGGGCCGATCTCCGAGTCGAGGCCTTCAGCTGGGCCAGGCGATATTGACGTCTCCTCGGGGGCTACCAATGCACGCCGCCACGATCAGCGGCTGTCAGCACCGCGATCACCCGATCGTGGATGTCGACGACATGAGTCACAATGAACCCGGCGGCGTGTGCGATCACGCCGAGCGCGCCGGCCCCCATCCGCGACCACGGAAACCAATGCCCCAGGTGGTGCTCGGTTTCCCAACGCAGCAGTTCCAAACACAACTTGGTTGTCGGGGGATCGATCTCGACGATGACGATGCCGCCGTGCGCGAGAAGGTCCGCAGCCCGCCGCAATGTCAGGACCGGGTTGCCGCCGATACCGATATTGCCGTCGATGAGCAGGATCTGTTCCCAGCTGCCTTCGGCGGGCAGGGGTGCGAACAGATTTCGGTGAATCGCGATTCCCCCGCGTCGACGGGTCATCTCCACCGCGGCGGCCGAACTGTCCACCCCGAGCGCTGGCAATCCGCGCTGCTGTAGCGACGCGGTGAATCGCCCGGGACCGCAGCCCAGGTCCAGAGTTGGACGCGAGGAGCAATGCCGCAGTACGTGCTCATCGGCGAGCCGGTCCTGCGGCGTGGTCTCCGGACCCCCCATCCAGCGGGCAATCGGCAATTCACGGCGGTGTCCGCGATGATTGCGGACCCAGCATGCGCCGCCCACCTCGGCCGACCGGTAGATCAGGTCCGCCGACCTCGCCGCAGCCGCCTGAACGGCATCAACCTTCATCGCCACTCCTTGCCCAGTCGACGCTCTCGTTGCCTGGCGAATCGATGCCACATCTCCAACACGTCCATCTCCACCCACTGGTTCACATCATCGGTGTGCGTGGGTGTTATTCGGTGCCGATTTCGGTAGGGATTGCCGCAGGACGATTTCAAACCGGCGCGGACCTTGGCGGTGGCGCCGTCGCCGTCAGGCACAGTGGAGCGATGAGCTTGCGCTCCGCGCTGGTTGGCCTGCTGAGCGCTGGCTTGCTGGTCACCGGCTGCGGCGGCGACACGGGCTCGCCCGCAGCTACGACGACCCCGGTGCCCGTGCGAGCCGCCAC
>NZ_JBARMY010000197.1:0-1799 GCF_049802695.1 Mycobacterium sp.
GTCCAGATCGGCCAGCGCGGCGTCCAGCTCAGCGGGCGGCACCCGCACCGTCGAGGGCCGCACGCCGTCGAACGACTGCCCGTATTCCAGCGCGGCGTCCGCGCCCCGCTCGGCGACGTCGTCCACGATCGGTTGCACCGTGGGTAACACCGCGTCGACGTCGGCGCCGCCGCGGGGTAAGACGGCCCGCAGCCGGGCAGCGGACAGCGCTGCACCACGCAGGTCGATGCGCGCCATCTCGGTCACGCTGTCCATTGTCCCAGGCAGTTCAAGCGAATATGCGCCCGGTACAGTGACGGCAAACCGCCGTCACGTCGAACGGAGCCGAGATGCCCGCCGCAGATCGTCCCAACAGCGCACCTGGCGTCCCGATGATCTTCCCGCCGTGGCTGGAAAGCTTCCAGGTCAAGTACTTCAACCCGGCGGTCAAACCGCTGGCGCGGTATCTGCCGGGTGCCTCGGTGATCAAGCATCGCGGTCGCAAGTCGGGCAAACCCTACGAGACGATCGTGACCGCGTATCGCAAAGGCAACGTGCTGGCGATCGCGCTCGTTCACGGCAAGACCGACTGGGTGAAGAACGTGCTGGCCGCCGGCGAGGCCGACCTGCGATTCATCCGTCGCACGGTGCATTTGACCAACCCGCGGATCTTGCCCGCCGGCTCGGCCGGCGACGGGCTGCCGTGGCTGGCGCGCTTGCAGGTCAGCCGGGTCGCCGTCTTGGTCGCCGACATTTCCTGAAGCCCACCTTGACTTCGGCGGTCGAGAGTCAGAAGTCCAGCCCGATGTCCAGCACGCGCACCGAGTGGGTGAGCGCACCGACGGCCAGGTAATCGACGCCGGTGCCGGCATACGCTGCGGCGTTGTCCAGCGCCAGCCCACCCGAGGATTCCAGCTGAGTCGCGGTGGCCCGGGCGTCGCGGCGCTGTACCGCGATCTGGGTCTGCCACACCGGGAAGTTATCCAACAGCACCAACTCCGGTTGCTCGGCCAGAACCTCGTCGAGCTGTTCCAGGGAATCGACTTCCACCTCGCACGGCAACCCCGGCGCAGCCGCGCGCACGGCGCGCAGGGCCGCCACCACCGAACCCGCCGCTGCGACGTGGTTGTCCTTGATCAGTGCGGCGTCGCCCAGCCCCATCCGGTGGTTGACGCCGCCGCCGACGCGGACAGCGTATTTCTGCAGCGCCCGCAGTCCCGGAACCGTCTTGCGGGTATCGCGGATCTTCGCTTTGGTGCCAGACACCTCCTCGACCCAGGCCGCGGTCGTGGTGGCCACCCCGCACAGGTGACACAGCAGGTTCAGCAGCGTCCGCTCCGCGATCAGCAGGCCTTGCGTCTGGGCCTCGACGGCCAGCACCGAAGCTCCCGCCGGCAGCCGGGCGCCGTCCGGGACGCGGTCGAGCACCTGATACTTCTCCGCGCCGAGCACCTCGTCGAGCACCAGCAGTGCGACGTCCACGCCGGCGATCACCCCGGGCTGACGGGTCACCAGCGACGCGGTGACCACCGCGTCGGCCGGCACCGTCGCCAACGTGGTCACATCGCGGCCGTAGCGCAGATCTTCGTCCAGTCCGCGGCGGATGGTGAGCCGCGCGTCGGCCAACTCGCTTTCCGCGAGGTCCATTGCGCCACTCCTCCTCATCGCTTCGCTCTGCATCGTCACCGGCGGCCCCAACAGGGAAGTCATCAGCCCACCGCCGCAAGCTCGTCGATTCCGACGGCCCCGCCGTCACCGCCGTCGTCGCCGCTGAGCCGCACCATCGTGCGGCGCGCGTGCAGCGCGGCGTCCGGATACTC
>NZ_JBARMY010000198.1:0-2004 GCF_049802695.1 Mycobacterium sp.
CGCTCCAGACCGCGGTGGCCGCCGCGGTGTCCAGCGGCGCGACGGGCCTGGAAGCCGCTGCGCTGGTGGGAGGTTCGGCCGACGACCCCGGTCTCGCCGCCGTCCGCGAGCTCACCGAAGCCGCGGCGGTCATCGTCACGGACCGCAAAGGCAGACCCGTCTTGACTGAGAACGAGGAAGCTCAACGCGGGTGAGCGAGTTTCGTTCCGGATTCGTCTGCTTCATCGGCCGGCCCAACACCGGGAAGTCGACGCTGACCAACGCACTGGTCGGCGCCAAGGTGGCGATCACCTCGAACCGCCCGCAGACCACCCGGCACACCATCCGCGGCATCGTGCACCGGCCGGACTTCCAAATCATCCTGGTCGACACTCCAGGCTTGCACCGCCCGCGCACGCTGCTGGGCCAGCGGCTCAACGACCTGGTCCGCGCCACCTATGCCGAAGTCGACGTCATCGGGTTGTGCATCCCGGCCGACGAGGCGATCGGCCCGGGGGACCGGTGGATCGTGGACCAGATCCGCTCGACCGCACCCAAGACGGCGCTCGTCGTCGTCGTCACCAAAATCGACGCAGTGCCCAAAGACCGGGTGGCCGCCCAACTGGCCGCGGTCAGCGAGTTGGTCGGCTTAGCCGAGGGCCGGGAAGCCGAGATCGTTCCGGTGTCGGCCGTCACCGGCGAGCAGATCGACGTGCTGATCGACGTGCTGGTCGCCGAGTTGCCGGTCGGTCCGGCCTACTATCCCGACGGCGAGCTGACCGACGAACCCGAAGAGACCCTGATGGCGGAGTTCATCCGCGAGGCCGCGCTGGAAGGTGTGCGCGACGAGCTCCCACATTCACTGGCGGTAGTCATCGACGAGGTCAGCCCGCGCGAGGATCGTGACGATCTGATCGACGTGCACGCCGTGCTCTATGTCGAGCGCGACAGCCAGAAGGGCATCGTAATCGGTAAGGGCGGAACGCGGCTGCGCGAGGTGGGCACCGCGGCGCGCGGCCAGATCGAAAAGCTGCTGGGCACCAAGGTGTATCTCGATCTGCGCGTCAAGGTCGCCAAGAACTGGCAGCGGGACCCCAAACAGCTCGGCCGGCTGGGCTTCTAGACGTTTTGGCGCTTACCGCATCGACGGTCCGCTGGACACCGGCGGCTTGTCGGTGCCGGTGTCCCACCACAGCTGCGGCTGCTTGGCCGGCCAGTCCAGCACCGCCTCCAGTTCGGCGGCCAGCGAGACCAGCAAGCCCTCACTGTTGGCCGGGCCCATCAACTGCACACCGATGGGCAGCCCCTCGCTGGTGAAACCCGCCGGGACGCTGATCGACGGCCAGCCCAGCACGTTCCACGGCCAGGTGACCGGGCAGGCCGCGATCATCACCCGGTCGGTCGACAGCCCACCCAGCTTGTCGAAGGCGTGCACCGGGGGCGGCGGCTGCGCGGTGGTGGGCGCCAGCACCACGTCGACGAAGTTGAAGATAGAGCTGACCCGCCGTTGGTTGCGTGCTTCGCCGGCGCGGGCCCAGCGCAGCCGCCACCCGGACAGCGCCCGGCCGATCCGCATGTTGGACAGCGTGCGCTGGTCGAAATCCACCCCATCGCCGAGCCGCTCAGCCCAATCCAGCAGGCCGGAGGTCGAGCGGGACAGGAAGTTCAGCGACAACCGCAGGCCGTAGTCGGGGTTGGCGGTGACGACGTTGTGGCCGAGCAGTTCGAGCTGCTCGACCACCGCCTGCAGCGCGGCTTTGATCTCCGGGTCCAGCTTGGCCCGGAAACCGGTGAACGGGAACCGCGTTGATACCGCGATATTCAACGGCCCGGGCGCCATACCGACGTACTCGGACACCGTCAGCGGCGGCGGTCGGTGCAAGTCACCGTCGACGTTGCCGGCCGCGGCGTCGAGCACCAGCGCCGCGTCCTCGACCGTGCGGGCCAGCACGCCGTTCACCGTGATGCCGTTGAACGCCTCCGGCAACGGCCAGGTGGAGATCCGTCCACGCTGCGGCTTGATAC
>NZ_JBARMY010000199.1:0-1916 GCF_049802695.1 Mycobacterium sp.
GTCGCGCACGGTGCCGGAGACGAGGATTTCACCGGCGCCGGCCTGGCCGAGGATCCGCGCCGCGATGTGCACGGCCATCCCGCCGATGTCGGTGTCCAGCAGTTCGCACTCGCCGGTATGAATGCCAGTGCGGATCTCGACGCCCAGCGTCTCGGCCTCAGCACGCAACGCCTCGGCACAACGAATGGCCTGCGTCGGGCCGTCGAACGTGGCGAGGTGGCCGTCGCCGGTGCTTTTGACCACCCTGCCGCCGACCCGTTGCGTGAGCTCTGCTGTGATCTCACCGAACCGGTGCAGCACCGCCCGCCACCGCTCGTCGCCCGCCGCCGCGGCGTGTTGCGTCGACGCGACCATGTCGGTGAACAGCACGGTGCGCAGGGCGCGATGAGACTGCGGCGGCGCCGCATGGCTGCCGGTGAGGAACTCCTCAATCTCGGTCAGGATCTTGTCGGGCTCCGTGAACCAGGGCGCGTGGTCCGCGCCGTCGACCTCGAGGTATCGCGTGCCGGGGATGTGGTCGGCGAGGTAGCGGCTATATTGCACCGGCAAGACGTCCTCGCCGGCATGGATGACAAGGGTCGGCGCGGCGATCGTCGCCAGGATCGGCCGGACGTCGATCCGAAAGTTCGATTCCATTGTCGCTCGCACCATCCCCGGGCTTGCGCTCATGCGCTCGAACACTGCGAGTTGGCCTACTGACCGAACCGACGGGAACATCCGACTGGTTGCTGCGCCGCTGCCCCACGCCGAGTTGGCGAAGCGGCTGAGCTCCATGAAGCGGGCAATCTGGTTCGTCGACGGCGTGTACTTCTCACCGAACTCCAGTAAGTAGCGCGCCCGCAGCTCGGCTGGGTCGCGATCCAAGTCGCCCCAGCTGGCGCCGGGCAGGGCCGCGAATGAGCCGTAGATGATCAGTGCCCGCGTTCGCTCCGGTCGTTTCGCCGCAAACGCGATGGCCTGTGGGCCGCCCTCGCTCATACCGAAGAGGACGGGCTTTTCGAAACCGACGGCGTCCATGACGGCCTCGATCTCGGCCGCTCGCTCTTCAAGCAACCGTACTTTCGGGATGGGGTCCGACAGTCCGACCCCAGCCTTATCGAACAAGAGGACCCGACAGAATGTGGCGAGCCGATCGAAGAAGGCCTTGAACTCGGGCATGGCCCAGGACAGCTCGACGTGGGTGACTATCGGTCCGACGAAGACGAGCTCGACCGGCCCGTCGCCGAATACCTGATACGCCAGGCTGAGATGGCCGCACGATGCGTATGACGTTTCCGCCACCGGACGAGCGTACTGCGCTCGGGCGCTAGCCGTACCGGATCCCCTGCATCGCGCCTGTGCGTACGACAACGCGGCCTTCTCCGCCCTGCTAGAACTCTGGCCTGGCGCATCATGGCTTTTCACCGAGGAGAAACTGCGGGTTAGGAGTCGCCCGGAGTTTCAGTCCGCCGGACCCAGCAGCAGGTCGGCGTCGAAACAACTGTGATCGCCGGTGTGGCAGGCACCGCCGACCTGGTCGACCTCCAGCAACACCGCGTCGCCGTCACAGTCCAGGCGCACCGAATGCACATGCTGGGCGTGACCCGACGTCGCGCCCTTGATCCACTGCTCGCCGCGGGACCGGGAAAAGTACGTGGCCTCACGGGTTTTCAGAGTGCGTGCCAGCGCGTCGTCGTCCATCCACGCAATCATCAGCACATCACCGCTACCTCGCTCCTGCACGATCGCAGTGAACAATCCGTCGGCGTTGCGCTTGAGGCGGCCTGCGATCTTTGGATCCAGTGTCATCGCACACTGATCCCCGCGGCGGCCATCGCCGCCTTGACCTGTCCGATGGTCAGCTCCCGGAAATGGAAGACACTGGCCGCCAGGACCGCGTCGGCGCCCGCGCCGACCGCCGGGGCGAAGTGTTCCAC
>NZ_JBARMY010000200.1:0-4303 GCF_049802695.1 Mycobacterium sp.
GTGAGTTCCAGCTCGACCACTGCGGTGCGCTGCTCGACGTGGAGCCGATGGGCGATGACTATGTCTTCGGCATGTGCCACACCATCGAGGATCCGACGTTCGACGCGACCGCCGTCGCGACCAACCCACGTGCGCAGATGCGTCCGATCCACCGCCCGCCGCGGGTTCCGTCCGACCGGCATCCGCACTGCGCGTGGACCGTCATCATCGACGAGTCTTACCCGCCGGCCCAAAGCATCCCGGCGCTGGACATCGTAAGCCAAAGTCGCGCTGCGACATTGGCATTGGAGCCGATCGACTCGTCTGATGAAGGGCTCAGCGATTACTCAGGCCCCTTGGTTTCCGACCTGGACTTCCGCGCGTTCTCGCATTCGGCGCTGGTGCGCATGGCCGACGAAGTGTGTCTGCAGATGCATTTGCTGTACTTGTCGTTCGCCATCGCGGTACGGGCACGCGCCGGAAGCGATGAGCAGTTGGCCGCCGCCGTCGGCACCCGTCAGCTGATCGGTCTGGCCGGTCTTGGCGCCGAACGCATTCACCGCGCGCTGTCGCTGCCTGGCGGCATCGAAGGCGTCGTGCGTGTCTTCGAGTTGCACCCACTGCTCAACCCGCTGGACTACGTCCAAGCCGAAACGACATCGCATTCGCTGGTCGTGCACGACTCGCCTGCCCACCAGGACAATGCGTGGATCTCGTTGTGCTCGCCGGAATCCGTGCAACCACTGCAGGCCATCGCCACGGCGATCGATCCGCACATCCAAGTGCGGGTAACCGGAGCAAACACCGAGTGGACCGCTGAGCTGGTCGAATCCGCAGATAAAGCAACGGAATTCCCGGAGGTCTCGGTGGCCAAAGTCAGCGGCGGATCGACATTTCAGTTCGAGCCCAGACGGTCACTGCCGTTGACCGTGGTGTGAGACCGGAGCGCACTGTCAAGCTCTTTGCGGTATCACTTCGGTGACGCAGCCGCATCGACCGAATACCAATGGGGTTGCGGCCAAGAGTGATAGGGCCTGACCCCGTCTATCGTTGACGCTGGCCCGCCGACCGCTATCGACGTTAGGTATTCGTTCTATGTACGACCCACTTGGGTTGTCTATCGGGACCGGTAACCTGGTCGCGACGCGCAACGGGGATTCGCCCGTGACGCGCCGATCGGTGTTGACTCTTTTCCCGCATCGATCCCCGGAAGTCGGTCTCCCCGAAGAGAATTCGGACCTGGCCGAGTCGGGTGCGGTGACGACTGGGTTCGTCGAGTGCATCGGCGGCGCGACGGCGTCACTATGCGCTGGTGACTTGCCGCAGGATCCCGAGCTCCTGCTCGTCGAGGCGCTGGACGCGATGGTGTCTGCTGCCGGGGGTGACGCGGCGTCATCGAAGTTGACGATCGCCGTTCCCGCATATTGGGGGCCTGATGCGCTGCGGTCCCTGCGCAAAGGACTGCGCACTCACTCCGGCTTCGTCCACAGCGGCATCGCGCCACGGCTGGTTTCGGACGCCTTGGCCGCTTTAACCGCTATCAACTCCGCGTCCGGTCTACCCGACAAGGGTGTGGTGGGACTGCTCGACTTCGGCGCCGGTGGCACCAGCCTCACACTGGCTGACGCGGCGTCGGATTTCGAACCGATCGACAAGACGCTGCGGTATCCGGAGTTCTCCGGCAACCAGATCGACGAAACCGTGCTGGTTCACGTGGCCGATGCAACGGGTCACCAGCGGACCCTGGATTCCGCCACTACCGCGGCAGTCGGGCCGCTCGCCCAGCTCAGGGAGGAATGCCGCAAGGCCAAGGAGCGGCTGTCCATCGAGCCTGCTACCGAGGTGGTGGTCGACTCCGCCAATGACCGTTTGAGTGTTCAGCTCACCCGAGCCGAGCTCGAAGATCTCATCACCGACCGGCTGGACGGAGTCCTGTCCGCGTTCGATCAGCTGTTGACGCAGCACAAAATTGAATCGCGGGATCTCGCCGCGGTGGTGGCCGTGGGCGGGGGAGCAAGCATACCGCTCGTGTCCCAACGTCTTTCGTCGCACACACAGGTACCAGTGATTACCGCAAGGCAACCCGCGTTCAGCGCAGCCGTCGGCGCCGCGCTGTTTGCCTCCCGCGAGCCTGCCGTGGTGGAGGAAACCACCGCGGCGACGGCGACGGCGATGGCTACGGCGATGGCTGCGGCGTTCGGCGGCACCACCACCGGAATCTCGGGTCTGCCGGCCGCCGATCTTCTACTTGACGACGAACCGCCGTCGGCGCCGCGGAAACTGGCGTGGTCAGAGGACGACGGTACGGGTATGGAGCCGGTCCCGTACAGCGATGACGCTTACAGCGGCGGCCCCGCCGTGCGGCCCGCGCGTGTCGGGCCTGAATACGAGCCGCCGGAAGACGAACCGCGGGGTCGTTACCACGTGCCGCGCTTGATCCTGGGACTCACCGCATTGGCGGCGATGGTCGCCATCGGCGGGGTGGCGTACAACTTGACCAGTGCTGTGCAGCCACAACCGCCGGCTCCGCCGGCCAGCCCGACGATGGCGCCTCCGGCGCCGCCGCCCACCTCGCTAGCACCGTCGCCGAGCCCAATGCCACCGCCGCCCAGCGTCCTTCCGAGTGCCAGCAGTGCGGAACCCCCACCTCCGCCACCCTCAGCGGAACCACCGCCGCCACCGGAACCCCCGCCGGCGCCGCCGCCGCCGGTCGTGACGATCTACCAGCCGCCGCCGCCGCCTGCGAAGACGACGCAACCCACCACAACAGCCGCGCCGACCACCACGACGCCAACCACCACCGCACCGACCGAGCCGCCGCCGGACACGCCTGTCGACACGTCGTCGTCAGTTCCGATGACAACGGAGTACCTGACTTTGCCGCTGGTGCCGGTCCCGATACCGATCAAAGTTCCGCAGAGTGCCGTTCCGGCGGCGCCGCAGTATCCAAACCCGGTTCAGCCGCAGAACCCGTACGTCAATCCACCTGCATATGGCGGCTATCCGCAGAACCCCTACGGGGGGTACTCGCCCGGGTACTAGCCGGTGCGACAGAGCCGCTTGTCCAGCAGCACTAACCGACTCGTGGCGTGTCGGTGGGCGCGGCTTCGCCCGGTCGAGTCTCGGCTTCGGGTAGCCGCTGTTCGGTACGTGCCTGATCGGGCCGATCGATCTCGTCGGCGCGGGCCCGCTGCGCGTCGAGATCTTCTCGTGCGCTGGCCAGATCCGTCCGGTGGGCTTGTGCGCGCTGCTGCAATCGCGCCGCTTCGGCGGCCTTGGCGTCTGCTTCTGCCTGCGCGGCGCGCGCCTTGTGTTCGGTTTCGTCGGCGAACGCCTCACGGCGCTCGAGGTGCTGGGATACCTCCTCGACCCGTTCACGTATCTGGTGGGCCTCTGCCTGGCGGCGTTGCTGGGCGCGGCTGCGAACGGCCCACGCCAGGACTGCGAGGATGAGTAATGCCAGAACCACGGCGACGACGATGACCACGGTGGTGTTGGTGTTCATGTCGAACTCCTTTGTTAGACATCCGTCGGATATCGTTGCTTACCCGACTGGCCGAGGGTCAAACGTGCGGCGCGCTCGGCCGCCTCTTCAGGGCATGGCGAACCGCGCCGCGTGCGCGCACACTGTGGGTAATCAGTGCAGCAGCTCAGGAGGAGCACGATGAGCGACGAGGGCGCGTTTGGGTTCGATCCCGATAACATCGACCGGGTGATCCGTGAAGCCGGTGAAGGGCTTCGCGAGGCGTTCGACCGGTTCGGCAGGTTCATCACCGTTCCCGGTGAGCGGTCGGGGTGGTCGGTGTTCTTCGACAATCTGGGGCGGCGCCCGCGGAACGAGCCGGAGACGGCCGGTGAGGCCGGTGACGGTGTCTGGACGATCTACACCGTCGGTTCCGACGGTGGCGCACACGTCGAAGAGGTCTACGCGACGGAGCTCGAGGCGTTACGCGCGCATAAAAACAACACCGATTCGACGCGAAAGGTGCGGTTCCTGCCCTACGGCATCGCCGTCAGCGTCCTCGACGGCCCCGAGGAAGGGGCTGCCGGGTCTGCCGATTAGCCCACGTCACGGGGCTGCAAGAAAAATCAGGGGCACGCCGCGGGGTGGGTTCCGACGCACGGCCCTGCTTCGCATGGTTTCATTAGCACCGTTTAGGGAAGATGCCTGGGTGCATCGCGCCGGGCCGGACGTCGCGGGCTTGACCGATTGGTGGTACTTGAAGTGGATCGTCGCAGCATGTTGTTGATGACGGGCATCGGAATGCTGACAGCGGCGGTTCGCATCCCCGAGGCCGAGGCTCTGCCGGCGACACCGCCGCAT
>NZ_JBARMY010000201.1:0-5676 GCF_049802695.1 Mycobacterium sp.
GAACGCCACCGCGCCACCGGCGAGGACAGCGGTGGCGGCGCCAGCGATGATCCAGGGCCGCGTGCCGTGGCGGTGTGACCGCCGGACGTCCTGCAGCGCCGTCGGCAGGCCGGTCACCGCCTCTTGCGCGGCGGCCAGCTGCTCGGCGATGGTCTCCTGCGCGAGGGCCAGTTCGCGGGCCAGCTGGCCTTCTCGGTAGCGCCGACGCAGATTCGAGGCACCCGCCTGAGCCGAGTCGAGTCCCAGGCCGAGAACGCCGCGCGCGACATCCACCGGACCCACCGCTGTGTACGTCAGGCCACGGGTCAGTCGCTGCCGCGGAGTCAACGGAGTCTTCGTCTTCGCGCTCATCTCCCGCCTTTCCCGGCCCGATGGGCCGCACGTACCGACTTCTCAGACTGCCATCAAGACAACGGCTGCGGGTCGAATGAGTGGATGTGCGTCGGCATACCGCCGCACACCCCGGTCGCCCCCGTCACCAGTGGCAGCACCGACCAATGGCAGACTGTGCTGTCGTGACCACCAGCCCTATTCAAACCGCCACGGCGACCCTGCACACGAACCGCGGCGACATCAAGATCGCCCTGTTCGGCAACCACGCTCCCAAGACCGTCGCCAACTTCGTTGGCCTGGCGCAGGGCACCAAGGAGTACTCAACCGAGAACGCTTCCGGCAGTTCGTCGGGCCCGTTTTACGACGGCGCGGCGTTCCACCGGGTGATCAGCGGCTTCATGATCCAGGGTGGTGACCCGACCGGCACGGGTCGCGGCGGCCCGGGTTACAAGTTTGCCGACGAGTTCCATCCGGAACTGCAATTCAACAAGCCTTATCTGTTGGCGATGGCCAATGCGGGCCCCGGCACCAACGGGTCACAGTTTTTCATCACCGTCGGCGAAACGCCGCACCTGAACCGGCGGCACACCATCTTCGGTGAGATCGTCGACCCCGAATCGCAGCAAGTCGTCGACACGATAGCGACCACCCCGACCGACCGGAACGACCGGCCGAACGAGCCCGTCGTCATCGAGTCGATCACCATCTCCTAACGGCCCGAGCGCGTCTCACAGCGCCGCCTCGGGATCGCCCGGTCCACCCGATCGCGGGCCTGAGTAACCGGCCGCCGTCAGGGCGTCGAGTACCTCCAGCGGCGGGGTGCCGAGGTCCCACCGCGAGAACACCAGCAATCGGTCGTCGGCGGTGTCGATTTCGAGCAGCTGGACCTTGCGACCAATGCGACGGAACTCGGTGATTCTCACCAGCGTCAGATCAGCCGGCGACAACAGCTGTTGCCGCCACCAGCCGCGGACGACAAGCCCGCCGGCGGTGATCGCCAGCCTCGGCCGTGCGCGCCACGAGAAGCCTGCAAACCCCAGCAGCCCCACTGCGACAACACCGGCGAGGACCTTACCGGGCGGATCTGTGATGGCAGTCGCACTCAAGACGGCCATCACCGCGCCGGCGACACCGCAACCGGCGATGCCCGCCGTCGGCGGCGCCCACTCGGTTCGCTCTCCGCCGGGGCTAGCCGGTCCCACCACGGCCGACACAGTTATCCACAGGCGTTATCAACAATGGGGATGAATCACAAGCGTGTGATTGGGTGGCCGGGACGTTGCCGGCTCGCTAACCTCGCAGAACTGGACTGAATGCACCACGGCGTATCCGCGCGCTCAGTGCCAACGCATCGTGAGCAACAACCCGCTGATCATGAAAGCAAACGCGATCGCGTAGTTCCACGGGCCGAGCTGCGCCATCCAGTTCAGAGCGGCCGGAGCATCAGTGCCCGTGGCGGCCAACTGGAACACCATCAACCAAGCCAGCCCGATGAGCAGCAGGCCGCAGAAGAATGCGACAAACCACACGCTCGACGGGCCGGATTTGATCTTGACCGGGGTGCGGCTGACAGCGCTGACGGTGAAGTCGTTCTTCTTACGAACCTTTGACTTAGGCATTCATACCTCGGACAGTTGTGCAGGGCGGGTGCCACGATGGCGACTGCAGCGGGAGAATTGTCGGATACGAGACTAGCTCACCCCTCGCCGTGATCAGGGAACGGAGACCCGATGGCTGGCTGGATCGCCGGGCTCCGGCGCCCGTTACGGTCGGACGCGCCTCATGACCGCTCGCCATGGCGGCTGGGTGTTCCAGTGGTGTGTCTGCTCGCCGGAATGCTGCTCGCCGCCACGCACGGCGTCTCCGGTGGAGGGGAGATACGCCGCAGTGATGCACCGCGCCTGGTCGACCTGGTCCGCGCCGAGCAGTCCTCGGTCGATCGTCTCAGTGCCGAACGAGACGCGTTGGCCACCCGTATCGACTCGACGCACGGGCGGTCGATCAGTGGCGCCTTGGCGGCGATGCTGAAGCGGTCAGCGGAGCTTGCCGAAGACGCCGGTGCGGCTCCGGTGCACGGACCGGGCCTGGTGGTGACGCTGACCGACGCGCAGCGCGACGCCAACGGGCGCTTCCCTCGCGACGCCTCCCCCGACGACCTTGTCGTGCATCAGCAAGACATCCAGGCGGTCCTCAACGCGATGTGGAGTGCCGGCGCCGAAGCGGTCCAGATGCAGAATCAGCGCCTGATCGCCACCTCGGCGCCCCGCTGCGTCGGGAACACTCTGCTGCTCAACGGACGCACCTACAGCCCGCCCTACACGATCGCCGCTGTGGGCGATGCGGCGGCGATGCAGGCCGCGCTGGCCGCCGCTCCGCTGGTCACGCTGTACAAGCAGTATGTGGTCCGGTTCGGTCTGGGCTACGACGAAGCGGTGCGCCCGGATCTGCAGATCGCGGGTTTCACCGAGCCGGTCCGGATGCAATTTGCGCGGCCCGCGGGGCCGGTTGGGTACTGACGGTAGCCTGACACGGTGCGAATTTTGGTCGTCGACAACTACGACAGCTTCGTTTTCAACCTGGTGCAGTACCTCGGACAGCTCGGTGTCGAGGCCCAGGTCTGGCGAAACGACGACCCCCGGCTGTCCGACCAGGCCGCCGTGGCCACGCAATTCGACGGGGTGCTGCTCAGCCCGGGACCGGGCACGCCGGAACGCGCGGGCGCGTCGATCGGCCTGGTGCACGCCTGCGCCGACGCCCAAACCCCGCTCCTCGGAGTATGTCTCGGACACCAGGCGATCGGCGTCGCCTTCGGCGCCACCGTGGACCGCGCGCCGGAGTTGTTGCACGGTAAGACAAGCAGCGTCTATCACGGCAATACCGGTGTGGTGCAAGGGCTTCCGGATCCTTTCACCGCGACCCGGTATCACTCGCTCACGATCCTGCCGGAAACGTTACCCGCCGAGCTCGAGGTGACCGCCCGGACCCGCAGCGGCGTGATCATGGGCGTGCGGCACACCGGGCTACCGATTCACGGCGTGCAATTCCACCCCGAATCGATCCTCACCGAAGGCGGGCACCGGATGCTCGCCAACTGGCTGACGTTCTGCGGCCAGGCCCTCGACGACGCGTTGGTCCGCAGGCTGGAGAATGAGGTGGTTGCCGCGGTGCGGCCGCTGGCGGTTACTGACCGAACTTCAGCGTGATGTTGCCGTCTTTGTTAACGCTCTGACCCGGCGCCGGGCTCTGGTAAATCACCCGGTTGCGCGCCGAGTTACCGGCGTCGACATCGGCACCCTTGACCAGTACGCCGGTCCACCCAAGCGCGCGCAGCTGCGGTTCGGCATCGGCCCAGAACATGTTGGACAGGTCGGGCATCATGAACTGGTTGCCTTTGGAGACCTGCAACTCGATCACCGAATCCAGCGGCACCGTCGCGCCCGCCGGCGGGTTGATGCCGAGCACATCACCGGCCGGTCGGGGACTGTCCACCGGAGTCTGGCTGATCTTGGTGAAGCCGTAGACATCCAGGTTCTTCTGCGCAATGTCGACTGTCTGACCCACCACGTCGGGGATCTGCTTGGTCGCGGGCCCCGTTCCCACGATGATCGTGATCTCGTTGGTGATCGCCGAGGTCTGGTTGGCCGGCGGACTGGTGCCGACCACGCGGCCGTTGAATTCCGGTGTCGAAGGCGAGTTCACCTCCCTGAATCGGCTGAACCCGGCGAACTTGAGCTTCTTCACCGCGTCGGTATAGCTCAATGAGGACACGTCGGGCAGTTCACGCTGCTCCGGCCCGGTCGAGACGTTGATCGTGATCTCGTCGCCCGCGCTGACCGACGCATTGGCGCTTGGATCGGTTCCGATGACGTGATCCGGCGGCACCGTCGAATCGGGCTTCTGCTGCGTGCGGGTTTTGAAGCCCCGATTCTGCAACGCAGCGATCGCGTCGGCCGACACCTCCCCGCGCACGTCCGGCACTTGGACGTTGCGGGTCTCGCCGCCGAACGTGTTGATCAAGATGGTCACCGCGACGGTCAGCACGGCCAGCACGGCCACCACGATCAACCAGCGGCTCACCGAACCGACGGTGCGGTCGGTGGTGTAGTCGAGCTGCTGTCGGGGCGACGGATCCGCATGGTTGGCGACCGAACCCGACGCAGGGGTGGACGACAGCAGCGACGTGCGGTCCGCGTCAGTCAGCACCTTGGGCGCCTCGGGAGGCTCACCGTTGTGCACCCGGACCAGATCGGCGCGCATCTCGGCGGCCGTCTGGTACCGGTTATCGGGATTCTTGGCCAGCGCCTTAAGCACCACGGCGTCAAGATCGGCGGAAAGCCCTTCGTGCCGCTGAGACGGCGGAATGGGATCTTCACGAACATGCTGATAGGCCACGGCGACGGGTGAGTCACCGACGAAAGGTGGTTCCCCGGTCAGCATTTCGTACAGCACACAGCCCAGGGAGTACACGTCGGAGCGGGCGTCGACCGGATCGCCCCGGGCCTGCTCCGGGGAAAGGTATTGCGCCGTGCCGATGACGGCCGCGGTCTGGGTGACGCTGACGCCGCCGTCGGCGATCGCCCGGGCGATCCCGAAGTCCATCACTTTCACCGCGTTGGTCGTGCTGATCATGATGTTCGCCGGCTTGACGTCACGGTGGATGATGCCGTGTTGGTGACTGAAGTTGAGCGCCTGGCACGCATCGGCGATGACCTCGATGGCCCGCCGGGGCGGCATCGGACCGTCGGTATGGACGATGTCGCGCAACGTGACGCCGTTGACGTACTCCATCACGATGTACGGCAGCGGACCGGCAGCGGTCTCGGCTTCACCGGTGTCGTAGACAGCGACGATCGCCGGGTGGTTCAGCGCCGCGGCGTTCTGTGCTTCGCGGCGAAACCGCAGGTAGAAGCTAGGGTCGCGAGCCAGATCAGCTCGCAGCACCTTGACGGCGACGTCGCGGCCCAAGCGGACATCGCGGGCCAGGTGCACCTCGGACATCCCACCGAAGCCGAGGATCTCCCCCAGCTCATAGCGATCGGACAGGTGCTGAGGGGTGGTCATCGTAGTGTCTCGGGATGAGGTTGTTCCAGCGAAAAAACCAGGCGATGTCCGCGCTGGTGGCGCCCCGTTCGGCTGGATGGCTGTGCCGGCGCCGTACTCGCTCCGCCGGACGACTTGGCGGGCGGGGTTCCAGTGTCGGTGACGGTCGGAGGTGACTGTTGCTGGGTGCTTTCGTTGTGCGAGTTGACGACGATCAACACCGCGATGATGATCGCCAGGGCGCCCAGCACACCCGCCGCCCACAGCAGCGCGCGCTGACCGGACGAGAACGTGCGCCGGGGC
>NZ_JBARMY010000202.1:0-11897 GCF_049802695.1 Mycobacterium sp.
CCACCGACACGGTCGCCCGGCTGCGCCGCTACCTGGCAGACGACCTGGACACCCCGAAAGCCCTTGCTGCACTTGACGGTTGGAGCACCGACGCGCTCGAATACGGTGGCCACGACACCACCGCGCCGCTGGCGGTGGCCGCCGCGGTGGACGCACTGCTTGGTGTGCAGCTGTAACGCTTGCTCAGCGCGACACGCCGAGTCTCAGCCGGGTCTTATCGCCCGAAGCCCGGCCGGCGCCGGCGCAGGTAGCGCTCGAACTCCGCGGCCAGCGCGTCGCCGTCGATTTTCCCCAGCGCCTCGTGCATGTCCACCTCGGCGTCGCCGCGCTGCTCGAGGGACTGCACGTACTCGGCGATCTCCTCGTCGTCGGCGGTCATCTCGCTGACCGCCTGCTCCCACTCCTCGGCCTGGGCGGGCAGATCCGCCAACGGGACCTCGATGTCGAGCACATCCTCCACACGGCGCAGCAGCGCCACCGTCGCCTTCGGGTTGGGGGGTTGCGACACGTAATGCGGCACCGCCGCCCAGAACGTCACCGCCGGAATCCCGGCGGCAACGCAGGCGTCCTGGAACACACCGGCGATACCGGTGGGGCCCTCGTAGCGGGTTTCCTCCAGGCCGAAACGCCGGGCCGACTCGGGGGAGTAGGCCGCGCCGGACACCGGAACCGGTCGGGTGTGCGGCGTGTCGGCCAGTAGCGCGCCCAGGATCACCACCGTGTCGACGTTGAGCTTGTCGGCGATTGCCAACAGCTCGGCGCAGAAGGTGCGCCACCGCATGTTGGGCTCGACGCCGTGCATCAGCACAATGTCGCGGTCACTGCCGGGCGGGCGGCAGTGCGAGATTCGCATCGCCGGCCACATCAATTCCCGGGTGACCCCGTCGACCTGGCGGATCACCGGGCGATTGACCTGGTAGTCGTAGTAAGCCTCATCATCGATCTCCACGATCGGATCGGCTTCCCAGATAGCGTCCAAGTGCTCCAACGCGTCACTGGCCGCGTCGCCGGCATCGTTCCAACCCTCGAAAGCCGCCACGACGATCGTGTTGTGCAGTTCGGGCAGCGCGGCGCCGCCATCGGCCGGAGTCACATGTTTCAGCGTAAGGGTTAACGCTCAGCAAGGACGCCGATGCATTCGAACGGTGCAGGTGGACCACCGAAATCAATAGGCCAGCTATCCTTATGGAGATGACTTCCGGCGATCCTGCTTACGACACCGACCTGCTGACGACCCTCTCCGAACGCGTCCTCATTGGCGATGGCGCGATGGGCACCCAATTACAGGCTGCGGATCTCACCCTCGACGACTTCCGTGGGCTCGAGGGCTGCAACGAGATCCTCAACGAAACCCGCCCCGACGTGCTGGAAACCATCCACCGCGCCTACTTCGAGGCCGGCGCCGACGCCGTGGAGACCAACACCTTCGGCTGCAACCTGTCGAACCTGGGCGACTACGACATCGGCGACCGAATCCGCGAGCTGGCCTACCGCGGCACCGCCATCGCCCGCGGCGTCGCCGACGATCTGGGCACACCCGAGCGGAGACGCTACGTGCTGGGTTCGATGGGCCCGGGCACCAAGCTGCCCACCCTCGGGCACACCGAGTACGCGGTGATCCGCGACGCCTACTCCGAGGCCGCACTGGGCATGCTGGACGGCGGCGCCGATGCCATCTTGATCGAGACCTGCCAGGATCTCCTGCAACTCAAAGCCGCGGTGCTGGGCTCGCGCCGGGCCATGGTCCAGTTGGGCCGGCACATCCCGGTGATCACCCACGTCACCGTGGAAACCACCGGCACGATGTTGCTGGGCAGTGAGATCGGGGCGGCGCTGACGGCCATCGAGCCGCTGGGTGTCGACATGATCGGGCTGAACTGCGCGACCGGGCCCGCCGAGATGAGCGAGCACCTGCGTCACCTGTCCCGGCATGCCCGCATCCCGGTGTCGGTGATGCCGAACGCCGGGTTGCCGGTGCTGGGTGCCAACGGCGCTGAATACCCGCTGCAGCCCGACGAGCTGGCCGAGGCGCTGGCCGGTTTCATCGCCGAATTCGGGTTGGCGCTGGTCGGCGGGTGCTGTGGCACCACCCCTGAGCACATCCGGCAGGTCGCCGCCGCGGTGGCGACGTTCAACGACGGCAAGGCCGAGCGCGGCCGCCGCAACATCACCCACGAACCGGCGGTGTCGTCGCTGTACACCGCGATTCCGTTCGCGCAAGACGCCTCGGTGCTGGTGATCGGTGAGCGGACGAACGCCAACGGGTCGAAAGCCTTCCGTGAGGCGATGATCGCCGAGGACTACCAGAAGTGTCTGGACATCGCCAAAGACCAGACCCGCGACGGCGCGCACCTGCTGGACCTGTGCGTCGACTACGTGGGACGTGACGGCGTGGCCGACATGGCGGCGCTGGCCAGCCGGCTAGCCACCGCTTCGACACTGCCGATCATGCTGGACTCCACCGAAACCCCGGTTCTGCGTGCCGGTCTTGAGCACCTGGGCGGGCGTTGCGCCATCAACTCGGTCAACTACGAAGACGGCGACGGGCCCGAGTCCCGGTTCCACAAGACGATGGAACTGGTAGCCGAACACGGAGCCGCGGTGGTCGCGTTGACCATCGACGAGGAAGGCCAGGCCCGGACCGCCGAAAAGAAGGTTGAGATCGCCGAGCGGCTGATCGCCGACATCACCGGCAACTGGGGCGTCGACGAGTCGTCGATCCTCATCGACACCCTGACGTTCACCGTCGCCACCGGACAGGAGGAGTCGCGCAAAGACGGCATCGAGACCATCGGGGCGATCCGCGCGCTGAAGCGACGTCACCCGGATGTGCAGACGACGCTGGGGTTGTCCAATATCTCGTTCGGTCTCAACCCCGCCGCCCGTCAGGTGCTCAACTCGGTCTTCCTGCACGAATGCCAGGAAGCCGGCCTGGATTCGGCGATCGTGCACGCCTCGAAGATTCTGCCGATGAACCGGATCCCCGACCAGCAGCGTGACGTCGCGCTGGATCTGGTCTATGACCGGCGCCGCGAGGACTACGACCCACTGCAGGAGCTGATGCGGCTGTTCGAGGGCGTCTCGGCGGCGTCGTCGAAAGAGTCGCGCGCAGCCGAGTTGGCCAAGCTGCCGCTGCTGGAGCGGTTGTCGCAGCGCATCGTCGACGGAGAACGCAACGGGTTGGAAGCGGATCTCGACGAGGCGATGACGCAGAAGCCGCCGCTGGCGATCATCAACGAGAACCTGCTGGCCGGGATGAAGACGGTCGGTGAGCTGTTCGGCTCCGGTCAGATGCAGCTGCCGTTCGTGCTGCAGTCGGCCGAGGTGATGAAAACCGCAGTGGCTTATCTGGAACCGCACATGGAGAAGGCCGAGGATGACTCCGGTAAGGGACGCATCGTCCTGGCCACCGTGAAGGGCGACGTGCACGACATCGGCAAGAACCTCGTCGACATCATCTTGAGCAACAACGGCTACGAGGTGGTCAACATCGGCATCAAGCAGCCGATTGCCAACATTCTCGAAGTGGCCGAAGACAAAAGCGCCGACGTGGTTGGAATGTCGGGGCTGCTGGTGAAGTCCACGGTGGTGATGAAGGAAAATCTCCAGGAGATGAACACCCGCGGTGTCGCCGAGAAGTTTCCGGTGCTGCTCGGCGGCGCGGCGTTGACTCGCAGCTACGTGGAAAACGACCTGGCTGAAATCTACGAGGGCGAAGTGCATTACGCGCGAGATGCTTTCGAGGGCCTGAGACTGATGGACACCATCATGAGCGCGAAGCGGGGCGAAGCTCCCGACGTCGACAGCGCCGAAGCGGTGGCCGCGCGGCAGAAGGAAGCCGAGCGCAAGGCCCGCCATGAGCGGTCCAAACGGATTGCAGCTCAACGCAAGGCGACCGAGCAGCCGGTCGTCGTGCCGGAGCGCTCCGACGTGGCGACCGACGTCGAGGTGCCGGTGCCACCGTTCTGGGGATCGCGCATCGTCAAAGGCCTGGCGCTGGCCGAATACACCGGACTGCTCGACGAACGCGCGCTCTTTCTGGGTCAGTGGGGGTTGCGCGGCGTGCGGGGCAGTGCGGGCCCGTCCTACGAGGAGCTGGTGGAGACCGAGGGCCGACCGCGGCTGCGGTATTGGCTTGACCGGTTGTCCACCGACGGTGTGCTCGCGCACGCAGCGGTCGTCTACGGCTACTTCCCGGCGGTGTCCGAGGGCGACGACGTTGTCCTGCTCACCGAGCCGCGTCCCGACGCCGAGCAGCGTTTCCGCTTCACCTTCCCGCGTCAGCAGCGTGACCGCTTTCTGTGCATCGCCGATTTCATCCGTCCGCGCGACGTGGCCATCGAGCGGGGTCAGGTTGACGTGTTGCCATTCCAGCTGGTGACAATGGGTCAGCCGATCGCGGACTTCGCCAACGAACTGTTCGCCTCGAACTCCTACCGCGACTATCTCGAAGTGCACGGCATCGGTGTGCAGCTCACCGAGGCGCTGGCCGAATACTGGCACCGGCGAATCCGCGAGGAGCTGCGGTTCTCCGGCGACCGGGCGATGTCCACCGAGGACCCGCAGGCCGTCGAGGACTATTTCAAACTCGGCTACCGCGGCGCGCGGTACTCCTTCGGCTACGGCGCGTGCCCTGACCTGGAGGACCGGGTCAAGACCATGGCGTTGCTGGAACCCGAACGCATCGGGGTGACACTGTCGGAAGAATTGCAGCTGCATCCCGAACAGTCGACCGACGCCTTCATCCTGCACCATCCGGAAGCGAAGTACTTCAACGTCTGATCATGGCTGCTGACCGTGTTGACGAGGCTCAGGAACGGACGAGCCAGACACTGACACCAGACGCGGAGGCGCTGCCATCGGATCGGCACGGTGCCCGCAGGGCCGTTCGTGCCGCCGTCCACTACGCGTCGGTGGCCGCC
Source organism: Mycobacterium sp. (assembly GCF_049802695.1). Taxonomy (GTDB): domain Bacteria; phylum Actinomycetota; class Actinomycetes; order Mycobacteriales; family Mycobacteriaceae; genus Mycobacterium. The sequence continues at coordinate 4,923 of NZ_JBARMY010000202.1, forward strand.
ATCGGCGGTCTGCTGTTCGGTTACGACATCTCGGTGACCAACGGCGCGATCAGCGGGCTGGCGGCGGACTTCCGTCTCGGCAACGCACTGCTGGGTTTTGCGGCGGCCGCGGCGCTGCTGGGAGCCGCGCCCGGAGCGATGATCGGCGGACGGATCGCCGACCGGATGGGCCGGCTGGCGATGATGAGGCTCGCGGCGACGCTGCTGGTGGCCTGCGGGTTGGGTACCGGGCTGGCCGGCAACATCGCCACCTTCATCGTCTTCCACACCGTCGGCGGCATCGGTATTGGCGTGGCTTCGGTGGCCTCGCCGGCCTATATCGCCGAGATCTCGCCACCGCAGCTCCGCGGCCGGCTCGGCTCACTGCACCAACTGGGCATCGTGCTGGGCATCTGCGGATCGCTGGCGGTTAACTGGGTGCCGCTTCGTCTTGCCAGGGGTGCCAGTGCGCACCTCTGGTTGGGGTTGGCGGCCTGGCGATGGACGTATCTGGGCGAGGTGCTCGTCGCGGTGGTCTACGCCGCGTTGATCTTCACCATTCCCGAGTCGCCGCGCTACCTCGTTGCCGGCGAACGGTTCTCCGACGCTCGCCAGGTGCTGTCGAAGCTGCTGGCCAAGCACGACGTTGAGCCGACGCTGAACCGGATAGCCGAGACGCTGCACCAAGAGAAGCCGCCGGCCTGGCGTGACCTGCGCGCCCCGACCGGGGGCGTGTACCCCGTTGTCTGGTTGGGCGTGGGGCTCGCGGTCTCGCAGCAGTTCGTCGGCATCGCGGTGATCTTCTTCTACTCCCGGGTGCTGTGGGAGGCAGTGGGATTCGGCGAGTCGTCGGCGTTCACCATCGCCCTGGCGACGTCGATGGTCAACGTGGTGATCACCCTGCTGGCGATTGTGCTGATCGACCGCGTCGGCCGCCGGCCGCTGCTGTTGGCCGGATCGACCGGTATGGCCCTGATGCTCGCGACCTTGACGGTCGTGTTCAGCCGGGCTCCGGTCGTCGACGGCCGGCCGATCCTCGCCGGCTCTTCGGCGCTGGTCGCGCTGGTCGCGGCCAACCTGTTCGTGGTCGCGTTCGCGGTGTCGTGGGGACCCATCGTCTGGGTGCAGCTGGGTGAGATGTTCCCCAACCGGATCCGGTCTGCGGCGCTGGGATTGTCCGCCGGTGTCCAGTGGGTGGCCAACTGGACGATCACGGTGACCTTCCCGGTGCTGCGCCAGGCGCTCGGGCTGGCCTACGCCTTCTACACCCTGTGCGCTGTGCTGTCGTTCGTCTTCGTGTGGCGGTGGGTCCGGGAAACCACCGGTGTCTCGCTGGAAGACATGCACGCCGACTCGCTGCAGACCGAAGGCGAAGAGGCCTGCTGAAACCGCCGTGACTTCGGGTGCCGGCGCGTGAAACAATCGCTGGCCGTGAAGACCTTTGAGGATCTGTTCGCCGAGCTGGGTGAACGCGCCCGCAGCCGGCCGTCCGGTAGCGCCACCGTGGCAGCGCTGGACGCCGGGGTACACGCGGTAGGGAAGAAGATTCTGGAGGAGGCCGGTGAAGTGTGGCTGGCCGCCGAGCATGAATCCGACGACGCGCTCGCAGTGGAAATCAGCCAGTTGCTGTACTGGACGCAGGTACTGATGGTGGCCCGCGGGCTGACACTCGACGACGTGTACGAGAAACTCTGATGGCCGCTTCGTTCCGAAACGGCGCCGCGTCGACGCTGCGGGTGGCGGTACCCAACAAGGGCGTCCTGAGCGAGCCGGCCATTGAAATTCTCGCCGAAGCCGGATACTCCCGCCGCACCGATCCCAAAGACCTGACGGTCATCGACCCGCACAACAATGTCGAGTTCTTCTTTCTGCGGCCCAAAGACATTGCCATTTATGTCGGTTCGGGCGATCTCGACTTCGGCATCACCGGGCGCGATCTGTGGCGCGAGTCCGATGCGCCGGTGCGCGAACGGCTGGCGCTGGGCTTCGGGGCGTCAAGTTTCCGCTATGCCGCCCCGGCCGGACGCGACTGGACGCTCCCTGACCTGGCCGGCCGGCGAATCGCCACCGCGTACCCCAATATGGTGCGAAAAGACCTATCCGACAGAGGAATCGAAGCAACCGTGATCCGGCTCGACGGTGCGGTGGAGATTTCCATCCAGCTCGGAGTCGCTGACGCCATCGCCGATGTGGTGGGCTCGGGCCGCACCCTGAGCCTGCATCATCTGGTGGCCTTCGGTGAGCCGCTGTGTGATTCGCAGGCGGTACTCATCGAGCGGGCTGAGCCGGCGGCGGTCGAAGGTGGCCCGAGTGGCACCGCGCGGGACCAACTGGTGGCCCGGGTGCAGGGTGTGGTTTTCGGTCAGCAGTACCTGATGCTCGACTACGACTGCCCGCGCGCGGTTCTCGACGACGCCACAACCATCACGCCCGGTTTGGAGTCGCCGACGATCGCGCCGCTCGCCGAACCGGACTGGGTGGCGGTGCGCGCGCTGGTGCCGCGCCGCGGCGTCAATGAGATCATGGATGAACTGGCCGCAATAGGAGCCAAAGCGATCTTGGCCTCCGATATCCGGTTCTGCCGATTCTGACCATGGATGCACTGCTGCTGCCGTGGTTGCTGTGTTAGCGTCCGGCTAGAGCCGATCGCCGACCGCGGTCAGGTGGCAGCGCGGCCCTGACAATCGAAGGCAGATCGGCATACCCCGCCAGGAAGGTCACCGTGACGCACCTCTACGTTTTGCTGCTGGCTCTGCTGATCGGTGTCGTCGCCGGTCTGCGTTCACTCACCGCGCCCGCCGTCGTCGCCTGGGCTGCCTATCTGAAGTGGATCAACCTCAGCGGGCACTGGCTGTCCTGGGTGGGCCACCTGATCACCGTCATCATCTTCACTGCGCTTGCGCTCGGTGAGTTGGTCGTCGACAAGCTGCCCAAGACGCCGTCCCGGACCGCGCCGCCGTCGTTTGCTGCCCGCATCGTGATGGGCGCCTTCGCCGGCGCCGTCCTCGGCACCGCCTGGGGTTACACCTGGGGCGGGTTGGGCGCGGGTGCCGTGGGCGCGGTGCTGGGTACGTTGGGCGGCTACCAAGCGCGGTCCCGGTTGACCACTGCCCACGGTCACGCCACCCCGATCGCGCTGCTTGAAGACGCGATCGCGGTGCTCGGCGGATTCGCCATCGCGGCCATCACCGCCGCGTTGTGACAACGCGTTTCGATGCGATCGTGGTGGGCGCCGGCCAGGCCGGGCCACCGCTCGCAGGCCGGCTGACCGCCGCCGGCCACTCCGTCGCCGTGGTGGAGCGCAAGCTGGTCGGCGGCACCTGCGTCAACACCGGATGCATTCCCACCAAGACGCTGGTGGCCAGCGCCTACGCAGCTCACCTGGCCCGTCGCGGCGCCGACTACGGCGTGGGCACGGGACCGGTCGTGGTGGACATGGCGAAAGTCAAGGCGCGCAAGGACGACATCATGCTCAGCGACCGCAAAGGCGTCGAAGACTGGCTGGACGGGATGGACGGCTGCACGCTGGTGCGCGGCCACGCCCGGTTCACCGACCCGCATACGCTGCAGGTCGGTGACGACGTGCTGCAGGCCGACCGGATCTTCCTCAACGTCGGCGGTCGGGCCGTGGTGCCCGAGATACCCGGGCTCACAGACGTCGACTACCTCACCAACGTGTCGATTCTCGAACTCGACGTTGTGCCTGAACATCTCGTCATCGTCGGCGGCAGTTACATCGCCCTCGAGTTCGCGCAGATGTACCGCCGTTTCGGGGCCCGCGTGACCGTCGTTGAGAAAGGACCCAGGCTGGCGTCCCGCGAAGATCACGACGTCTCCGAGGCGATCATGTCCATCCTGCAGAACGAGGACATCGACGTCGTCGTCGACGCGGATGATGTCCGAATCACTAATCACAGCAACGGCTGTCAGCTGACCGCTCGAAGCGGTGCTGCGCCGATATCGGGCAGCCATTTGCTGCTGGCGGTCGGGCGGCGACCCAACACCGACGATCTCGGACTGCACGAGGCCGGTGTCGAGACCGACCCGCGCGGCTACATCACGGTGGACGATCAACTGAAGACCAACGTCGATCACATCTGGGCGATGGGTGACTGCAACGGTCGGGGAGCGTTCACGCACACCTCCTACAACGACTTCGAAATCGTCGCCGCCAACCTGCTCGACGGTGACTCGCGCCGGGTCAGTGACCGCATCACCGCCTATGCGCTCTACATCGACCCGCCGCTGGGACGGGCCGGGATGACGGTTGATCAGGTTCGCTCATCGGGTCGCCGCGCGCTGGTGGGGTTACGTCCCATGACGCGGGTCGGCCGAGCGGTGGAAAAAGGCGAGTCGCAAGGCTTCATGAAGGTGGTTGTCGACGCCGACACCAAACAGATTCTGGGCGCGGCCATTCTGGGTGTCGGCGGCGACGAGGCCGTGCACGAGATCCTGGACGTGATGTCAGCCAAAGCGCCTTACACCACGCTGTCGCGCACCATGCACATCCATCCGACGGTCAGTGAACTGATCCCCACCATGCTGCAGGAGATGTCACCGTTGCAGTAGGCCGGCTGCTGAGATCGCAGTCAGGCAGCCGGCTGCTCCGGCCAGCCGGGATATGGCGGCGGTGTTCCGCCGAAGAGCGGGCAAAGCGCTTGGTGCGGGCACCAGTCGCACAGCCGAGTTTGGCTGGGCCGGAAATCGCCTGTCGCACCGGCGGATTGGATCGCCCGCCAGATCGCCATCAACGTTTTCTCGAAGCGCAGCAGTTCGTTGTGGTCGGGGGCGTAGTCGAGCAACTGGCCATCCGCCAAGTAGATGAGCCGCAGCCGGGTCGGCAGCACACCACGCGAGCGCAGCAGTGCCACCGCATAGAACTTCATCTGGAACATCGCCTTGAACTCGGCGAGTGCCCGCGCGGCCGGCGGCGCCTTGCCGGTCTTGTAGTCCACCACCCGCAACTCACCGGTAGGGGCGACGTCGATCCGGTCGATGAAGCCGCGCAGCAGTGTCCCGTCGGCCAGTTCGACCTCTACGCGCTGCTCGCAGCTCTGCGGGTCGAACCGGGTCGGGTCTTCCAGCCGGTAATAGCCGGACAGCAGCGCCTGCGCCTGCTCGAGCAGCTCGGCGCGCTGGGCGGGCCCGAACTGCCCGGCCAGCTCCGGTTCCTCGGCGATCACCTGATCCCAGGCCGGCCCGACGAGCGCCTTGGCTGTCTCCGGCACCCGCTGCACCGCGGGTAGGCCGTAGAGCTGCTCGAGCGCGGCGTGCACCACCGATCCGCGCACTTGGGCGGTCGACGGCGGCTCGGGCAACCGATCGATCGCCCGGAACCGGTACAGCAGCGGGCACTGTTTGAAGTCTGCCGCCCGCGACGGTGACAACGCAGGCCGCCGCCAGGTAAGTTGACCGGCCGGCGCGCTGTGCATACCAGCAGCCTAGAAGCCGGTGCCGACAACCCCGCGCATCGGCGTCGGCGCGTCTGCTGGCAGGCTTGAGAACTGTGTCTTCAACCGGCTCGTTCGTTGTCGGTGATCGCGTTCAGCTCACCGACACCAAAGGCCGGCACTACACCATGCTGCTCAAGCCGGGCGGCGAGTTTCACACTCATCGCGGGGCCATCGCGCACGACTCGGTGATCGGCCTGCTCGAGGGCAGCGTCGTCAAATCCGCCAACGGCGAACCGTTTCTGGTGCTGCGCCCGCTGTTGGTCGACTACGTGATGTCGATGCCGCGCGGCGCGCAGGTCGTCTACCCCAAGGACGCCGCCCAGATCGTGCACGAAGGTGACATCTTCCCGGGAGCGCGGGTGTTGGAGGCCGGCGCCGGATCGGGCGCACTGACCTGCTCGCTGCTGCGGGCGGTCGGGCCGAACGGCACGGTGGTCTCCTACGAGCTGCGAGCCGACCACGCCGAGCACGCCCGCCGCAATGTGGAGGTCTTCTTCGCTGGCGCCCCGGATAACTGGCAACTAGTGCTGAGCGACCTTGTCGACAGTGAACTGCCTGACGGGTCAGTCGATCGGGTCGTGCTAGACATGCTGGCGCCGTGGGAGGTGCTCGACACCGTGTCGCGGCTGATCATCGCCGGCGGCGTGCTGACGATCTACGTAGCCACCGTGACTCAGCTGTCGAAAGCGGTTGAAGCGTTGCGGGAACAGCAGTGCTGGACTGAACCGCGCGCGTGGGAGACCTTGCAGCGCAGCTGGAACGTCGTCGGTCTCGCGGTGCGCCCACAGCACAACATGCGCGGCCACACCGCATTCCTGATCTCCGCGCGGCGGCTCGCCCCCGGCGCTGTCACGCCGCCGCCACTTCGCCGCAAGCGCCAGCTGTAGCCGCCCGGCGCGAGTGGAAAGTCAGTCGTCGCTGCGACGCAGTCCGCGCCGCACCGACAGCAGCTCGAATTCCGGATGCGCAGCGACCAGCCGTTCGGCAGCGTCGAGCACGTCGACGGTATGGCTGCGATCGCCCGACACCGTCGACACCCCGATGCCCGCCCGCCGGTACAGATCGACCGATCCCGTCTCGGCCGCTGAGACACCGAACTTTCGTTGCAGCTCGGCGACGACGGGGCGAACCATCGAACGCTTCTGCTTCAGTGACCGCACGTCACCGAGCAACAAGTCGAATTCCAGCCAACCGATCCACATCGCGACCCGTTACGGAGTCGGCGACGGCGACGGGCTGGGGTGGGAGGTGTCGAACGCCAGCAGCATCGCGGCCGTTTGCTGAGACAGCTGCCAGCCGCCTTCATTCGGCTTGAACTCCATCGGGAAGGTGAAGCCGGTCGCCGCCGGGTTGGGACCGGTGACGGTGACCGTTGCGGTGACGTCGGACGGATCCCGGTCCGACCAGGCGATGTCGCTGGCGTTGAAGGTGGGCGGCGCGAAGCCGCCGTTCAGCAGCGCGCTGGCGAATTTGTCGAAGACCGGCGCATCGTTTGGACGCGAGCCCTCGACCAGGTGCAACTTGGCCAAACCCGGCAACGCCG